>JBHPIW010000058.1:0-8662 GCA_042568495.1 Fidelibacterota bacterium | reverse complement strand
GGGCCAGCAAGCGGGACAACTGGCATCCATGCGCGCTGCCCTGCTCTTGATGTATGCCGGTGTCAAGGATGTGCGTGTGTTGGACGGCGGTCTGGCAGCGTGGCTCAAGGCAGGTGGTTCAATCACCAGAGAGGAAACTTTACCGAATCCTGTAGTGGAAACTGGGTTGAATATCCCTGAATGTCCTGAGTTGATTGTGGATACGGATCAAGCGAAGCAAATGATCGCTGATCCGAATTCTGAATTGGTAAGTGTTCGGAGTTGGGCTGAGTTTATCGGTGAAGTCAGCGGCTATCATTATATCCAGCCCAAAGGGCGAATTCCGGGAGCGGTATTCGGGAACTGCGGCTCGGATGCCTATCACATGGAAAACTACCGGAATCATGATGATACCATGCGCAGTTATCACGAGATCAAGAAGAACTGGCGGGACGGGGGTATTATTCCCGAGAAACACATCGCGTTCTACTGCGGAACGGGCTGGCGAGCCAGTGAGGCTTTTTTCTTTGCCTGGCTAATGGGCTGGAAATCCATCTCCATCTATGATGGCGGCTGGTACGGGTGGAGTGGAGATGAAAGTAATCCTACTGAAACAGGTGTTCCCGGGTAATCTGTTTGCCGGATCTAGCTATTATTGGCGGCAAACAGATTCAAACTGAATCGTCTTTTTGAATCGAACCACTGCCTCTTCAACCGGCGGCCGATCCTGTGTCCCAGGATTTCGATCTCCTCAAGTTTATATTTATAGGAGTTCTCGGTGTGGATCAATTCTCCATTGGCAAGCTCAATATCCAGATCCAGATCAGCTATACGAATCGTTTGCGCAAGATTACTGCGTAAATACATTTCAATCCGGCCGGCAGCTTCATTAAAAACGGCCTGATGGGAAAAATTGCCAAGGTTAAAGTTCCCACCCAGCTCGTTGTTGATACGATTCAGCATATTCAGATTGAACTCGGCGGTTACACCTGCCGAATCATTATAAGCCGACTCAAGAACTGACTTGTCTTTGAACAGGTCAATTCCAACCAATAGCAGGTCCTGTTGCGTCAGACCGTGGACAATATTCCTGAGAAAAGCGGCAGCTTCTTTCTGACCCAGATTACCGATGCTGCCCCCCAGCCAAAGCACCAGTTTGGGCTCCTGATGAGTCTCTTCAATCCGGGCCAAACCATCTTCATAGCGGGCAACCACCGGCTCAACGGTCAAATGGGAGTAATGGGAACGCAAGTCCGCGGCACTTGCCTCCAGTATTATATCAGAGACATCGATGGGGATATAGTGTGCGTTGCCGTGCCGCTCCAGAAAGGCTTCAATCAGGTATCGGGTTTTGATCGAACTACCACTGCCCAGTTCAATTAGAGCGGCATTCTCGGTGAACAGGTTGGCGATATCCGCAGAATACATCTGCAGTATTTCTGCTTCCGCTCGTGTAGGGTAATACTCGGGCTGCCGGCAGATTTCTTCAAAAAGCCGGGAGCCCCGCTCATCATAGAAGTAAACACAGGGGATATATTTCCGAGGGGCAGTTAATCCATCGCGCACATCATCCGCGAAATTTTGGAGACTGACGGGAGTAGCGTTGGATGTTATTGTTTTTAACAAAATGGGAATATGGGATAGGCCTATTTCATCCAGATAGAACCTATCAATATAAGTGCTAGAATGAAACAATAAGTATCTCATCAATACCTTGGAGAGAAACTCATGGAATTCATCGATTGTGCCAGAGATAATTAGTGCGGTAGTTTTATCTGCCTTATTATAAGTTCTTGTATGTATACAAAGTCTAAGGAGGGCCAGTGCCATGACTGAATTCCAACCGTTCCTGTTGGAAAGAATGATGTCCAAATATGAACAGCTGGTGGAATACAACATCTCCGAGAGTGGTGTCTATCCCGTATTCCTTTGGGAATTACTGGATCGTGATCCCGCGAGGATTGAAGGGCTACTGAGCACCAGTCTGAACTACCCCCACGCCGAGGGGATCCCTGAGCTGCGGGAACATATCGCCGCGCTTTATCCAGGTGCCGGACCGGAGAATGTTCTGGTGACCATCGGAGCGGCAGAGGCCAACTATATCTCCATAAACACGCTGCTGAACCGTGGTGAGGGAATCTCCATCATGTTCCCCAACTACATGCAGATCTGGGGTATTGCCAAGAATCTTGGCCTGATAGTCAGCGAGTATAGCCTTCAGGAAGATCAATCCTGGACGCTGGATGGGGATGATCTGAGGAAATCCGTGAGTGACTCCACCCGGCTTATCGCCGTATGTAATCCTAATAATCCGACGGGTCATATTCTCACTGAATTGGAGATGGATGACATAGTGGCGGCCGCAGATCGTGTCGGTGCCTGGATTCTGGCAGATGAGGTTTATCGCGGCGTGGAACGTGTCACGGATACCGAGACACCCTCGTTCTACGGCCGTTATGATAAAGTAGTCGCTACCGGCAGCCTGAGCAAAGCGTATGGCATACCGGGACTGCGTATCGGCTGGGTAGTGGGGCCGGCGGACAGCATAGACGACATCTGGGCACGGCATGAATACATCACAATTAGCGGGGGCATGCTGGACAACCACCTGGCCGCCCTGGCGCTGTCTCCTGAAGTTCGTCCCAGACTTATCCAGCGGGCGCGGGAGTATATCCGAAAAGGATATGTGGTGCTGGAAGAATGGATGGAGAGCCATGGAGACACCTTCAGCCTGACACCTCCACAAGCGGCGGCCATTGCCTTTGTGCGCTATGATCTGGATATCAATTCGACGGTGTTGTCAGAACGGCTCTGCGATGAAAAGAGTGTTTATATCGTTCCGGGCGATCACTTCGGTATCGATCATCATCTGCGAATCAGCTTTGGTCTGCCCCATGATTATCTAATCCCCGCGCTGGATCGTATCCATGATCTGATCGTGGAACTAAGCGGCTAGATCGAATGCCCGGTACAAGATTCGGTGCAGGTTGGAAGCTACTGAGGGTGGCTGGGTGATGGATATCCGGAACGAAGTCATGGGGGCCGAGGCGCGTATCCGGCCGTATGCTAGACAAACGATCCTGGAATATTCCCCTGCCCTCAGCCAGCAGAGCGGGGCGCAGGTATACTGCAAACTGGAGAATCTGCAATACACCGGATCATTCAAATTGCGTGGGGCAATGAACAAGCTGCTGTCGCTGGCAGATTCGGTCAGGTCCAAAGGCGTTGTAGCAGCATCCACCGGTAACCATGGTGCCGCGGTGGCTTACAGTATGCAGAAGCTGGACGCGCCGGGGATCATTTTTGTGCCTGAGAACGCGGATTCCTCCAAGGTAGCGATCGTCAAGCAGTCAGGTGCGGAAGTGCGTTCCTATGGCTTCGATTGCGCTGAGACCGAGGTTCATGCACGGCAGTATGCTGCCGAGAAAGGAATGACCTATATTTCGCCCTATAACGATCTGCAGGTCATCGGCGGGCAAGGTACCATCGGAATAGAACTGGAACAGCAGCTACGTCCCATTGATGCGGTATTTGTGTCGCTTGGTGGTGGCGGGTTGATTTCAGGTATCGCCGGGTACCTGAAGCATGTAATTCCATCAGTCGAGATCGTCGGTTGTTCGCCGGAGAATTCCCAAGTGATGATTCAATCGCTTGAAGCGGGGAGAATCGTGGATATCCCGTCGCTGCCTACTCTCTCGGATGGTACCGCCGGGGGGCTCGAGGATGGGGCGGTTACTTTTGAGCTCTGTCAGAAGCTAGTGGATACCTGCCTGACGGTCACAGAGGAGGAGATCCGTGCCAGTCTGCTGCTTTTCATGCGGGCACACCATATGATGATTGAAGGTGCTGCTGCCGTGGCCATCGCATCGTTCCTTAAGGTCCAGGAGCACTTCAAAAATAAAACGGTGGCCCTTCTGATCTGTGGAGCGAATATCAGCCTTGAAACACTAAAGCAGGTTCTTCATGGACCCACTGATTGAGCCAGCGCCTTTGTGCATATCTTTCATATCGGTAGGTTAAGGAGGTCGTATGCAGACTATTACAAGGGACCAGATCAACTCGGTCCTGCCCAAGCTTGATCTTCTCACTGCTATCGAGGAGGGATTCCGGGCGTACTCGGCTGGCGAGGCTGTCGTGCCGCCGGTGGGAGAGTTACTGCTGGAAAAAGGGGAGGTACATATCAAGTATGGCTATCTTAGAGGGGGTTCATACTACGTTATCAAGATCGCCTCGGGTTTCTATGACAATCCCAAGCTAGGACTGCCTTCGGGCAACGGTCTCATGCTGCTTTTCAGCCAGGACAGCGGCGAGCTGGTAAGTATCCTATTGGATGAGGGCTACCTTACCGATGTGCGCACGGCGATTGCCGGGGCCATTGCTGCAAAATATCTGGCTCCCCCGAATGTGGAGCGGATCGGTATCGTTGGTACCGGCGTTCAGGCGCGTCTGCAATTGGAGTACCTTAAGCCCGTAACATCATGCCGCGGTGTACTGGTCTGGGGACGGGGTGCGGAACAGTTGGCACATTACCAGCGCGACATGGAGTCGCAAGGTTTCTCGGTGGAGGTAACTCAAGACTCCGGAAGTGTGTTGCGTACCTGTAGTCTGATTGTTACCACTACCCCGGCAACGGAACCCCTGCTCGCATCACCGGACTTGCAGACCGGTACGCACATTACAGCCGTTGGCTCCGATACTCCCAACAAGCAGGAACTCGAACCGGGAATCCTGGAGAAAGCCGATATCGTTGTAGCCGACAGCATTTCCCAATGCCTGGTTCGAGGCGAGATCCACCACGCTCTGGATTCAGGCCATATATCCCGGGATGAGATTATAGAGCTGGGTAACATAATTGTCGGCAAATCGGCGCGGCGGACAGCACCTGATCAGATCACGGTAGCCGATCTGACTGGGGTAGCGGTGCAGGATATTCAGATCGCGACGGCGGTGTACGAGGCATTGGATTGAGGCCTGATCAGCATCCCTGATCCGCTGCTGACTGTCTTCAACCTCAAGTATCTGGAGGGCTCCTACCGCTCCATGGTTCGCTTGTAGATAGCAATGATCAGCATGGCCATGTAAATAATACTGGAGAATCCCTCCAGCATCATGATGAGTTTGTTCACCGGCCCGATCGGCGTGATGTCTCCGAAGCCCACTGTGGTAAATACCACGGTGCTGAAATAGAGTAGATTTCCAACCGTATCCAGCAAGCGCTCACCAGCTCCATATTGGATAATTGCATCTCTGTACTGCAGACCTTCAAATCCATACATAAAAGCCGAAATGACGATAATTGTGAGGATAGAAGCGAGGATCCGTCCGATTCGTTCACCGTATCCGATTGATAGATCGATTAACTTCAGCCAGAATCTGTGAGGCGAGTAGATGTGTAAAAGCTTCCTGGTGGCGATCATCTCACGCGCGAATATCATACCCACATCTTTCGAATGAGCCTGACCCTCCAGAGCCCTTTTCAATAGCCTGTATACATCCCGTGCCTCAGCCATCTTCAACCGGCCCGTCTCTTTATCGCCACTTTTATAGGCCTCGAGGGCTTGCTTCTCGTTAATGACGACGAATTTCTTGTCGAAGACAACATCACACATTCTGGCCTCTTCGAGATTGGCAGCCAGCAGATTACAGTCCGTCAAATTGGTTCCATTGAGATTGGCGCCGGCCAGATTCGCCTTGAAAAGGTCGGCCCCCTGGAGATTCGCCCCATACAGGTGAGCCTGGCTGAGATTCGAGCGGGCTAAATTCGCACCTGAGAGATCCACCCCTACCAGATGCATGTCTTGGAGGTCGGCTCCCTGTAGATCCAGACCTGAAAGAGACTCCCCGTCCTTTACCATTGCCTCGAGATCCTCGCGAGACACTCGGATATTTTCCATCGCTGTCATCCCCTGATTATGGTATGCTGATGCGTTAAAATATTGGGACAAAGGTACGTGTGATACAAGATGTTTACAGGGATTTGAAGATCAAGTAGTAATCGGCTGATAGATTTCCACTACCATGGAAACCACTTCATCTTTCCGATCTTCCCCATAGAAATAGAAAATCCCACCTAATGGCGGGAATTTCATTTTCTGCGGGACCGACAGCGGTCTCAAAGAACCCTGCTAAGTATATGTATTGAAAAGTGCTAGGGAATTAATGCCTATCTGCTGAAGAGGCAGGGAAATGGGGCAAGCCACCAACTCGGGTGGGTTTCAATTTACCCAATGGTGACCAATGGTGGCTAACTAGGAAAGCATGTAATGTGCTGATAAACCGCAGGACGCTTCAGTTGAGGCCTTATCTAAACCTTGGAAACGGAAATTGTTTCTCCTAGTTTCATACATGAATGGTCCACTTCACTATAACGAGGTACAACCAGCCGTTTCGAATCCTTAACTATTCACGCAGGTTAAAAAATGAACTTAAAAAGAACGCAAATCGCAGTCATCATACTCATTCCAGCAACTGTTTTCACACTTATCTCATGTCAACTGGCTCCAAAAGAATATGCCGCTACTGACAAGCTTCGCTTGGTGTGGAACGATGATCCCAGCTCAACGATGACCATCATATGGGATCAACTGAAAGGTGATCAGTCGACGGTATACTATGGCAAGGAAGACTACGGTCGTAAGTATTGGAAATATCCCAACAAACAATCCCCAACCCGCAAACTCCTCAACTATTACCAGATGAACACCTACTACGCGGAATTGCGAAATCTGGAGCCGGATCAAACCTACTATTTTGTCATACAGGATAGTAGCGGTGTGGGCGATCGGTACTATTTCCGGACCGCGCCGGACCAACCAAAAGCATTTACATTCATCGCAGGTGGAGATACAAAAAGCTTCGATAAGCCGCTACTGGCCAGCCGTGCTTCCAATACAATGGTAGCGAGATTGCGCCCTCTCTTTGTGGTGTTCAACGGTGATTTCACCAGCGGCAATGGCACCAATCCAGACCGCTGGCATCGATGGCTGACGGATTGGGATTCACTGACAACGACGAAGGATGGACGCAAAATTCCCCTCGTGCCGGTGCATGGTAATCACGAAAATGGTAACAAGAGTATTCTGAATAAATTATTCAATGCATCCTTCCAAGGTGAAGACAGCACCAATATCTACTACTCCCTCTCCTTTGGGGGCACGTTTTTCCATATCATAGCACTGAACTCCGAAATCGAAGAGGGTGGAGAACAGCGCGAATGGCTTGAGGCAGACCTGAAAATCCATAAAGACTTCACGTTTAAAATCGCAGGTTATCATAAGCCGCTGAGACCGCACACTAAAAGGAAATCCGAAAACGATTATCAGTATGAGCAATGGGCAGGTTTATTTTATCAATATGGATTGGATCTTTCCATAGACGGTGATTCCCATATGCATAAAATCACCTACCAGTTGAAACCATCTGATGATGCTGGCAGCGAGCAAGGATTTATACGGGACGATGAAAACGGAACGATGTTTATCGGCGAAGGGAGCTGGGGCGCTCATCCACGAGCCAATGACGACGATAAATCCTGGACCCTGCAAAGCGGTTCGTTCAATCAAATCAAATGGATTCACGTCCAACCTGCGACGGACAATCAACTCGCTTTAATGGAAATTTTCACGGTGATTACCAGTGTATACGATGATGAGGATAACCAGACCATTTATGTGGATGAAGTTGAGAACCTGACCGAAGACAATATTTTTGAAATTCCGGGAAATATCAATCTGTATAAAGACAACGACTATGGTCGGTCGGTCAAGTATCCGTTCTACTTAAATCAACCTAATTGATTTGTGTTTGGTACCAGTCTTATATAGGTTTGATAGATTGAACAATTAGTGATATGAGAGTGCTAATGAATCTGTCAATCCATGACATTTCCTGACCAAATCACCAGATAACCTACAATAGTCAAAGGACTTAGGATATCTCCTAAGTCCTTGTTTTTATTGCGGGACCGACGGCGGTCTCAAAGAACCCTGTTAAGTATTTGTATTGAAAGGTGATAGGTACTTTCCCGAATTGTCCCCCAAATCGCTGAAGTTTGGAATATGTGGCAAGGATTTGGCCATTGGTGAACAGGCTTAACCAGTAACGCTTTTGAATGAACGCTTGCTTCTATAAATGGAAATGGATTTCCCTATTATACCGCGGAGCCATCAAGAAGAAGGTTCCGCAGTGCTGTTTTTCAGCGCATTCAGTGCCACCTGGCACTGGTCACCGTCCCGCCCGATTAATCAAGCTTCGCATCTGTAATCATATCGATAATGACGAGTACCTGAGGGCACGAATATTCTATAACCCATCCATTTGTCTAAGCCAGGGAGGGTTCCATGAAAGTCCAGCATGTTCTCACCCGCAGGTTCATTAACAGCTCATGGCGAGCTGCACTATACTTGGTGATTATGCCGGTTCTCATACCCATTCACACGAATGCTCAGACACTGGAGCAGGATTCGCTGAAGACCGGTTCCGGGGACGTGCTGAGATCCTCAACCGCAGGAACAGCGTCTCCGTCGAGAAGACCACCCGGTAGCATACTGATTGTAGTGAACGGCTCCCGATTCTCTCCTTTATTCCCGTCTATAAACTAGAGAGCGAATCTCTGCTTGCTTAGCAGGGGGGCAAGATTGTGTCCAGAAAGCGTTTTTCACCCGAACAGGGCATCCATATGTTG
>JBHPIW010000057.1:0-8779 GCA_042568495.1 Fidelibacterota bacterium | reverse complement strand
CGTTGGATGCCGTGACAGTTAAATATACCGGCTGGTCCCAAGGTAGATCGGTCATGGTCAGGGCGGGGCGGTTTGAGGCTGCATGATGTGTGTAGGTATTACCATCAGTTGTGATATAAACGTGATAACTGTCGGTGTAGGCTACTTGGGGTACGGAAACTGTGATCGAGCCATCGGTGTTATTAAGAGCGATCAGCCCGCTGGGCTTCTGCGGCGGGGCGGTATGGGAAACAAGAAAGTGATCGGAGAGGGCACCCCATAATTCGGTATGTCCTTCATCATAGCCGAGCGCCCACATGCCTACACCTCCCAGATTATTTTCCAGAGCCAGATCGTACTTAAGTGAAAGGCTCAGGCTGTCATCCCACCAGACCTGATGGTAGGTTGTCCCTGTCAGATAATTAAACCAGGGAGTTGAAGAATTATTGTCCCAGCGATACCCACTCGATTGAGCCATAGGGGAGGCCTGAGTGTACAGGCGAGCTGTACCCTGGCCTAAGGTCGAGGCATATTTCTGCTCTTTCAGAACGGGCCAATCGTAGCCGTAGTAAGGGAGACCGAGAATGATCTTATCGCTCTTGCCACCGGTTTTGGCGAGGTAGTCGTCGACAGACCAGCGGACGGTCCGGCTAAAACCGTCCAGGGGGCTGACGGGACCAGCATTCGAACTGCCGCCCCAATGGTAGTCGTAACCCATGATGAATAATCCATCCACGATATCCGCCAGAGCGTCATAATCCCAAGCCCCGGACCAATCCACCGCAGGAGTTGCCATGGTGACGATGGAGCCGGGTATTCCATTATGAAAAGCCCACGTCAGGTTCTGCATGAATGTGACCAGATTCTCACGCTGACTACTGGGCAGCAGTTCGAAGTCAATATCTACACCATCGGCACGCTTGCTCTTGACCAATTGCAAGAGTTTGGTGATGGCTCGTTCGCGGTAAATGGGATTGCTCAGGAAGGTTTCCAACTTGCTGCTGCCGAATAAAGTGGCGCACAGTTTAACCTTTACACCACGCTGATGTGCAAAAGGGACGACCGCGGAGCTTAGCCAACCCCGATCGATGCCTATGATATCCATGACTGCGTTGTAGTGTTCCTCAAGTTCGCGTACATGAGTTGGAACAAAGTCCTGGGCGTAGAGGAAGCCTATAGCCAGGAGAAGAATAGTAAGCGTAATGATAGGTTGTCTTACTCTCGCAATCATGTCCATTTCTTTCTTAGGTGGAATCCGGTTCCATAGCAATCAGATCATTTAATGTTTGTCATCTCCTGATAGTGCGGATTGTTTCACCTTCTGCCATTACTTCGGCTGTACTAAGTCGCGCATTGTAGATAAGAGACTTTATCTCAACAGAACCATTTTTACATTATTATGAAGCTTAGAATTCGACAAGGTCGCGATATAAACGCCGGATGGCAATTCCCTGCCAAATGTGTCCCTGCCGTCCCAGCGTACCTGTCTTTGTCCGGCGGGTCCGGGACCATTTCTGAGTACGTTTACGAGCCTACCCCTGATATCGTAAATAAAAATGTTGGCATCAATGGATTCGGGGAATGAGAACCTTAGCACTGTACTACTATTAAAAGGATTGGGATAATTCTGTTCCAGTATATACTGAGTCGGTAGATTGTCGCGCTCGGCGATATTGACGAGGGTTGATAATCCCAGAAAATCTCTAACTCCGAAGATGAGAGCGCGAGCGGTAGAGTCAAAGGCAGATGCTGTGTCACAATTCATGTCTTCATATGTAAGCGCCATTACGGCTTCTCCGTAATTCATCCAGAACCAGCTTTCAGGATAACGGGTCGGTGTACTATAACGCCAGCTCACATAATAATTCCAGGGCTCGATGCCTGCCGGGAAGTAGGAACGGACACTTTCGATAAATTGCTTCTCCAGGGTAGTGAAATAGAGTGATGTTCCAGCGGAGTCATGGAACACAAAGTAACGTTTACAGGCGTAAGCGGAATGCATGTTAAGCGCTACTTCGATCGGGGCTTCCGAATTCATGAGTTCCGTCAAGCGCAGGCGGATGGCAGCAACTTCCGGTTCCACCAGATGAGGGATTGACCAATTGCTCTCGATATCTATTCCGTGCGCATTCTCGCGATAATATCCCAGTTCAACACCATCCGGATTGAGCATGGGAATAATGTAGAAAACGACGGAATCCCTGAGCGCTTGAATTGAGGGACCTTCGGAGAGGAGTAGGTTAATTATTTCATTTGTAACCCACGTGCTCTGGACTTCGATGGGGTGAGTGCGGGCATGAATAAACACAGTGCGGCGCGGATGGTCATTTTCAATTGCATTGGTAATCGTGAGCTGCCATATGGTCCGATTCTGTACACTGGCCCCTACCGAATCAATCGTCGCGTAAGCGCTTTGGCCCCAGCGTTCCAGATCTTCAAGCAGAGTGTCGTACCCATACCCGAATCCGTCTCCCAGTTCCATTGACATCTGCAATGCCTGCTGTTCGTTAAATCCGCATTTATCTCCCGTGTACCATGAGTGCGATGGAACTTCAACTTGCCTTTCCAGAGCAGCGGATTGGGAGTTCAGGATTGTCAGAGGAACGGAAAGGATGATTACGAAACGGAATAAAAAATCAGGAAGTCGGTATGGACTGTAAAAGTTCCTCATCGGTACAAAATTCAATTCTCATATTTGTTGGGTTCGGTAATATGTAATTTAGCGACGGATATTAAGGGTATGGTTAAGTTATGAAATACTGTTGCAGGTATGAAAAGTAATGCTGGAGTTGCTATGAAGAGGCATCACATCATCCGTTATTTCCATCTCAATTATCGTTTAAAGGAAAAGCTGGGTACCGTCTCAGCCCTCATTTTTCTACTCCAATCGGTTGGATTCACACAGGTAACTCAAGCCACTTATACTCTACAATCCGATAATGGGGTACCACTTTTATCATCTGAAGGAGTCCAGGGGGCGTGGTCGCCGGATAGGGTGAGCCTTTTTGGCCGCGTTTATCGGCCTGCACCTGGTTCACTCTGGAGAGAAGTTTTATCGGGACCGGACGATAATTTCATTCTCATCGAGGAACAGGAAACTACTAGACCTGAGCAGGATAGAATAATCGTCTACCTGAAAGTAGAAGAGGATAGCGAAATACCGGATACTCTCAGCCGACTCTCGATTCCATTCGATGGCGTACTCCCGAGAGTCAGCCTTACAGCCGGTGGGGAGCTCGTCATGCTTCACGTTGTTGAAGGCTGGATTAGTCGCGGTAGCCAGAGGTTTCATTTCGCGAACAGCCATAATTATGAGCGCCAAGCATGGATTGTTAATGGAGGCCAAGCGTTTACTTTATTATGGGGACCCAGAGATGGGTATTACGTGATGCAGGAAATGTCTCTGTCGGGGAGTGGCGGAATCAGCCCGATTTACGAAACATTGGAGATGAATCACATCGTCGCTATAAGTCAGAGTGAAGGCGGCCGAGTTGCGATTGCGGGTTACAGGCGGGTAAATGGTGTCGTCCAACACAGGTTAACAATATACGGGAGAGGATTTCAGTTGGTCGAGGAGATTCCCATCCAAGCACGACATGTAGCCTGGTCTGACGAAGAAGTGGCTTATACGACTCGAACTGAGGCCTACAGGCATACTCCTTCAGGTAGTCAACGACTTGTCTCATGGACGCGTGCTTTGAAACCCGTCGCGTTCTACTCAGTCGAGGGTGGATTATTATTGGTACTTTCGGGAGAAGCACATCCGACTCCCGATGGATGGATCCATCAAGATGTCGTTATATATACGGGTCCGGGCTTGAGTCGCCGCCAAGGAATACCTGAGCCTGTGCTAATTAAGACCACCTCACAGTTCCTACAGGTAGGATCGAATCTCTATCCCATCAGGAGACAGCCTTGAACCGATTGATTATACTGAAGATTCTCTCGATACTACCTGCAATTATTGGGGCGCAGAGTTATAATTGGCCGATACCCGATGACGTCAACCGCTGGATAAACGGGACCTTCTGTGAGTGTCGAGCGAGTGGCTCTGTTTCCCGGCATCACTTCCATGACGGCGTCGATATTCATTTACCACAGGGTAAAGTGGTTTATTCGGTTATTACCGGTACGGTTACTTCTATCGGAACGGCCGCGGAGTATGGCATCAATTCCTGGATTCGAGTCGGTCGTTACGCCTACGTACACGTTGATGCAAACCCAACATTAGCGGTTGGTGACTCGGTACATGCCTTTATGACGGTGATCGGCACTACCAATTCCTGGAATCATATCCATTTCAAGGATGGTTATCCAGGCAGTGAGCGAAATCCTGTTCGTCTGGGAGAGGGTCTGACTCCGATTGAGGATATTTATCCACCGAGTGTACAAGCGATAGAGATCTATCCATTCGATTCGGATCAAGCATTCTTGGAAGGTCGAGTTTTCGGCAAAATTGATATCGTGGCTCATGCAGCGGACAGGACGGATAGTGGTCCCATCAGCAATAATAATGGTATCTATTCCATAGGCTATCATGTATTGGACGCAAACGGTGTCGCGATCGCCGGCCAGATCCCTTTCAAATTTGATATCATTCCCGCTTCCGATAGTTATACACCCATTGTTTTTGCCCCAGGTTCCAACACCAGCGCCTACTTCTATGAGGTGACGAATACGATATCTCAGGATCGGTATCTCGACGTATCCGGCTGGATACCGGGCATATATACGCTGCAGGTATTTACTCACGATCCTTATGGTTTGAGCCACATGAGTCAGACTGAATTCGAAGTGATGGAAATGGATACCATCGCCCCGTCGGCACCGGTTCTACTCGCCGTCTGGAATACAACGGAAGGGCTAGAAATCTCCTGGCTGCCAGTTAATGAACCGGACGTATCTGAGTACTGCCTATATTTCAGTTTCGATGGGATTCAATGGAACCAATATCGAAAAACCATCCTCACACCGGATATGACGGCGTTGACCATCCCCACTGGTACCATCACCGGGCAAATATTCTTCCATCTCACGGCAGTTGATCGGGCACCCTACCCCAATGAGAGCAAACCATCAGACTCGTATGGCATTGATCCTTCAATAGATCTACCCAAGGTACTGCTTGTGGATAGCTTCCATCGAACGGATGGTGGCTGGTCCAAAAAGCATCATGAGATTATGATAGAAATCGGATCGAGACTGGGCACGGCATATGAAACAGTCACGGACGATTTCTTTCAATTTCAGGAACTTGACTTCGCTGTTTATGATGCTGTGATCGTGCATGACGGCGATGATCTATCACCGCCTAACTCCGCTTTCACTTTCGAATATTTGACATCGGACCCGGCCAGCCGGGTACGTTGGTATATCGGAACACGGATATTGGAGGTATGGCCGACGACTCAACCCGAATGGCGAGGGGAACTACCAACCAGCAGCGGTGGCCTTGTACCGTTGCCGGACAGGCTATTATGGCAAGGGGACACAGCAATAGAGCTAGACCCCTCACAGGGACTGTGGCAACCGGATAGCCTGTTCCCGATAGATGAAAATCATTTGGAGACATGGATTGTGGATAGTACTGGCAGGATGTATGGGGGGTCTGATGGAAACGGTAAAATTATATTCACTCTGCCTTTCGAAACAGTCGGGGCAGCATCCCTTCTGGATACTATCATAACGTCTTTTCATAAACTGCTGCATTCCTTTCAGGAACAGAACAATCCCATTCTTGTGAATAAGTATTTTATCCATGCATATCCAAATCCATTCCATTCAGGATCATCATTAGAAATCACGCTTCCAATGAAAGGTGATATAGATATGGTCATCTATGATCTCTTAGGCCATGAGATCTGGAGTGATGTTGTTCCTGTTCGAAGTGGGCTAAGTCAGATTACACTTCCTGAATATCCATTCCAACGAGCAGGATCGGGAGTCTATTTTGTTAGGACTGTCTACCCAGCCAAGGGAAGACCGCAGGCAACGCATGTAGTCAAGTTAACCTATATTAAATAACAGACGCGTCTTAACAGCACCAGACTTTACGCGGGCTTATCGTTCTGTTCCCATCGTGGATTCCTCGTGGCCTATCATAACAGGTTGCTCAGCCTTTTCATTGCGCTCATTGGTAGAACCCGCTTTTTACTCAAGCGAGTGGGCAAGGAAGGATACCTATCAGACCGATAGACTCAAGACCTGAGCCCATCGGTTATACATGTCCGATGGACTCCCTGAGGATGGACGCGGCAGAAAGCAACTGATCCACAGACATGCATTTAATGAAGAGTATACCGTGAGTTGCCCTGATACGGGGACTGGTATGTTCCAGCCAGTAATTGGATCCCAGTGCAATGCTTAATGTTTTAAACTGCTCAACAAATATGCTCTGAATCAATTCGGAGAATGGCCCGTGATGCTCGTGACTGGGGAACGATGCCTTTCGTTGGGTCAGGTAGCAGGTCTTGAATATATGGTCAAGAGTGGCCATCGAATTGATTGTCACTGGAACATAAATATTGGCCTCCGCTGGATGGAAGCGGTGCCAGGCGTTTCGGTAGCCCCATATTTGCTTCCCCTCCCGGTGGTCTGGTGGTAATTCCTTCATACTGGTTGCAATGGCCTGCAGAACTTTATAATGGGTGTCAGGTCCGGTACCTTCAGGATCGAAGGCCAGTGTAATTATATGCGGATTAACTCGGCTGAATAACTCACGTATAGGCGGCAGATCTTTCTCCCGGGTAGGATCATCGGTGAAATAATCTCCTTGGTAGAAAGCCAACCGAAGATGATGTATCTGTTGAGATCGAAAACCGTAATGAGCCCAAGCTAGATCTTCTTCGAATTCCCTCATGGTTCCCTTGAGAATCTGGGTGGTCCGTTCATCCTTCGCACCGGGGTACTGGCTGTGAACTTCGGAGATTATCTGTTCAAGAATTCTACGAATATCCGTTGGATTGTCCATAGAATATATTTCCATGACTGTTCGGACGACTTTTCTGGCGATACAGCGATCACTGGCATGCCGATTGCGGGCAGCCTCCGCATCCAGATAGTCTTTCACATCCTGATTTCTTAAATCCTCTGGTGGTCGCTCAAAATAACCCTCTTGCCAAGTCCTTCTAAATTGCCAGGTTTGCAGGTAATCCAAGGTCATTGCAGCACTCTGTTCTATGAAAATATTCGATACCGCAGTGAAACCGGAGGTCATAATGGCAAATTCGTGATGATTGCTGGCAGGTCGAACCTGGTGGATTATGGCTGGCAGATACCCAAGCAGGATATCGTCGTGATGGGGGCCGGTGTGCAGAAAGCGTTTATTCTCGAATTCTTCAAGACCAGCCTCCAGGCGGCTAGTGACGATATCATAGACGAATTCACGCAGATTTTCATATGTCCATCCATCCCTCTGCAATAGATGATTACAGAAGGGATCAGTCTGCATACCCGCTGCGGTTAGCTCCAGTAGCGGTACCTCTGTCCTCACCGAAAGGTCAATCAAGGCACGCACCATATTCTCTTGTTGTTCGGCTGAATTCTGTATGAATCGATCCAGGCGGCGTTGGAATAGCTTAATGGTAGCCCCGCGAGTCAGGTACATCCTCGCCCCCGATAGGAGCTGTAATGAAGAAGCCGGATTCTCAATACTAGCCGATTTTATTACGGCCTCGGCGATGACTCTGGCCTTGGCCTCCCCGGCGGCCATGATAATAACAGCTGCATCCGGTCGTAGAGCGATGGTACCTAAACCAATCGTCATTGCCGCTTTCCCGGAAGATATTTCGATACCCCCCAAATCAGTGGCTGCGGCGGCCTGAGTCTCGAAATTAGTATGGATGAGACGCGTTACTGAGAAGAAGTTCGAGCCTCTGATATTAAAGGCAATATGTCCATCCGGTCCGATACCCCCTAGAAAGAATCCGATGCCCCCAAGCTCACGGATGTGCTGCTCATATTCCTGGGCGAATGAGTCGAGAATCATAATTGCCTGACGCTGGAGTTCTTCCGCATCATTGCTCGGCATTCGTGATCGCAGCGTCAGATCAATGGTCTGATCTGGAAAGATATCCACAACACTAAGACCTTGCGGCCAAGGTAGCGAATCGAAATCCATAAGCAGCGCTCGCGATTCTTCAAAACCGAAAGGTTTTAAATAATATCTGCGCACAAAAGCGATGAAACTGTTGGGGTGATCCGCCGTAATGGGAAAAAATTCATCCATCTGCACAAAAGTCAGACCGCTGAATACTGGCTTATCCGGACTTAGATAGAATTCATCGCGAAGATGAGCAACCTCTTCCGTATCCCAATGCTCAATGATGTGATTCATCCAACGGATGAAATATTCGGGAGTTCTACCTGTGGGTAAACATACAACACTCTCAGGATTCTGCTGCACCCATTCAATGAACCTGAGTGCAATCCCTTGTCCCATCTGGGGCAGACTCTCAAACTCTATCACCGGGATCAGCTCGTCCTCGAATTGGACATATCTACCCATGTCTTGATATTTTGCTTCAACAGCGGAGTTCATTGTGACCGTCTGACCTTCTCCTAACCTGTGTGATTCGACCTAATTTACCATCTGGACCTTCTTCGGCTATGAAATGATTTGGTAAGTGTACGAGTTAAGTAACGGATTGTATTAGCAATAGTCTAGTATCTGATTTTTTAGCAACAAGGATATAGAACTTAGCAGGTCTTCCTGCATTGGGATGCTCTGCAATGGATTGCACTCCCTAATAAAGTAATAAGCCCTTATTTCTTGAGGGAAGTAAGGATTTCTCGATGTCCT
>JBHPIW010000056.1:0-9265 GCA_042568495.1 Fidelibacterota bacterium | reverse complement strand
CGCACCATTAATACGATGGGCATCAATTCATCACATAAGGATAGAGTAAACCAGGCCATTTCTTTCCAAAAACCGGATCGAACTCCCCGCGATTTTGCCGCCGTGCCGGAAGTATGGCAGAAGCTGGGCGATCATTTTGGTAACCATGATCGATCCCGCATATTAGAGCTTATGGATGTGGACTGCCGCGTTATTCCCTATGACAGTTTCTGTCAGCACCCACGGATATCCACGAGCGATGTCGATGAGAACGCCTCCATGGAGCGTTCTTCCGTAGGTGGGATGTGGAGAATGGTAGAAGCTGATGGCAGCAACCGGGATATCTGGGGTGCTCACCGCCACAAGGTAGAACATCAATTCGGCACCTACGACGAATTTGCTACCTATCCCTTGAGCGATGCCTTCAACCTGGATGATTTAATCGGTTACGATTGGCCCCAGCCTGAGTGGTGGGACTTTGGTGAATTGCGCACCTTCATCGAGGAACTAAATAAAGGAGTGCAGTACAATATCCGGTACCGTGTTGGCTCGCTTTTCGAAACCAGTTGGTCGCTCTACGGCTTAGAAAAATTTCTCGCTGATCTCGCCCTTCGTCCTGAACTACCACACTTTATCATGGAGCGTATTAGTGAGGTTCACCTTGCTAATCTGCGGACCGTGTTGGAGCTGGCAGAAGACTTGATCGACATTATATACTTTTACGACGATATCGCGTCGCAGGTAAGTCTCCTCATCAGCCCGCAGATGTATAGAGACTTTGTCAAACCATTTCATCAGCAGGTCATCGATACTGCCAGGATTCATAACAAGCCTACCATGATGCACTGCTGCGGTGCGGTGTATCCGCTAATTGAGGAATTCATTGACATGGGATTGGCGATATTAAATCCCATTCAACCCTTGGCCCGGAATATGAATCCGGAAAAACTTGCAGAGGAGTTCGGTGGTCGGATTGCCTTTCATGGAGGCATTGACATTCAACAGCTTTTACCATCCGCTACCGCAGAGGAAGTCAGGGAAAAGGTGGAATATACGTCCGAGGTGTTAGGCGCAAACGGGGGCTATATCATGGCCGGCTCGCATCATATCCAAGCCGATACCCCGGTAGATAATATTTTAGCTATGTATAACGTGCTTTAGGAAGGGAGCCAGATGGGCAAGGTTACTGTAGTTGGCAGCTATATCGTGGCACTGGTTATGGATACGGAGCGCATTCCCTTGGAGGGGGAAACTGTTCTGGGCAGTAATTATCATACAACCCACGGTGGGAAGGGATCCAATATGGCGGCCTGTGCTGCCCGTTTGGGGGCTGAGTCCGCTTTCATGGGCAAGATCGGGAAGGATTCGTTTGGCGAGGGATTTGTAGAGCTGATGAAGACGGAAGGGGTTGAACCCGATGGCATTCTCTACGCTGAGAATTTGCCCACCGCGGTGGGAATCATAATATTCAGCTCCAGGGGTACCAACTCCATTGTAATAGACATCGCGGCAAACGGAGATTTTTCAACAGGTGATATTACCCAGTACCGGCAGTTTATTGACGCCTCTGACGTTATTCTCTCCCCGCTAGAAATTCCACTTGAGACCGCCTTGGCTGCTGCCAAGATGGCTCGCGAGAACAATGTAGTAGCCATACTAAATCCCGCGCCTGCCCAGGATCTCCGCGATCACGATCTGAGCGCGGTAACCGTACTCACACCGAATGAGACCGAAGGCCGTGTATGTCTTGGTCTCGATCCAGACGATCCCATTGATGATGAAGACCTTGCATTATCCTTGCTGGATTTAGGGATAGACCATGCAATCCTTACGGTAGGCGCGAAGGGTGTTGTTTGGGCCTCAAAAAGTGGTATTAAGCATATTCCGGCACTTAAGGTGGATGTTGTTGACAGCGTTGGAGCCGGGGATGCATTCAACGCAGGTCTGGCTGTGGGCTTGAGCGAAAAACGCCCCATGACAGAAGCGATTGCCATGGGTATTACTACTGCCTCACTCTCAACACGGGTAAGGGAAACCATAGAATCATACCCGTATCGTGAGGAAGTCGAAAAGAATTTAGATCAAGTATTGTCAAAACTGTAGTCGATAGCACATATCATATCTGACCGGAAGGAGATCATATGGCACTCGTATTAGGATTCACATTCGTTCTGATCGCCGGTTTTTTTCAGGGTACCTTCGTATTGCCGATGACGCTCACAAAGAAATGGGCATGGGAGCACACGTGGGCCACATTCTCTCTGCTGGGCATGCTGGTCTTCAACTGGCTTCTCGCCCTGTTGATCTTCCCCAACATTTTCTCCATCTATGGCGCAGTAGCAACCAGCGAAATAGTAATCCTGGTGCTGTTCGGCGCTGGCTGGGGGGTGGGCGCCATTCTATTCGGTCTGGGCATGGACAAGCTTGGCATGGCACTTGGATACCCGATTATCATGGGACTGATCGCCAGCTTGGGAGCTCTCATACCCCTGATGATTTTCTTCCCCAGCGACTTGCTGACCGCGAAGGGCCTCGTATTACTGCTTGGCACTGCTATAGTAATAATCGGAATCGTCCTCTGTGGTCTGGCGGGCGCACGGAAAGAGCCTCAGGCTAAAACGTCAGACAGCGTGAAAAATGGGGCTTTTGGGATTGGTTTAACAATTGCCATTTTGGCAGGCATACTCTCTTGCCTGCCAAATGTGGGAATGGCGTTTGGAACGAAGGTGATTGATGCAGCCAAAGCCTCAGGTGTCTCTGATACTTTCGCCGGAAATGCCGTCTGGGCGCTGTTCTTTACAATGGGCTTTATCGTCAATTTCGGCTATTGCCTATATCTGATGATTGCGCGGAAGAATCTTGGGAGCCTTTCATCCCCCGAGTCAAAACGGAATCTTGGCCTCGGCGCCTTGATGGCTTTCATGTGGATTGGCAGTTTTTATCTATATGGCATAAGTACGGCAAATCTGGGACGGTGGGGAGTTATCATCGGGTGGCCAGTCTTTATTGCCTTATCGATCGTTGTAGGTAACTTGTGGGGCCTCTGGCGAGGCGAATGGAAAGGTGCGCCTGTAGCTGCTAAATCCCTACTGAGGACCGGAATGCTAGTGCTGATAGTTGCTGTGATCACGATCGCAATCAGTAACTCCCTGTAGGAACTTTTAGATAAATCGCATTTCAAGACTTCCCCGCATGTCATGGAGGGAATTATGACTATGAACCGCCTTACCAAGTTTGTTGTCATCGCGTTTACCTGTCTGGCGTTGTGTACTATCACTTTCGCACAAACCAGGGGATTCGAAAACATGATAGCCGTACCTGCCGGTGAGTTCACCATAAAGGTTGAATATCGCTGGCGGGAGGGCTTGACCCGTGATTCCCTTATCGTAGATGAGACTGGATATCGTTACCGTAATACCGAGGTGATAAACTTACCTGCCTACTACGTTGATAAAATGGAAGTGACTAACCGTGAGTTTAAACGGTTTATGGATGCCACAAACTATAAACCGGAGTTTCCGGAAAGATTCCTAGACCATT
Source organism: Fidelibacterota bacterium (assembly GCA_042568495.1). GTDB lineage: Bacteria > Fidelibacterota > Marinisomatia > SCGC-AAA003-L08 > TS1B11. The sequence continues at coordinate 5,746 of JBHPIW010000056.1, read as the reverse complement.
GGGACAAGGGTACCTATCCCCGCGGCAAAGCTGATCATCCGGTTGTCTGGGTTTCGCTGGAAGATGCCCGGGAATACGCCGAATGGTCAGGCAAGCGTCTACCTACCGAAGCCGAATGGCAAAAGGCTGCCCAGGGTGATGATGGTCTCACATGGCCGTGGGGCAACCAATACGATACTAAAAAAGCCAACATTGATTCGGAGGACACGAAAAAGGTAGGCAGCTATAAGAGTGGCGCTTCCCCCTATGGTTGCCTTGATATGGTCGGGAATGTGTGGGAATGGACTGACTCAGAATCCTCTGATGGCTACCATACGTTCTCTTGGCTCCGCGGCGGCAGTTACTTCTTCGCCAAGGGCAGTCTGTGGTATATGCAGGGCGGGCCCATCAACAATAACCAACGCGCCAAGTTCTGGCATATGACCCCAGCCCTCAACCGGTCCAGTTCCATCGGTTTCCGGTGCGTTAAGGACGCGAGCTGACAGCCCGATCCATATTTGGGGCTGATCATAATTATCTGATGTATTAAGGAATAACGAGCATGTCTTTATTTGCGCCATCCCTCAAGAACAAAAGATTCGCTGTAATACCACTACTTGCCTTCATGTTGTTGCCGCTGGTATCGCTACAAAGTGCCGATGTGAAGTTCATCCCGAATAAGGCCAACTTTAAGGAGATTGTGCTCGAAAACGAGCAGATGCGCTATACGCTCATCATCGATGGCCGCGTTAAAATGGCGTCTGCCCTCGATAAAACTACCGGTGTTGACGTCTTCGATAACAATCCACCGCTCACTATGATATCATCACAGTTTGCCTGGAATATTATCGATGTAGGCGTCCAAATGTTCACTGCTGAGGAAAGTAAGTCCGGTGATAAGGCGACGGTTACCATTACCGAGCAGTCCACCTACTATGAGAATCCTATCATCGTAACGCACACGTTTTCCCTCGGCTCGGCGCCCGATCTGGAGTGGAAGGCTTCGTTCCTGAACAATGGTAAACTTAAACCGGAATTCGCCGGCAATGCCGATATCACCAACTGGGCGACCTTGAGCAGTAACGTCATGTTCCCCATTATGCAGAGGCTCCGCATCGGTACCGATACCGACGATCACCATATGCTGTTCTATTATGGCGCCAACTACATCGACAGCTACGACGATTTCATACTGTACTTCACCAACGCCACCGACCCCAGGATGCCCATCGACATTTATAACGATAAGGAGGACCTCGGCGTTTACTTCCATATACTGGAGTCCCAATTCGACTGGAGTTTCGCCAGTGTGGACGATTTCAAAAGCAATAGCTACACCCTTGGTGTGGCGCCCAACGAGGAAAAAACGGTTATCAACTGCCGTATCGTGCCCCATAAAGGCGACTGGCATGCCGCGTTCGACGCCTTTAAAAAATACATTCGCGGTAATTTCGATTTCACTTACTATAAGCGTCCGGTGCAGGATAAATACCGGCAGCGTTTTGTATCGCATTTCACATTCCTGTACAGCCATGAAATCTACGATCCCGAGACCAACACATTCAAGATTCACGAGTTTCTTGATGAGGGCGAAGCCAACTTCGGCGGCTATGACTACATGCTGCTGTGGCACGATTACCCCCGCCTTGGCGTGGATAACCGTGACCAGTTCGATGTCTACAGCGAACTACCCGGTGGACTTGAAGGCTTGCGCAAGATGGTAGACGAAGCCCACTCCCGCAATGTGCAGGTGTTCATACCCTATAAGCCCTGGGATACCATGAAGGGTGGCAAGGACCACTTCAAGCAGGAGGCCGCCATTGCCAAAGCTATCGGCGCTGATGGTATCTTCCTCGACACAATGGGCAAGTCCGATATCTCGTTTCGCACCGAAGTCGATGCTGTCAGCACCGATATCGTCTTTGTCAGTGAGGGCCGTCCCGCTCTGGAAGCTGCCGAGCTTGTTACAGGCAGTTGGAACCAGTCTGGCCCTGCAACCAATAAGATGCCCAATGTAGACCTCTTCCGCTTCGTTTTCCCCGAGCATAACGTACACAACATTAACCGTGGGGCCCGCAAACGCGACGAGTTAATCCTTAACGCCCTGTTCAACGGGGTGGGCTTCATCGTCTGGGAGGACATTTTCGGCGAGATCAACAAGTATTCATGGAACGAGCGCATCATGATCCAGCGCTACAATCGCATTATCCATGAGAACCGCGACGCCTATCTCACTGATAGCCCAGTACCCCTGATTGACGCGCTGCACCCGAAACTATTCGTAAATGAATTTGCCATCGACAGCAAAGTGGTTTACCCAGCCTATCAACTGGACCGCGCCAATGTGAATCGTATGATTGACGACCGTCTTATCGGTCCATTCCTCGAAGTGGACCAACCCGACAACTGGCACTTTGTGGATGTGTGGAATCATCAGATGATCCCAGTTCAGCGTAAAAGCGGCAAGTCCAGACTCGTCTTCCCCGAGGAGCCTGCCGATGTTATGAGTTGTATTGTGGGCTTCCCCAAAAACCTTGCTGTTGAGGTAGTGGATGGCAAGATCGGCATACAAGCTACCAATCCTGTAAAGGGCGGCGCTATCCATGTGAATACGGTGAATAACCTCACCATGATGGAGCAGGAAGTGCTGAAAATCGACGGCAATACCGGTCAGGCGGCCCTGTCCGACATCGACCTGAAAACACCCCACAAGGTCCTAGTCAAACTGATGGAGGGCGATGTTCTGAAGGACGAGGTGATCCTGGATCTCGGCTGGAAGCAGTTCTAGGTGATATGTCGACCATCTGAGTAATCCGGCGTGTAGACGTGTAAACAGTGACGTAAATGAAAACTGATCGAACACGGACCACATGAACGAAACATTGTGCCGGTACTCGGGCTTAAGATCAACATTCCCCTCGTAAATCGACAACTCATTCACCGTGTTCGGCAGTGGCAGAAGCTGATTCAGCCCAGGCATATTCACGCTTGAATTATATCGCAACTCAATTCTTCTGCCTTTTTGGTAGTTGTTTCTGTATCTAAATCCAGGTAGAAAATGGAAATATTCCGTTTTGCCTAAAGAACTATTATCCATAATCTTATCGAACTGAATCCAACTGGTCCCGAAAATAAAATTGATCTGAGATTTGTTGGTGTTGCGCTGCAACGATAGGGCCGGCTTTACAAACGATTCGTTGGTGCTGAAGTCAGCACTGAGGGAATCAATAAACCTGTCTTCCTGTTCTAATAGGCCTTGTTCGCGGTTAAGATTTCTGTTGTTCGATCCAACAGCCACATTTGTATTTAAGTACCAAAACGGTCTGATCTTGTGTACCAGGGTTGGGTTAACAGAAATCGTGAGGTCGTCAGTATTGTTATCCTGATAATGATCATTACTGGCTACTTTATAAGGATCGTATATGGTGGTAATACTCGTCCAGTCCAATCCGGATGTATTTTTATTATATAAGGCGGCTATCTCGGTCTTAACCTGAGTATTATCTCCATCCAGTTTGATAATATCAACACCTCTCACCTTGACATTGCCTAGATATGATTTGTTACTGGATTCCTTAACTAAACTGTTAACGAGGACATCTTCCAGGTGCGTATCAGTGATTAGTTGATTATCTATAGTGTTCGAACTGATATCCAGATCCCCATCTATGACTATGTTGTGGGTCTTACTGAAGTTATGTCGCACGCCAAAATTTGTTGTATGCGGGGTGTCTCTTTCATTTTTGTCAAGATCCTCTATCTGGCGATAGGAACCGACTTTTAAAAAATTTTCGGTTGATGTCCTCTGGCCCAGAATCGATTTTGTCGAACTGACTAAATGGCTGATAAAATACCGATTATATTTCGAAACGATATATGACAGATTTATCCCTCCTGCTACGGTAGTATTTAATCCACTCACACCCTGTCCATATTCGTGCCTATCCTTGCCGGAAAATCTGAATTCGTTCACATTATTGTACATGCCAAATAGTGCGCTCTGGAACTTGGTTGAGAACCTGTATATCTTACCTCCGATTTGATAGTGTTCTCCGGTTCCACCTCCAGCATCCACATCTCCAAAATACCCCCTTTTGCCTTCCTCATTGAGCAGGATATTGATCGTCCGGTCACGAACTCCGTCATCAATTCCCATAAATTCTGCTTCATCAGATTTTTTATCAAAAACCTGAACTTCATCAACAGCATCAGCAGGCAGATTCCTTGTGGCAACTTTGGGATCTTTGCCGAAGAACTCCTTACCCTCCACCAGTACTTGCGTCACATCCTCACCAAGAGCTTTGATGTTACCTGCTTTATCCACTTCAACACCCGGTATCTTTTTCAAAAGATCTTCCACTACCGCGCCGGTCTTGGTCTTGAAGGCTTTCGCATTAAACGAAACGGTATCTTGATCAAATCGAATCGGCACATACTCCGCCGTAACCACCAACTTGTCCACCGGCTCTGCTTCCATCATTTTATCGCCGAAGTCCTCTCCCAGATCTGACGGAATAGTGACTGCCTCGTAGATGGGTTTCTTTGTCACAAAGGAATACTGAATAACATAATTATTGGGTGTTATGTTTTTTATCTGATAATAGCCATCCTTATCCGCTACATCAAAATACAGCAAAGTAGAATCGGCAGGATCCAGCAATACTACATTGGCATAGGTTAAGGGCGCACCATTTTCGTCTATCACTCGACCGCTAATTGAGTGCTGTGCGAAACATGGAACTGCAAAACCCAACGTCATTGCTAGAATAGATATTAGCCTCTGCTTGCTGAACATTTTATTTGATCCATACTAGTATGGGGGTCATCTTCTTATCCTTTCCAGCTCCGGATCATCACCTGTTATTTTTTTGTATTCTTTTATTTTCTCTTCCATAATCCGTTGAAGCTTTTTCCGTGTTACTTTCCGGCCTTCATCAGGTTTGACCAATACTCCCCCTGCTGGAGGAGTCAAGTCAATGGACGTAGCCAGAAAGGCAGTTTCCCCGTCGACCTCTACTGCCAGTATTAATCCGGGCAGACCATAAAACTTGTCAGGACCGGTCGAAATTGGAATCTCGGATGTAAACCACGCTGTGATTGATTGGTCACCCATTTCCAAATCCGCACCCAGGCACATATAATTTAAAATCCTTGTACTCTTGTTCGTCAGCCTCCAGGCTTTCCTCTCGAGTTTTTCAAAGATCAGGAAATCCCGGGTCATAAACTCTACTTGCTCAATTTTCTCATTGTCCCTGAAATCATAATACACTTTTTGCAGCTCGGTGCTGGGAGGTTTCATATAGTCTGCTCTCGCCATGGCCCATTGCAGTTTCCGGGATACAGGCTTCTGTTCAGCAGTATCTTCTTCATAGAGGGCTTCGTTTCCTGAAAAGTACAACACCTTTACCCTCTGGCTCTCTTTAGGCAAGGATGCCGCCCATTCTGTTACTCTGGGATCATCAAAATCGCCAAATACGGAGTCGAAATCGTATCTTTCGGTTTGCTGATACTTAACTGTTCCACCCATGATATCCTGGGCTGCCAGATTTTCTGCGGTTACGACGAGCAGTACCGCAAATGCAAACCAATATGTAGGTTGTGTTCTCATAATACCATGTCCTAATTCTCGATAAAAATATACCGCCGTTCAGGGTGGCTACACCAGCTTCACCATATTTGCAGAACACCGCGTTGTCGACGGAAGAAATGGGTAATATCTCACTCCAATTCCTGATTTACTGCGACCAGCTGTCAAACTGAAGGGATT
>JBHPIW010000055.1:0-9321 GCA_042568495.1 Fidelibacterota bacterium | reverse complement strand
TATGCTGCCGGCCGGAAGGAACCCATATTATTCAGGGATATTCACATCCAACGTGATCCCGAAGGAGCCCCTATCGTCGAACTTGACAGACTGGAAGAAAAACCACAAGTATCCATCAGCCACACTAGCCGGTATGCCATCGCTACTGCCGTTATGGAGGTTCATTGAATCCGGTACTAACCACGGACATGAGCCGAGCGCTTGACCAGTTCACGATCCGGTCGGGCCGAATCACCGAAGTAGATCTCATGCGGAATGCTGGCCGGGCAGTAGCGCTTGAAGCCAGTAAAATGCTGGGCGCGGATACCGATGCAGCTATCCTTATTGTATGCGGCAAAGGCCATAATGGTGGTGATGGAATTGCTACAGCCGGATTTCTGACCCAGTGGGGATATTCTCCCGATGTGCAGCTGCTGGGAAAAGTGGAAGATATGGATGAGACCGTGAACACGACCTATCAGGAAGCCGGTATCGAAGCTACGGAGGATAGCACAGCCGATGGGATGGATGTGAATCCGTATGATTTAATCATTGACGCTCTGCTGGGTATTGGGGTGGAACAGCCGGTACGGTCACCGGTAGCGGATTGGGTTAAGAGCATCAATACGTTTCTCGGTCCCGTATTGGCGATCGATATTCCGAGCGGATTGATCACGGATACCGGTGAGATTGCCGGTAGCGCGATCAAGGCCGACGTGACCGTGACGATGGGATATCCCAAACTGGGGCTGCTGATCAATGTCGGTCCGGACTTGGCCGGGAGGCTGGTAGTGGCTGATATCGGTTTCGAAAGCGATTTTTTCCAGGAGATGGAAACAGGACCGACCGGTTTACTAGACCGGACAGATTTCGCCGGTCTATTCCAACCGCCCGCGCGGCGAACATTTAAGCATCGCCAGGGCAAGACCCTGGTTATCGCAGGCTCCATCGGGATGACGGGTGCGGCGGTCCTGACAGCGCGCGCTACCATGGCTTCCGGTTCAGGCTTAACGGTGGCCGCGTGTCCCGCCAGCATTCAACAGCAGTATGTACCAACAATGCCGGAGGTGATCACCCTAAGCATGGAAGACCATGGCAGGGGTATGTTCCTTCCCGAGCATGCTGCAGCAATACGGGAATCACTGGAATGGTGCAGCGCGGTGGTTTTGGGACCGGGGCTGTCCCGCAGTCCGCAGGTCAAGGAATTCGTCCGGAACATTTTCGAGTATCTGGAAACTCCCACACTGTTAGACGCTGACGGTCTCACTCCCTTCAACGGGAACGTGGATTTACTGTCCAGCGCCGAGATTCCCCTGGTCATCACGCCCCATGCCAAGGAATTCGCCAGGTTGTTCGATCACGATGTGGAGGAAGTATCGGCAAATCCAGTGAAGGCTCTTTCGGAAGTGCATGCCTATTTTCACCATACGGTGGTATTGAAGGGAGCCCCGACTGTTACGCTCTTCTCGACGGGTGAGATTATCATCAATAGTTCGGGAAATTCCGGCCTGGCCACGGCAGGCAGTGGGGATATACTCTCGGGAGTGATCGGAACTTTTCTCAGCCAAGGGTATCGTGCGGACGAGGCGGCCTGCATGGGGGTCTGGCTGCACGGATATGCCGGTGATCTGGCTCGCCGGCAGTACGGAGCGCCGGGAATGACGAGCCTCCATCTGCTGGAGCAATTGCCGCATGCTCTGGCTGAATTTGACTTTCCGCAATGAGATCTACCGCTATTCCGGCCGTGGTATACGCTGGCGTTATTATCGGCTTGTCATCCATTCCGGGAAAAAGCTTTCCTGATCTGAATTGGCTATCGTACGATAAGCTAATACATATAGGGGAGTATATGATATTCGGATTTCTGGTGAGCCATATGCTGAGAAAATCGATACCTCATCGTTACTATCTTCTACTTTTCACCCTCCTATTGGCCGGCACTTTCGGAGGGCTGGATGAATTGTATCAACAGCTGATTCCCGGCCGCCTGCCCAGCTACCGGGATTGGCTAGCGGATGTGGTCGGTGTTTTAACAGGCAGTCTTATTTATATTGCCGTAAAGTTCAATCGTGCTCAAGCGTCTACTCGTTAAGAATCTGGCTATCATCAAGGACCTGGAAGTCGCTTTCGGGCCGGGGCTGAATATCATTACGGGTGAGACCGGATCGGGCAAGTCCATTCTCATCGAAGCCATTGGATTGCTGGCTGGTGGTCGCGCTGCGGCGGATATCATCCGCACGGGAGAAAGCACTGCGGTTTTGGAGGGGGAATTTCAGCACGGCAATGATGCGCTGGTAATCCGTCGACTGGTGCGGGCAGGCGGGGCTTCAAAAATCTTCCTGAATGAGGAGCCAACCAGGATATCCGACCTGGAAACGGTGACCGGTTCATTGCTGGACCTCCACGGCCAGCATGAGCATCAGTCCCTGCTGCGCGTCGATACACATATCGATTTTCTGGATGCCTATGCCGGGCTAATCCCTGACCGTGAAGTACTGGCGCACACGTATCGTCATCTAGTGAGAGCCACCCAGGAGCTTGAAGAGCTTACCTCACAGATTGAGAAAGAGAAGGAGCTGCACGAACTCCACCAATATCAAAGCAAGGAACTAGGAGAGGCCGGTCTCTCTGCGGGGGAAGAGTTGGAGATTACCCGCGAGTACGAATTATTATCCAATGCAGATGAACTCCACCGCTTGTTGACCACCCTTGGGAGCCGTCTGCATAAAGATGATATGTCCCTGGCCGCTGAAGCGGGTGGATATCTGAAGCAGCTGGATAAATTCGTGAGTCTGTCAGCAGAACTTGAGCGACTGAGAGGGCGCTTTGCCGGGCTAAAAGTTGAGCTGGAAGATCTGGCGTATGAATTTGGCCGCTATGGCGAGAATGTGAATCCGGATCCGCCCCGGATGGCCGAGATCGAGAATCGTTTGGGTGTGTTAGAGACCATCAAACGAAAATATGGCGGTACGATTGAGGCGGCATTGGAGAAGCTAGCCTGGTTGCAGGACAGGATTCATCAATACACCGCCTCAGATGAACGATTGAACCAGCTTCGCCAGGAGCGTTCCAACTTGATGGACGCCTACGCAAACCAGTGTCAGGAAATATCCAGGCAGCGGAGGGCAGCGGGAACCCAGTTGGCAAATGAAATCCAGGAATCATTAAGTAACCTGGATATGCCGGCGACTCGTTTTGAAGTCCGTATTGAAAACGTTCCCGCCGAAAGCGGTTTATGCATGATCGATGGACAGGCATACAAGAGTAATGAGTATGGCTATGACCAAGTGGAGTTCTTCCTCAGCCCTAACCCGGGCGAGGAGTTACGGTCGCTGGTGAAAATTGCTTCAGGCGGGGAGATTTCGCGCATCATGCTTGGGATCAAGAGTGTCCTGACGGCCTATGATCCCGTGAGCTGCCTGATCTTCGATGAGATTGACAACGGAATATCAGGATCCACAGCCGAGACCGTGGGAATTGCGTTGGGGGAATTGGCCCGGTCGCGGCAGGTGATCTGCATAACCCATTTGCCGCAGATTGCCGCACGTGGTGTTCAGCATGTCATGATGAGTAAACAGGTGAAGAGCGGACGAACGCTAAGCCAGGTAGCGGTATTAAATGACGAGGGACGTCAACGGGAGATTGCCCGGCTCTTGAGCGGCGCCGAGATTACTCAGGCCAGTCTGGAGCAGGCGGATCAACTGTTGGGTGCGGTTCCCGGTGAAGGCGGCTAAGAGTCAATGGATAAGTTTATCATCGAGGGTCAGCGATTTCTTTCCGGAGAAGTGACGGTATCGGGAGCCAAAAACGCGGTACTGCCAATCATGGCCGCCAGCCTGCTTTGGCCGGGCCGCTATATTCTGCACAATACACCGGATCTGCGTGATACCCGAACGATGGCCCGTTTGCTGGAGATGGTTGGTGCATCGGTTACCCTGGGAGATTCCCGCATGGAGATTGATACTTCCAACTGTAATAATCCAGAGGCACCCTACGAGCTGGTGAAGACGATGCGGGCTTCGTTCTATGTACTGGGACCGCTGCTGGCGCGATTCGGCCGCTGCCGTGTATCCCTACCGGGAGGGTGCAATTGGGGTCCGCGACCGGTGGATCTGCATATCCAGGCCATGAAGAAGTTGGGGGCAACGATTGCTTTGGAGGGTGGATATCTGAATGCGGAGGGGAAACTCAAGGGCGCCCATATCCATTTTGATGTCAGCAGCGTAGGCGCCACCGGGAATGCTCTCATGGCCGCCGTTCTTGCTGAGGGTGAAACGATACTGACCAATGCGGCTCAGGAACCGGAGATCACGGCCCTGGCGACATTTCTCCACAATATGGGCGCTCATATTGAAGGGATCGGCACCACAACGCTCCAGATCAGCGGACAGAAAGATCTCAAAGCGACGGAAGCGACGATTATTCCCGACCGGATCGAGGCCGGAACATTCCTTATCGCGGGGGCGATGATGGGCGACGAAGTAACGGTGAAAGGTGCTCATGTAGAGCATCTGGCTCCGGTTATGGAGAAGCTGCAATCGGCGGGTGTGGAGCTGACTGTAAACGGGGACACAGTTCAAGTATCACGGCCTTCGACGATCAAGCCTGCTGACGTGGTGACAGCACCTTATCCGGGGTACCCCACGGACCTGCAGGCCCAGTGGATTGCTTTTATGACCCAGGCCGAAGGCACCTGCGTTGTGAAGGATGATATCTATCATGACCGCTTTGCCCATGTACCGGAACTGTCCCGCTTTGGCGCCAGGATTCGATTGGATGAGAACATCGCAACGGTCAAAGGGCCGAGCACGTTGATCGGAGCCCCGGTGATGTCGACCGATATCCGTGCCAGCGCCTCGCTGGTGTTGGCTGCCCTGGCGGCCAAAGGGACCAGCGAGATATCCAGAGTATATCATCTTGATCGGGGCTATGAATCCATGGAAAAGAAATTTGCCCAACTGGGTGCTGACATCCAACGTGTCAAGTAGGGAATCTATCCTAGAAATGTTGCTTATAGCCGGTGACGGTGGTACCTTGAATTAATGAAAGTAGTGATCAGGCGCCATCCTACATGCCTAACCATATAAATGAGATCACGCTCCCCTTGTAACACCATGCAGGCTTGCCCTTCTCCTGATCCCGAATCCGACACTTCACCTATCTCCCGGCAAATTTCAATGGCGGGTACGCATTTGACCCATTTCCGCAGATGCTGTGATGATTGACCTTCGCAGCGATACGGTGACCATCCCATCTGATAGCATGCGCGAGGCCATGGCGAAGGCCGCAGTGGGGGACGATGTGTTTGGTGAAGATCCGACGGTCAATGAGCTGCAGGATGAGATCGCCCTACTGCTGGGGAAGGAGAGCGGACTGTTTGTTCCGTCAGGCACGATGAGCAACCAGATAGCGATCAAGGCACACACACAACCCGGTGATGAGGTAATCTGCGAAGCCGGTGCTCATATCCTGAACTTTGAGGCGGGAGGACCGGCCTTTCACAGCCAGGTGCAACTCCGGCCTTTATCCGGGGACCTGGGTGTGTTCACGGCGGATCAGGTACTGGAAGCCATCCGCCCGAAGAATGTACACGTCCCCCCAACCCGACTCATCACCATTGAGAATACCCACAACAATGCCGGAGGGACGATTTTCCCCCTGGACGAAATCAGGCAAATCGCTGAGATCGCCGGAGATCATGACCTGCGACTGCACATGGATGGTGCGAGACTGATGAACGCTGTTGTAGCAACGGGAATAGAAGCCCGTGAATGGGCGGCACCCTTCGACTCGGTTTCCATATGCCTGTCAAAAGGCCTGGGGGCGCCGGTTGGATCGGTACTCTGTGGCAGTCGGGAATTCATCGAGCGAACCCATCGCTACCGCAAGATCTTCGGCGGCGGGATGCGCCAGGCGGGGATCATCGCAGCAGGCGGCCTGTATGCGATACGTCACAACGTGCCTGATCTGGCCAAAGACCATGAAAGAGCTCAGCAACTAGCCGTTGCTCTAAGCCAGCTGGCTGCAGTCTCCATCAATCCGGAGTATGTGCAGACCAACATTATCATGTTCAGCGCGGATAACCGTCTGGGAACCGGGCTGGAAATAGAATCGCAGCTGCGAGAAGCAGGCGTGTCGTGCTTCGCCTTGACGGGAAACCAAGTACGATTGGTGACACACCGCGATCTTACGGACGAAGACATCGATCAATCCATTCAAGTATTTCAGAAGGTGTTAGGGTAAAATGTCAGTTAAAATTGTAATTATTGGCGCAGGAGAGGTTGGATTCAACCTGGCCAAGCAATTGAGCCAGGAGGATTACGATCTCACAGTGGTGGATACCAATCCTGCGAAAATCAAACGTGCCAGCGAAACACTGGATGTCAGCACCGTGGAAGGCAATGGTGCTTCCCCCGCTATACTCCGGCAGGCGCAAGTAGGTTCAGCGGATATCTTTCTAGCGCTGACGCGGATTGATGAGGTGAACCTGATCGCCTCGCAATTGGCACGGGAATTGGGTGTAAAGAAGGTCATTGCCCGTCTGAGAAATACGGAATACACGTCCAAGAAAGCGGTTCTGGAACCCTCTCGATTCGGAATTGATGAAGTTATCCACCCGGAATTGGCGATAGTAGGTGAAGTGGAGCGACTGCTGCACCAGAGTTCGGCACTGGAGGTGAAGGAATTCGAAGGCGGGAAGGTCCAGCTGATTGGCGTGCGACTTGATCCATCATCGCCACTCCTTGATCGTACTCTCGAGGAAGTATCCCAGGCAAACGGTGATATTCCACACAAGGTCATTGCCCTGAACCGGGCCGGGGAGAACTTTATTCCCAGGGGTGACGCAATCTACGTGGCCGACGATGTTGTCTATGTAATAGGTGAGGAGGCGGATATTCCTGCGATTGTCACTATGCTTGGCAAACCACACCGAGAGGTGAAGACGCTCATGATTCTCGGTGCGGGTAATGTGGGAAAACGACTGGCGAGCAGGTTTCAGGATGAGCTGGATGTGAAGTTGGTGGAAGCCAAAAAAGCGGCAGCCTGGGAAATTGCTCCTTTACTGATGAACACCATGGTCCTGCATGGCGACGGTACGGATATTGATTTTCTCATATCAGAAAATATCCATGAGATGGACAGTTTCATTGCCGTGACGGAGGACGAAAAAACCAATCTGATTACGGGCTTGCTGGCGAAACAATTGGGTGCCAAGCACGTCATCGTTCATCTCTCAACTACCAGCTATTTACCGATTGCGCGCCGCATCGGGATTGATGCCGCCATCAGTAAGAATATGGCAACGGTGGAGGCGATCCTCCGGGTAGTCAAGTCCAGTCATGAACGGGCGGTAAGCTCCTTTGAAGACCTGGAAATGGAAGCCATAGAGATCTCGGCCATGGAGGGCAGCAAGGTCACCAAGAAACCGGTAAAGGAGATCAGTTTTCCGGCCGGCGCGCTGCTGGGCGCCATTATTCGGAATTCAACGGTCATAATTCCATCGGGAGAGAGCCAGATACTGGCCGGGGACCGGGTATTACTCTTTATGCAGGACGTTGAAGCGGAAAAAATACAGAAACTATTTTCCTGATAGACTCGTGAACCGAAAAGCAGTTTTCAATACCCTTTGCTTTCTAACCATTTTCCTGGGGATTTCCATGCTATTCAGCGTAGCCTGGGCATGGTACTACGGTGATGGGGATCTGACAGCACTGCTGCTTTCCATGGCCATTTGCCTGGGTATCGGGCTGCCGGGCTACCTGCTGACACGGGGTACTCATCATCTCACCAGTAGGGACGGTTTTGCGATTGTAACCCTCGGTTGGGCAACCATGGCATTGTTTGCCACCCTGCCCTTTCTACTATCAGGCAGTATCCCTTCTTTTGCCGACGCGTTTTTCGAATCCATGTCCGGACTGACCACAACCGGGGCGACCATTCTGGGGGATCCGATCCGACACCCGCATCTGCCACTAGGAATCGAAAGCATGCCCCGTGGGATTCTGTTCTGGCGGGCGTTTATCCAATGGATTGGGGGCATGGGAATCATCATGTTCTCGGTGGCTATCCTGCCTTTTATGGGTATGGGTGGCACCTCATTAGTAAAGGCTGAGGTTCCCGGCCCCACCGTAGACCGTATCCAGCCGCGTATTCGTCAAACAGCCAAGACCCTATGGCTGACATATCTGGTACTCAGTACCGCAGAGACCTTCTTACTGAAGGTAGGAGGGCAGTCGTGGTTCAGCAGCATCACCCATACGTGCACCACGATGGCAACCGGAGGTTTCTCCATTTACAATGACAGCTTTAACAGCCAAACGGCCTATATCCAGTATGTAGTCATTTTCTTTATGCTGATGGCCGGCGTGAACTTTGCGCTGCATGGCAAGCTGATCCTGAACCGGGAGAATCATTATAAAGGCAACCATGAGCTGGGATTCTTCCTGGCGGTAATCGGGGTATTCACACTGTTTCTGTTCCTTAATAACAGCATTGTCCAATACGGCTGGAGCGAATACAGTTTCCGCCATGCGCTGTTTATAGCCACATCCATTACCACCACCACGGGATACGGCACGGTGGATTATGAAATCTGGTCCTACCTGGGGCAATTGCTGGTATTCGCGCTATTTTTTATCGGTGGGATGGCCGGATCTACGGGAGGTGGGATCAAGGTTGTACGGATCATGGTAGTTCTAAAGTATATCGTGGCTGAAGTACGCAAGGTTATCCATCCGCACGCCATCATTCCCGTAAAGGTGGGATCGGTGGTAATTCCCGATGATGTCATTCGTAATACCCTCGGATTTGTCCTATTTTATCTGGGCATTTTCATGGTAATCTCATTGGCCCTCGGTCTATTCAACCTGGATATGATTTCAGCAATGGGGGCGTCGGCCTCGGCGCTGGGGAATATCGGTCCCGCATTCGGATCAGTTGGGCCTTATGATAATTACGCCCACCTTGCAGATGGCGCAAAATGGCTGCTCAGCTTTGCCATGCTACTGGGACGTCTGGAGATATTCACCGTAATGGTGCTCTTCAGCCGGACCTTCTGGAAGTAGTTCATCCCTAATAAAGGATCGTTTTCATGGATTTCATCAAGGTCGAAGCTGTTGCCCCCGTGGCATATATTACCATCGATAGACCAGAGGCGTTGAATGCCCTTTCCCCCCAGGTATTGGAAGAATTATCGCAAGCCCTTGACGAGGTTGATACGGACGACGTTCGTGCCGTTATCCTGACCGGGGCGGGGGAGAAGGCCTTTATCGCCGGTGCCGATATCAAGGAATTTCCCCACTTCGGTCCCCTGGATGCGCGGCAGTTTTCCCAGCAGGGACA
>JBHPIW010000054.1:0-9359 GCA_042568495.1 Fidelibacterota bacterium | reverse complement strand
TGCTCATCTCCCCGTTCATATAAGCAACCAATTACTCCATCTCCATACACAACAATATCAGAGTATGCGCTTGGTCCTGCGTGTAACTCTAGTTTCAAAGGCCACGTTTTACAATCATCCGTACTTGCACGCACCGTCATTTTTATGCGCGAATCCGTGCTGGCTGGATTTGAAAACAGGATTACATTATCATTTTGCTCGTCTGGCCATGAATACCGCTGAATGCTGGCTTGACAGGTAGGTGCAATAAGCGTGGAATCGAAAGCCTGATCAGTCCAGGTTGCCCCACCATCCTTACTAAAGGCGACCTGCCTGGCTTTCAATGCCTCATTATAATTACGCATATTTAGCAGCAAACGTCCGTCAGTTAATTCCACAACCTCACTCTCGTTGACTGTGCGGTCAGGAGAAATGCCGCCCAAATTCCACGTTTTACCATGATCGTCGCTGTAAATGACATGAGAATAGTAATGAAAGGTTACTTCCCGTATATGATCACAAGCTACTACTAGTCGCCCCTGATACTGGCCCCGTTCCAGCTGAATTCCACTCCCCGGACCGGTGGCATACCATGTCCAGGACGGCTCTTTTGTTGTCGCAGTTATTTCCCTTGGCTCCGACCATGTCAGCCCATCGTCCGTCGATGAGAATACATAAACTCGCCTGGTATCATTACCCTTCCGTTCTCTTATTTCCCACTCTTCATCTTCCCCATGATTCCATGTCGAAAGAAGCCAGATAGTCCCTGTCTCCCAATCGACAACGGGAGCAGGATTGCCGCATGTATTTAGTCCACCGTCCCAGATCACCTGCTGCTCAGACCATGTTCCCCCGCCATCTATCGACCTTTTCATCAGTAAGTCAATGTCTCCAGAATCATCCGAATTCGATCTTCGTCCTTCACAAAATGTGAGCAGCGTCCCTGCAGTGGTTACAGTTATGGCAGGGATACGGTAAGTATCGTAGCCGTCCTCCCCGCTTAACCAGATTATATCATGCTCTATTGATGCACATTGAATCAACAAGAGTGTTGGAAGAATGAGGTTGGCTATTTTAATTGCTTTAGAGTACTTCGATATCATTTATTTATCTCCAGTTATATATGGTGGGGCTTCGGATTCATTCAGCGAATGCAAGGTAAGCCCGCGCAGATTTTTCTCTTCCCGCTGAAAAAATAGACTGGCAGCGTATCCTATTACGACTGAAGCAATCATCCCGGTTGCAGCGAAAAGTACACCGCTAATCATTTCATTCGTCACCAGGACATATTGAACGACTGCACTACCCACCAGTCCAGTCAAGGCACCACGGCTGTTGGCTCTTTGTGTAAATATTGCCAGAATAAATAATCCCCCCAGACCACCACCAAATAACCCTATATACTTCATAAACTCCGACCAGAGCGATTGAATGTCCCATGTTGCCATCACCAGAGAAAAAAGCATGCCGCATAAGCCAATTATTACTGTGACACTTCTGGCAACTACCAAAGAACGCCTCTCATCGGTGGTTCTGTTGAATCTTCTGTACATATCTGTCGTAAATGCAGCAGCCACGCTGTTCATGCTGCTGTCCAGACTCGACATTGCGGCGGCAAAAATACCTGCGATCAGTAATCCAGCGACACCTGCAGGGAGCTGGGTAACAATGAACCATGGGAATATGGAGTCCACATTCTCCATGGATATATCAAGTGCTCCAGGATTCGATTTGAAAAAGGTAAATAGTGCCGTGCCCAATCCAAAGAAAATGAGACTCGCAGGTATCGTCAGGAAGCCATTCAACCAAATACCGCGCGCTGCGTCAGTTTCATCCTTCGTTGTCAGGTAACGCTGAATAACAGTCTGGTCACTACCATATGATATGAGATTGGAACCGATGCCACCAAGCACGAGGACCCAAAAAGTCGGACTCTGAAGGCTTAAATGAAAATCTAGCAGACGCAGTTTATCTGCATCAGATGCTATTTCAATCATTCCTGCGAATCCGCCGTGAACACTACCTGGAATTATCAGTAGAGCAACAAGAGCACCACTGAGGAGAACGAATACTTGGAGTACGTCTGTCCATATAACGGCTTCAATTCCACCGAGAACGGTGTAGAGGATGGATAATGACGCCATAATCACGATACATAGCCAAATATCAATACCAGTTACAATCGAAAGAGCGATAGATGGTAAGTAAAGAACAATTCCGATTCGCGCAAATTGGAAGAGTATAAACATTGCACTGGCCGCAACACGAACCACGACATTGAACCGCTTTTCAATGTATTCATAAGCAGTGGTTACATTCAGCCTGCGATAAAATGGTAAAAAGAGGAATACAATAAAGGGAGCCACAGCTATTATTGTCATGTTCATGGTCAACCAGGTCCAGTCAGTTGCGAAGCTCTTGGCTGGAATTGCCATAAACGTGATAGCACTTAACTGGGTGCCAAAGATGCTCAATCCCGCTGCCCACCAGGGCACGCGTCCACTGGCCTTGAAGAAATCTTCAGTGCTCTTTTCTCGCCTGGATAAATATACGCCCATGAATACGAGCAACGATAGATAGACGCTTAGTACCGTAATATTGGTGAAGCCGAATCGACCCCTCACAGTTGGCTTTACATGCCAGTTTCTGGTGGTTCTGACTCCTGGACGGACTTCTCCACCCGGAATTATGATATTATTATCCCAGCTGACAGCTGTTGTGGTTACATGTGAGCCAACGGTTCGCCCCTCGATTTCTGATACTGGGAATTCATCGATCTTATTCCAGGTATCCGTGATTGTGTGGTAAACCAGTATATCGCGGCTGAATCCTGGGTGATCGGTATAAATGGCCCACATCTGCTCAGTGAGATGGTTGGCCTCATCAATCTTGCCTGCAATTTGAAGTGACTTGATCTGTCTTGGCATATCCTGCTCTACCTGGCGGAATAATTCTCCGTTTGCACCGCCGAAAACCAGGATATGATTTGCCCCAATTGCTATCCCGGGAGCAGCCATAACGCAAACTGCATTCGTATCTGAAAGGTTAGTGCCAACATTGGCAATTACACTCCAACTTTCCTTACTCGGAGTATATTTGTAGCCATCATCCAGCAACAGCCACCCTTCGGTGGGGTGATTATATCGACCACTGAATATATAGAGACAATTCTCTCTTCCATCACTTTGGGCAGCGGCAATCAAATGTGATCGTGGATGTCCTGGCCATGGTTCCAGTATTTCCCACTTCTGATTTTCTTTGATGTTCAGCCGCCAAAAATTCTTCCTCTCTGCCACGCCATTGTTGCCACCAATCAAATAGATATGGTCTCCGATCATTACTCCAGCCATTGCATAAAGGGGCTCTGGAAGTGGAGGTAAAACAGAATCCTCTATTGCGATTTTTCCATCACCAATATGTTCAATTAGATATGAATTATCAGCAAGGTGTGTATTTGGGGGAATACCACCAGAATCCGAATATTCACCACCTATACAATACAACCCCTCGGGAGTCGGTATTGAAACACCATAACTGTACGCAGAGGGCAGTATATCGCGATAGATGACCCAGGTCTTATTCTTTTCTAATACGTACACGTCCCTGTGAAACACCTTCGCAGGCAAAGATCCATTTTTCAGCTTTTTCCACGGGAGTCCATCAGGAAAGTTCGCACCTGCAGCTAGGATTAGCGCATCGTTATGAACACCCGCAAATGCTCCAGCAAGCCCCGGTTGTGTGGACTCCTTAAAAAGCGGAGGTAATGCGGGCAGCTCTTCCCACGCTAGAGCATCATTCGACCATAGATATGAACAAAAAAGTGCAGTGCTGATAATCAGTAGTAGATATTTTCTCATGCTTGCCTATTGATTGAGATACTTGAATAATCCCAATGCTTCAAGAGATGCCCCTAATTCCTCGCCTTCATGTTTACTTAGGTTTGTTTGTGGCCTCCGCATATATCCCAATTCAATCCCAATTATTCTCATGATGTATTTGAGTCCCGAGCCAAATCCGCCTGAATTGTGCAAGCATTTGCAAATATCCGCTGAAATTTTCTGCAATTCTTCAGCCCGCTTTAGGTCATTGTTTTGGAAGGCTTTGATCAGTTCGAGGTATAGCCGGGACATAATATTGTACGTGCTGCCAACCGCACCGATCGCACCAGCCTTAAGTCCATCCAAAAGGAACTCATCGCGGCCAAAAAGCATATCAAATTTCCCATCAGCATGCTTAATGCACTGATCGAAATCGGTTATATCGTCATGAGTGAATTTTATGCCAGCTAAATTGGGTATTACCTCCCCGGCAAGGTTCAGATACTCATGGATGGGGAAAAGAACTTGGTTCATTGATGGCATGTGGTAGTAATAATAGGGCAATTCTGGTGCTGATGCGGCTGTGACAGCGGTATACTCTACAAGTGCTTCGATTGTTTGTGGCCGAAAAAAAATTGGACCAATCTCGGCCATACCATCTGCGCCTATCTTAAGTGCATGGACAGCTAACTCCTGGCTATCCGCCTGACACGCATGCCCTACATGAATTATTACACGCAGCCCATTTGCTGCCTCCACCCACCTTTTGGCAACCACACGTCTTTCCTCGTTTGTCAGTGACATGCCTTCGCCGGTGGTGCCATTGATAAAGACACCAGTCATGCCATTTGCTTTCAGCATTTCGGCATAGCGTGGGATTATGGCGAGATTAACCGTGCCATCCGGATTAAAGCCAGTTAGGGGTGCGGCAACCAACCCTCTTATCCTATTTATCACAATCGCATAAACCTCATCGATCCAGTCCAGCAGTATACTTGTTATGCATGCCTGGTATCTTAATCTGCAAAGCCAAATGAGTATATTTTGGCCTTGCTGAATTCGAATTGCAGCTGGATGCTTTCGCTACTAATCTTCTTCCTGAACTCGAGTTGGTAATCTGTCATAGATTTTTTAATTTTACGTGATTTTGCAATAGTACTACCATTTGCATCCAAGGCCAGTACTCTTACCGAGCCCCCTTTATAGACATCTGCAGTTATCCTGATGGGATGCTGGTCATACGGGATGGATTCAGTAAGAATTACCGCTTTTTGCTCTGCTGATTCCTGCTCAAAACCGGCGAACCCGTCAGGCCGCAGTGTTGCAAGGGCGAAAGATCCGAGACGCCATCCAAAATGAAGCCAGTCGCTACCACCATAGTATAGCCGTATTTCGTCTTTCAAAAAGACAGGTGTAGCACACGCATATACGCAACCATAATCATAGGCAAGTGGTCCATCTGAACAACCGATTAACGGTTGACCTTCAGAGATACGCTGCCAGTCTTTAGTATCCGGACTCCAGGCTAATTCGGTCCAGACACGATCACGTTTCTGATCATGAATTGCCAACAGTCCCAGATAAACCCCGGCATAGTAAAATGTTGGCATCGCATAGGTTTGATATCTACGACTAGTGCCCTCCAGCACAACCTTCGCTTCACTCCAAGATAAAAAGTCATCGCTCTCCGTTCGCCCCACCTGTCTGTAACCATGGCCTTCCTCATTACTCCCCCAAGTTCTTGTGATAGCAACATATTTTCCCAGGGTTGGAGCCCAGAACGCGTTATTGTGTGTATCCCCGGCAACATCTGCCTCCGGACATGGTACAGGCGCGCTCCATGATATTCCATCGGAGGAAAATGACACGGAAATTATATCTGCTTTCAGTATGGCCTTGTATCGTCTGCTTGGATCAGAATCATGGGTATCAATGAATATACCGGCGCCATGAGGGCCACCCCAATGATCCCCCATTACACCTTCGCCACGTAGAAGTATATTATTTGCTTTACTACCCTCATATTCAACCAATCCCATTTCTGGTTTTTCCCAGTAGATCCCATCGGAGGATATTGCATAACAAACCGCCATTTCGCGCTCATCGGGTGGATCATAGGGAATTGCTTTTCGCTTTTCAAGGGACATATTCCTGGCAGAGTTATCTATTATGAATGGACTGTACCAGAGTTTATATATATTCTCTTCCTCATCGAAAACAACATTGCCGTACATATTATCGATGCGTTTTTCCCAGGGTTTGTCCTCAACAAAGAGCGGATTCCCGTCATATTTATCTGCCCTGCCTACTACTAACTTGGCATTATTGGCTTTTGCAATTATACGGCTATCCAGTAATAGATACCTGTTTTGTTCCGGTGCAGTTTTACCATATCCAATTACAGAAATATACAGTACCAAAAGAAGGATTGAAGAATATCTCATAGATCACCTCTTTGATTAAATAAAACGTATCATCGAGATTCATGATTAATTGTTATAGCACTAATTGCGTTTTTAATTCACGCCGGTGAATATGCGTGCGCTCAATTTAGCCCCCGCCTCGTACCGGCTCCAGTGGTTAGAAATAGCCATGTATATCTCAAATTCTGGAACATTTTCCACTCATGCGAGCTGGCCAAGTACCGTAACCTTCCCAAGTGGCTTCGCTTGCCCTGTAAAGTACATGTATTATGA
This sequence comes from Fidelibacterota bacterium, assembly GCA_042568495.1. Classification (GTDB taxonomy): domain Bacteria; phylum Fidelibacterota; class Marinisomatia; order SCGC-AAA003-L08; family TS1B11. The sequence goes on along the minus strand of JBHPIW010000054.1, from coordinate 2,866 downwards.
AATTACACTCGATACTCTACTTATGCATATATGGAATCGACTGGGTAGTAGTAGTGATATTTAAGGAAAAGGCTAAAAATCCAGTTGTCAACCCTCTTGCCATATCTCAACAATAATCCTGGTACAGATGCAGGATAACTGTCAACTTTACACTATAAAACAGCAATCACTAATGCCAAATATCTAATGCGTGGCCGGAGTTCAATATGAAACTGCCTTGCAGGTTAGTATGGGTACTGATAATCGCCTTCTCTACTGCATATCCAAAAACTGAGCAAGTAAACATAGTCTATGATTCTACTTCACCAGTGCTCTCATACGGAGTCGGTCGATTGATAACCCAGCTGACATCAGCTGGGAAAAGGGTAAAAATAAATACAAGACGGAAATCATCTGGATATATTGTTATTATTCTAACAGAGGAATCCCAATCTCAACACCTTCCAGGCACTAAGCCTCATACTGCCATGGAAAAGCGCAATCCTGAAGGATTTCGTATAGCCCTAAAAGCTGATTCAATCTTTGTCATTGGGGGCGGCGAAAATGGCGCACTATACGGAGTGATGGATTTGATCGAACAATTGGGTCCAGAAGGCAAGTTTGACAAAATTAAGGAATGTGAAGAGAGCCCCGCCCTGAGCTTTCGTGCAATCAAATTCAATCTACCGTGGGCACCTTACCGGAAAGGTTTTGCAAACGATGTACACTTGGAAACAGTACGTGACCTGAAGTATTGGGAAGCATTCCTCGATATGATGGTGGAGAACCGGTTCAACGCGCTCACACTCTGGAGCACACATATCTTCCCCTATATGTTTCGCGCTGATAACTATCCCAAAGCCACACCATACAGTGACCAGGAGTTGCTGGAATGGAAGAGCTTCTGGAAGGGCATTTTTGGAATGGCCAAAGAGCGTGGTATCGAAACCTTTATGCTTAATTGGAATATTGTTGTTTCTCCAGAATTCGCTGAGGCTTATGGAGCTACTGTACATTTTGACCGCTCAGACCTTGTTAAGAAGTACACCCGAGAGTGTGTTACGCAGCTGATCAATGAATACGGGGATTTAACCGGGGTCGGTGTGACACTTTCTGATTGGATGGGCAACTGGGGAGAGCCCAAAATGACATCCCAGGAGCGTGAGGACTGGATTCAGGATACGTTCGTGGAGGGCATGAAAAACGCCAATCGAACTGTCAAATTTATCCATCGTTCAGTCCTGGCAGGTGATCCCAAGGAGATGAGAGAAGTTATTGACTACGCTGATCTCCCGGATAAAACCATTGTTGAGGTAAAGTTCAACTGGTCACATGGCTATTCTACTCCTGTTCTCTCAATTACACATTCCAACGATGCCGGTGCAATCATGAGTGACTTTTGGGAACCACTGCCCGAGAATTATTTCATTGCATGGCAAATCAGGAATGAAGATTTCTTTGTACTTCGTTGGGGAGAACCGGAGTTTATCAGGGAGCATATAGCCTTGAATAACAAGGAGTATGTTGATGGTTACTTCGTCGGTTCAGAAGGATATATTCCTGCAAAAGATTACTCTCATGCCGATCATCCACATAAAACATGGAACTATGCCTTCGAGAAGCAGTGGCTATTCTACAAATTGTGGGGCAGGCTCACCTATTATCCCGCAGAAAGTGATGAAACATTCGCGAAAGCCTTTGAGATACGATACCCAGGTATCGATGGCAATAAATTATTAAAAGCATATACCTTGGCATCAAGAATGCCTTTGGCGCTGGCCACTTTCTACAGAGCCAGTTGGGATTTCACCCTTTATAGCGAGGGCTTTTTAGCACCTTGGACCAAAGATTTTGACGATCATAGATCACCCTTCATCTCTCTCGAAGAACTAATGAAACATAAAACACTGGACGCCAGGTATCTGAGCATTGGCGATTATGGCCAGATGATGGAAGATGGTGTTCATATAGATGAGGAATATATTACTCCAATTGAATTGGCAAACAAATTATACAAAGAGTCGGAGCAGGCACTGGCAATAGTATCTGAATTAAGAACTGATGAGGTCAGCAACACACTTGAATCGGAACTTGACGACGTCGAAACCTGGTGTCACCTCGGATTCTATTTAGCTCAGAAACTATATGCGGGGGTCGCCTTGGACGCCTACGAACGTTTCGGTAATCCAGAGGATAAACAAACTGCAGTCCAAACTTTGGAGTATTGCGTTGTGCACTGGAAAAATGTCATTCGTTTAACCGATGATCGTTATAAACCAATGCCATATGTAAGTATGGGACATGACGAACCGCGTGATGGTCAGCCATGGCCCGATTTCAAAGAATATCACTGGAAATTCTACTTGGAGGAAGTTGAATACGATCTGGAGTTTGCGAAGAACTTCAATTAATAGAAACTGTTGCTGAAATAGAAATAGAAGCCTCGATTATTAATCCGAGGCTTCTATTTTTTGGGATGATTGAGATTCAAACAATTCAGTCAATGATTATCCTCATCCGTCGCCCTTGCCTATGATTCCCGTTTGTTCTTCCGATCATCCCCAGCCATATATCGTTAAGATAAACAGTACTAGGATAATGAGAGATAAAGACCAGCTCTAAAATACGAGCTTCATTATCATAAATCTATGGTGTACATGTCAACTTGTGTCGGCTTACCAGTAGATTCCGCACCACTTTCTGATACAATATCGAAAGAGAATATGATATTCTTATCATCTTGAATCTTATGGAACTTGGCTGCGATAACAATAGCCTTGACATCATATTGGTAAACATGGTACTATAGAAAGGTACAAACGATTGCGCTATATAATTCGAGTAAATATTTCAATTCAGGCTCTTCAAGACGCCCGCATCGCGCAGT
>JBHPIW010000053.1:0-9642 GCA_042568495.1 Fidelibacterota bacterium | reverse complement strand
AAATCGAATTCTCAGGAACGCTGGATACGACTAAAATTGATTCCAGCTACCTAGAGGTGTCACTGCCATCAGCGACTGCCCGGATCAATATCAACGAGGCTTTAGATGAGGGCATAAACGCGGACGATTTTTTCGTTGAAGTCAGTGAAGAAGTCCGAATAATTCTCAAGCTGGATTCTCTGCTGCGGAGCTTCGATCCTAACAATTTTGGGAGTCTAGATTTACCAAGTGGCACTCCGGTTCCTATCCCTGAATTAATCTGGAATAATAACATCGCCGGTCGAGCGCTCAATAGTGAAGAAGAATTTGAAGTGTTCAATACGGCGTCAGTTCTTCAGGGCAATGCTTTCATTCAAGCTATCCGTTATGTACAATTATCAGATACCGCCACAAGTGAGTTTGCTACCCGGGTGGAGACACCGGATTTTCCTACCAATGTGGACTCGATCCTGATTTCTGCTGTTTCCGGGTCGTACTTCCAGATTATACATGATACCACCACACTGCCCCCTGACGGCGACTTTTATCGGGTCAGTAATTTGCAGTCGGATTCCCTGGGCAGTGACCTGGCGTTGGCATTGAGTATGAAACTACCCACAACCACAGGAGATTTGCTCATACCCGCCGGTGCAGATCCCATGATTGAGATCACGATCTCATTAGCGGTAGGCGGTCTGGATAGCCTAGCAATCACAACGGCACAATCCTCATTAATTGACGAGCCGCCTGATCCAGTGTCGCTTCCCGGTGAAATCCAAATCACGGAAGGTCAACTAAGAGAAGGAGTTATCGCACCGATCAACCAGATATCGCTTGGCAATCTGGGTACCACTTTACCTTTCGATCTACAGTTCCAGCTGACGTTCCCCAATTTCGACTCTCTTGGCACCAGCGGAAACAACCCATTGATACTAGGACCCTATACCCTGAGAGATGGAGAACCACTGGTTTCAGAGGATAAATCGATTGCAGGCTATACGTTCTACAATCCGGATGGTGACGGTCCCATATCTGAATTTGAATACGATCTTGAGGTGGATATACTGGAGAAAGATGTTGTGCTCCCTTTGGATGGATCTCCCTTGGGGGCTTTCAGTGTCAGCTTGGGGATCGGGCTGGATCTGGATGATCCCGGCGGTACAGCGGGTGAGCTGCACTTTGAAAGCATCACCGGGATTTTCGAGATCTCCTTTGATGCGGTGAATACCACCATTGAGGACATACCTACAGGTTTCACCGGGTTCCAGTTCGGGCGATTGAGTCTCAGCCTGCTGCTCCGCAACCAGATCGATCTGCCCGTAGCGTTGGACCTGAACCTGACCGGTATCACGTTTGAGGGCGATACGGCCCGGATACCTATCAATCCGTCGCTCAATTACCCCAGCCGGCCTGGCGCACCGGCCAGCAATGGAGATACGGCCTATACCCTAATAGTAATGGATGAGAATTCTGTAAGAACCTACTGGTTGACTGAGGGCGGAACAGACGCAAGCTCGGCTTGGGACAGCACAGCTACCGCTGTCGGGGATGGAGAGACGATCGTGGATGTACTGAATCTGCCCCCAGACATCATCGAGGTATCGGGTGCGGCGGAAGTACAAGGCCAGGGAGTCGTTGAAGCGGGAAAAGGAATCTGGGGTTCATTCGAACTGATCGCGCCCTTTGCATTCATTATGCCTCTGGACATTTCTTTCCTGCCAGCCGCGCCGATCCCCTGGAGACCGATGGAGGCAGAAGCCCGGGAGCAGATTCAAACGGCACTGCTGTCAGCCAGCCTCACGTCATCTGCGAAGACCAATTTCCCCATTGGCGGCAAGATCTCGCTACTCGCCTCGGATTCGAACCTATTCACCCCAGCACTCGATTACCTTGATGACTTAGCGGCGGGAATACCCACGGCGGCCCGGACCGGGGATCCTACTGTATATACAACGATTCAGGAAGTGCTGGCGGTGGATTCGATCTATAATGTGGATCATATCGTTTTTTACCCGGAATCCCAAAAAACAACCGGGAACCTTGATCCGCAGGAGACGAAAGCCAAGCGGGTTGAGTTCTACACGACGACGGGTGATACTTTCTGGATCGGGCATCTTTTTGATATGGAACTTCCCAGCCCGAGGGTTCTGAACGAGCGGGGATGGGTTACCAGGGGTGGGGATACCAGCCAGGTACTCGCCTTAGATGCAGAGCGTGTCGGGTGGATCGCCTCGGCCGAGCCGATGTACCTGAAGACATTCATTACACTTTATGGCGCTCCCGGAGTCAGAACGATCCAGGCCACTAATTCAATCCACTTTGCCGCCTTTATTACCTTTAATCTCGCCAGTGATATTTTTCAGGCGAGTGTTGAAGCGGATACCTCAGAAATCGGTGTCCTTGCAGTTGAGGACGTCACCGTTCAACTGGATTCCACCGTAAGCGTCGACTTGGATTCTGTCTTCGTACCACCTACGGGCAGCGAGATAGGCGATCTGGAAATCTCTTCCACCAGCAGTCATTCAGGAATTTCTACCACCACCCTTCGTACGATAAGGACCGGCGACGGTGTCCAAAAACTGGTCCTGGTGAAGGGCATCGGACTAGGTACTGCCAATATCACGGTGTCGGCAGATGATGATCCTGAGGATGACACCGATCCGGCACAGGCCTCATTCCAGGTGACAGTAATCGACTCGATAGGGCCTGCAAGTGTAGCCAGCCGGCCAGAGAAATGGCCAGAGGAGTTTAAGCCGCAAAATTCACGATCAAGATTTGAACAATGACAAGGTTCTCCAAGCGATCAATGCATCGGGCTATGGGATGTTTATCCTTGGTCGGATTGCTATGGGCGCAGTCACCCTATCAAGATCCCCGCTCTCTGGGAATGGCAGGAGCTGTTTCCAGTTTGGCAGAGGGAATTCATACCATCGGATTTAATCCGGCTAATCTGGCCTATTCTTCCAAGGATTTCTCCATGAGTCTGGGTGGACTCACTTATATGCTGGAGAACAACATCCTATCTGTTGAGAATTACAACTTGTTTAGCGGTGCCGACTTCATCGATACACTATCCACGGATTATGTGGATAAGGAAAAATTCCTCAACGACCTTCCTGACAATGGATTGAGATTAACAACAATTCTCAACATGCCAATTCCGGGCATTAATTGGTCCAGGGGGATTACAGCTTTCTCCAGCGAGATCTTGGTGTTTGGCGATGTCGGATTCCCCAAGGCTCTATTCAACATCATGATGGAAGGAAACATTGTTGGGGACAGCCTTGATTTAGGATTGGATGAAGAATTTCAAGGTGCGGCTGAATGGGCTTTCAGCTTTGCTACACCCATGAAGGGAGCGGCATTTGGCTTTTCTTTAAAATACCTACAAGGATTATTCTATCTGGGTGTGGATCAAGATTCCAGCGGTGGCCGTTTCCTAACGGATACAACCGGTTTTAAGGGCAGTGGACGGTATCTGATCAAGCAAGCCATCGGAGGCAGTGGTTTTGCTCTAGACATCGGCTTTGCTACAGAAGAAATCAATGGTTTTCGGCTAGGAATCTCGCTGATTAATGCATTTGGCCGGATACGCTGGCTCGGTCCCTCCCTCACCAAAGATCTCTTCGGCTCGGCTGTCCAAGGGCTTATGCCCTGGCGGGAGAATGAATATTTCCTTTACACGTATCAGGTGAAAGATGTTACAGCTAACAAATACCTGCAAGGGGAACCTCTAGACAGCCTTTTCATCAATGAAAGTTATACTGTTGTCGAAACAGAGACAGGGCTTGTCCGATCAGATAGCCTTTCGAATGAAGACATGGGTTCCATAACGCCAGAACCCTTCGTAACGGTCTATCCCGCGATCCTCAGGATTGGTGCCTCCAAGCGAATTGAGGAATTTGGGATCATATCAATGGACCTGGTAGCAGGCTTTCGTGATGAGTTATGGTCCACGAAGGGTTGGCGGCTGAGTGCTGGCATGGAGGTACTCAGCACCCCCAGCTTTCCCATGCGATTAGGCATATCTCTTGGTGGCAGGGCACAATCTCAATTGGGACTGGGATTTGGTATTCACAAAGGGCCTATTCAGTTCGATTTTGGTGTGGCCCTGCATAACGGTATCTGGCTCCATACCACGAAGGGAGTCAGCTTTGCTCTCGGATTGACTCTCGTCCGCTAACTCACCGACACCCACATCACTTCTACATGGATACTTCCGGGATTAATGGCAGGTCAGCTGCGCAGGCGGCGCAACAATATGAATCCCAGGCTCAGGAAGATAAAATTGGGCAGCCAAACTGAAGGCAGAGGATGCAGGACCCCCTTAAAGCCGAAGGATTGTCCAAGTTTAATTGCCACATAATAGCCGAAGATAACGAAGATACTCATGCCGGCACCAAAAGCCAGACTAGAGCGGGGTCGACCTACGCTAAGGGGCAGGCCGAAAAGGACCATAATGAAACTAGTCATGGAGAATGCCACCTTGAAATGCATATTGACTTCCCAGCGTGTAGGATCAATTCCGTTACGCTCGAGCTGAGTAATAAAACCCTGCAGCTCCTTGAACCGCATTTCTTCCGGTCTTACAGACATTTTCATTAAATCAACCGGTCTGAGAGCCAAGGCAAGCAGTGTGTCCTGTCCCTGTACAAGGCTGATCAGAGTATCCACCCCATAGCTGAAGTTTCGGAGGTGATAGTCAGTGCCTCGCCATCGCTGAACTTCCTCGTCCCATTTCAACTGTCGAAAGTCCAGACGCTCGACCAGTCGTCCATCCTTGAACCGCTGGATATACACACCGTTAGCCCTCTGATCGCGATAATCAAATCCATCGATAGCGATATGCTCGTTGGGAGATTGCTGGAGAAATATATTTTGTTTTTTAACCTTATGCTTCCGTCGGAATTCACGGGCCAAATATTGGCTTTGCACTTCAGCTTTGCGTCGCATGCCTTCTGATACGATGACGTCATCCAAAAAGAAGGAGATCACACTGATCAGGAATCCGACGAGCAGAAGAGATATTCCGATACGACGGATACTAAGTCCCGAGGATTTCATGGCGGTAATCTCATTCCGCTTATGCATTAATCCCATTGAAAAGAAGGTCGCCATAAGTGTAGACATGGGAAGGGCGATACTAACGAACCAGGGGATGGTATATACATAGTAGCTGATAATCGCACGACGAGGCATTTTCGCATCAATGAATTTGTCAAGATTCTCAACGATGTCTACCACAATGAAGACGATAATAAACGCGACCAGAGTACCGGCAAGAATGCTCAGAAATCGAGTAAGAACATATTTATCTACCAGCTTCAACATTATGCAAAAGCTACACATAAGTTGGGCGTATCATCACCTATGAAATGAATCTGGTGAGAAATCGCTTAAACGTTAGAATAATCGAAAAAATTGGAGAGTTACTTGGTATTATGCCCTTCAGCCAAATAAATTGCCGCCTATCATGAAAATACGAAGACTGCTATTTATAGTATGTTTCCTAGGTGGTGCTCTGCTTGGACAAAGCGAAGAGATAGCGCTTGACGCGCCACCCTTCGTCCTAAGAAATGTACCTTTTGATATCAGGCTCGATGGAATAGACGCTGATTCCGTCGAAGTATGGATAAATGGAACACTTTCAGCCACCACTGCAGTATCAGCCGAGGGAGATTATACATATCTTGATGATGTCACCTCTCCAACTCTAGGTAGTATTGAACTACGAATAGTTGCTGAAGAGAGCTCCGGCGTGATCCGTGTTTTCGCCTTGCCCGGGTTGGTAAGTATACTGCCACCGTTGATGGCGATTACCCTGGCACTGATTACCAAGCAGGTTCTACTGTCTCTCTTCTGTGGGATTTGGCTGGGAGCCATATTTACGCTGGGCGGATATAATCCCTTCTTTGGGTTTCTGCGGACAATTGATACATACGTGCTTCGTGCTATCACTGATACCGATCATATGCGGATCGTTCTTTTTACCATGACGCTTGGTGGAATGGTGGGGATCGTATCGCGCAGCGGGGGCACTCATGGTATCGTGCAATCTCTGGCACGTTTTGCCAAAGGGCGACGTCGAGGGCAGGTTTCAACCTGGCTCATGGGAATTCTGATCTTCTTTGATGATTATTCGAATACACTTTTGGTTGGCAACACGATGCGGCCTTTCACGGATAAGCTGAAAATTAGCCGTGAGAAGCTATCGTACATTGTAGACTCCACAGCAGCTCCTATCACCAGTATTGCCCTGGCCTCCACCTGGATCGGTTTCGAACTTGGACTACTGAACAGCAGTTTCAGCGATATGGGCATCCAGGAAAACGCCTACATTACGTTCCTCGCAGCAATCCCATACAGCTTTTATTCGATCATGGCCCTGGTTATGGTATTAGCTATCGCACTCTCGGGCCGGGACTTCGGTCCTATGTTCCATGCTGAGAGACGGAGTATGAAAGAAGGTAAAGTCCTGCGAGATAATGCAAAGCCTCTATTAGATCAGGAATTGGCGAATCTCATGCCCCCGGAGGGAGTAAAAAGCCAGTGGTACAATGCCATAATCCCGATACTCACCATGATAATGGTTCTTGGGATAGGTCTATATATTGATGGGAGGGGAGCTCTTGGCGCGGGGAATCACACCCTGCGGGATATCATTGGTGCCGCCGATTCGTTTGATGTACTTATCTGGGCATCATTCGGAGGCGCCACGGTGGCGGGACTCCTGGCTATAGGGGGGAGAATCCTTTCAATTGGTGATACGGTAGATGCTTTCCTGGTAGGATTTCGCGCGATGATCGTCGGGATCATAATCCTTACACTGGCCCGCTCACTGCAATTGGTAACCAGTGACTTGCATACTGCTGACTACATCTTTCATATCACGGAAGAGATCCTGAATCCCCGATTGTTGCCTGCCATCACATTCATTATTTCTGCCCTGATAAGTTTCTCTACCGGCACCTCTTTTGGAACCATGGCAATTCTCGTTCCACTGGTGATCCCACTAGCCTACCTCGTACCAAGTAATGCGGGACTTTCTGCAGCTTCCCAGCAGGCAATCTTTCTGGGAAGCATCGGGGCGATATTGTCCGGTGCCATATTCGGTGATCACTGTTCTCCAATTTCAGATACAACAGTGATGTCATCCATGGCTTCCGGTGCTGACCACATTGACCATGTACGCACCCAGTTGCCCTATGGTCTGCTGGTCGCCGGTGCGACCCTGCTCACCGGTTATATCCCGGCCGGATTCGGGATGAATCCGTTCGTGAGCAATTTGCTGGCGCTGGGAATGCTGTTACTGATTATCTGGAGATTTGGCCGTGATCCTGCCGCGGTCACCGAGCCGGCAGCTGATTGATAGCGTTGATATCCTTCCCGTAAATCTGTACCTGTTCAATCCGTCGAGGCGAAGATTTCTTGATCACCACTTGTCCCAGTGGCAGGTAGATACGCTCGCCAGTATGGGGAATGCGATCCAGAGTTGTCGTTAGATATCCTGCGATCGTTTCGTATTCTCCCTCCGGTATAGCCAGTTGAAGGCGACTGTTTAAATCTTCAATTTTAGTTCGTCCATCAACCAGGATAGAGCCGTCCGGTCCATGAGTGGCGTCGGCAATTTGAGTATCAAACTCGTCATCGAATTCGCCGAATAACTCTTCAAAAAGATCTTCAGGAGTAACCAAACCGGCAGTTCCGGCGAATTCATCGAGCACAATGGTAATCGATCGATGCGCCCGTTGGAGTTGCTTAAGGACATTCATGGTCGTATTTGAGTCAGGAACCATGAGAACGGGATGGGTTATCGAGGCAAGACTATCAGGATTCTGAAAGAGGTCATATAGGTATACCACACCAATGATATTGTCAAGATTCTCGCGGTATACCGGCAGCTTGGAATAACCGGATTCAATAAAGGTATGAAGCACCTGTTCGAGCGTGTCCTTTTCTGCAACGGCGCAGATTTCGGTGCGAGATGTCATCGCCCGTGAAACCGGGGTCTCCCCAAGATCAAATACCTGGGTAATAAGTTCCTTTTCACTATCCAGGAGAACATGTGAATCCTGCTGATTGGCAAACAGGATTTTCAGGTCTTTCCGCTCAAGGGCGATTTCGTTTTGACGGCCGGAATCAGATGATTCGGTTGACTGCAGCTGATCGAGAATCTTTCTGAATGGAATAGCCAACGGGAGGAGTAGGAGCAGCCACAGGCGTTGTAAGGGCGCAATAATTCGCAGGGAGTGATTTGGCCGTTCCCCAGTGATTGTCTTGGGGAGTATTTCACCGAACAGAAGGATAGTGGCCGTAATGGCGCACAACGCCAGGATAGGAGGCCAGTGGTATCGGATCAGATAAGTGGTGGCAAAACTAGTTGCGATCACATTCGATAGTGTTGTGCCAATTAGCACGCCTACCAGGAAATAATCAGGATTTTCCAGTATTTTAAGTGCTAAAGATGCTCCTCGCCGTTTTTGCCTGAACCATACCTCAATTTGAAGTGGGTTGGCGGATATATAGGCTAGCTCGGATCCCGAGAAGAACGATGAAAGAGCCAAACTAATTAGTGCCAAGGTTAATTCAAGCATAACAGTCTAAAATGTAAGCGCGGAACTGTAAATCATTATTAGTAGTACCTATCACAGGCATGCGTTTGGGATGACTTATTTAGTAAACCACTTACGTCGTGCAGTTAAATTCTCGCCTTAGTAGTACTGCATTGAATTTATTGAATAATAGCTATCGGTAAATGAAAAAGCAAGAGCAAGAACCGGAAGACAAAGCGGGCCTTTCCGAAAGGCGGGGTCATCTGATAACAGAGCACCGCAATCCCCGATCGGAAGAGTTGGACCGGTTATCTGTTATGGAAGTCTTAGAGCTGATGAATGAAGAGGATTCGAAGGTGCCGGTTGCCGTTCGACAAGCTCTTCCCCGAATAGCCACATTCATTGAGCGAGTCGTCCATAGTTTCAAGACGGACGGACGTCTTATTTATGTCGGTGCCGGGACCAGTGGACGCTTAGGAGTACTAGATGCTTCAGAATGTCCACCAACCTTTTCAGTATCACCGGAGCTGGTCAAGGGTGTGATCGCAGGTGGCCTTCCTGCGCTAACGCGATCCATCGAAGGGGCGGAAGATTATCCCGAGACAGGAGCAGAGGAACTCAAGAAACTAAGTCTTTCTCCAGCCGATTCGGTACTGGGTATTGCCACTGGCGCGACGACCCCCTTTGTACACGGAGCCTTGACCTATGCCAAAGAGGTGGGGGCCTACACCGGTTTTCTGGTGTGTACTGACGATGAGGTTATCCGTGGTATGGCTGACGTGATCATCCCCGTTGTGGTCGGTCCAGAGGTCGTGACCGGCTCAACCAGAATGAAGGCCGGTACGGCAACCAAACTGGTGCTGAATATGATAACTACAACGGCCATGGTCCAGTTAAACAAAACCTATGGCAATCTGATGGTGGATCTAAAAGCCCTTAACGTCAAGCTGTGGGATCGAGGAGCCCGGATTATTTCGGTAGTTTCAGGTCTTTCCTATGAGGATGCCATGGTGCTGCTCAAGCAGGCTGATGGTGAAGTGAAAACGTCATTGGTGACGGCCAAGACGGGATTATCGGTTGAGGAAGCCCGGAAAAGGCTTGAGCAGAAAGA
>JBHPIW010000052.1:0-9908 GCA_042568495.1 Fidelibacterota bacterium | reverse complement strand
TACCAGCGGTTGGCCTGGGGACGCGATTCGCGCGCCTTGGCCTCGTTGACCTTCATAGCCCGGTCACCCATATCCTTGCCGTCGAGGCCTTTGATGGCGGCGTCAGCATCAGCTTCGGCCATCTCGACGAAACCGAAGCCGCGGAAGCGGCCGGTATCACGATCGTTGATCAGGTTGATGGAATTCACGGTACCATAGGTTGCGAACAGATCTTCCAGTTCCGTCTGGGTGGCGCTGAAAGGCAGGTTGCCTACATAGATCTTCTTCATGTTGATCTTTTCCTTTTCATTCGTGGGCTGCGGGCGGCCGGCCGTTGCCGGCGGGCATCCCTGAGCCCGGACAGTGTTTTAACTCCAGCCGCCGCGCCGATATTCACCCCGGAGATTTCGCTCACGGGAAAAGCCGGCCATGAGACAGCTCATGCTCATGATGACTTGGATGTCTTGGTCAGCGGGAATGAAGCAGGAAGGATAACAATCTATCTACGACAATCGGGCAAACAAAGATTTCAAAGTTCGAGCAAAGGTACATTACGCCCGATCGTGATACATTCCTACAGATATATTGCTGCGCCAAGCATTTGCCGATGGCCGTTGACAGGGGCTGGAGGCCAAGGAGCGAGGGGAGCGACTGGAATCGGTGTCGGAAGATTCCGGCGGATATAGAGGAAACTACGCCTGAGTCACAGCACTATTGTTCAGCAGCCAGCTCAGGCTAATGCCCATGCGTTCCAGTTCGGATAGTGCTTCGGCGGGGAGGTCGCTAAATCCACGCTCAGAGTTGATTAAATCCTCTCTGCCAAGCCCAATTCTCTGAGCAAACTCAGTTTTGGACTCACCAAGATAGATCCTGACTTTGCGGAGGCGGGTACCGATTACGTCGGCGTTCCCACCACTGAGGGCGTGAGGTTCAACTGTTTCATATTTTGCGTTCATGGTAACCAGCTTTCTTTTTCCCTTTATCGGGCACAAACCCGAATTCTGTAGCAAAATCCTCTGGTGATTTCAGGACAGACTTTCGCTTTCGTGAGGCCGGCTCGTCGCACTTCGACCCTTTGCCAAGCTCAGGGCAGGCGCTGCTCAGTGTGACGAGGCTTTTAGAGGACCGGACAGGCATGAGAGATGGGGGGGATGAGATTGCCATGTATCGTCCCTAAGGTTCGGGATGGAACTCGCAATGGCAGGGATTGTTTAAGGGGGAGGGGCAAACACAAATAGAGTGCAGGCATTAATATGCCAATTTGATACCCTATTTCAGGAAGGCGCGGCAAGCGTCAACCGAAGCGCGACTGGAACGCCAGAGGAATGTGTCATTATCGCGAACGTTCCCAGTCCGAATCGGTCATATAATCCTCCATTTCCTTCATCAACGCCTGGAGGTCGCAACGCATCACGATCAAGTCCTGTTTTGCGCCGGTCTGGTCTTTCACATACTCACTAAGCGCGATATCCTCCAAGAAGCCGAGTCTGGTAAAGATGCTATGTGCTCGGACCTGCGGCCGCATCATTTTAACCACGATCTCTTCAATCTTTCCACTGACAGCCAGGAAATAAAGCTCACGCGCCATAAGCCTGCCAAGCCCTTGGCGCTGAAACGATCGCGCTACAAGTAGTCGTATCTCCCCGATGTGTTGCTTCCACTCCTGGGTTTCAAGTTCTAATGAGCCTTCGGCAATAATCTCATCATTAAGGATTGCCACCAGCCGCTTCACCCGGCCCGATTGCATTGCGTCAATCCGTTCTGCTACTACTTCACGTTTGGTCACATCCCTACGTAGATACCTTCTATCCTCGGCAGGAAGAGCTTGGAAGAAGGCGAGTGATTTATCCAAGTCCTCTTTGCTCATATGGCGGATGAAAGCCTCAGTACCATCCTTAAGCCTTATGACCTTTTCCATTTGTTACTCACCTCCCATGACTTTGCTCAAAGATTGCCTCACTCCCGTTCAGCAGTCACTATGTTAGCCGAATTTCACCCGAAATACAATTCACCCGTTTTGGCGTGGGGCGTGAGAGCAAGTCTTGAGGAGAGGGGAAGAGCACTATGTCCAGCGGCGGTTGGTACTGGAGGAATACCAGTGTCAGGGTGTAAATTCGGGTATCATTTTTATGCAGAAAGGAAGGGACCCATGCGGGAGAAGAGTATCGAATTATTGAACCAGGCGGTGCGGGACGAGCTGTCGGCGGTGCACCAATACATGTATTTTCATTTTCACTGCGACGACCAGGGGTATGACCTGCTGGCGACGCTGTTCAAGCGGGCGGCTATTGAGGAGATGGGTCACATCGAGCAGCTGGCGGAGCGGATCCTGTTCCTGAAGGGGGAGGTGGAGCTGGACAACACCGCAGCGGTGGAGAAGATCACCGACACCAAGAAGATGCTGGGGACGGCCTGCGGTATGGAGGAGCAGGGGATCAAGGACTACAACCAGTGGGCCAACGAGTGTGGGGCAGCAGCTGATGCCATCTCGAAGCAGCTGTTCGAGAGACTGGTAGCGGACGAGGAGCGGCACTACGACCAGTTCGACACGGAGATGGACAACATGGAGCGGTTCGGGGATCAGTACCTGGCGCTGCAATCCATGGAGCGGAGCAAAACCCGGGCGGCGGGTCCACCCATGGAATGATGCGCTACCTGCTCATTCTGCTGGCCGTTTCCGCATTCAATCTTCAAGCCCAGGAGACCATCGATGTCGGTGTGCGGGGCATCAGTGACACCAACCGCGATGGTGCCCAGAAAGACCGCCAGGAGGCCATTCTCGATGCCAAGCGACAGGCTTGCGAACGGGCGGGCCTGAAAATAGAATCGGCGACGACGGTGGAGAACTTCCAGACGGTCTATGACTACGTGGAAACCCAGGCGGAATCGGTATTGCTGCCGGGATTCCAGATCATTGATAACGGCTATGGTGAGGACGGCACGTACACCGTGGTACTGGTGGGTAAAGTCCAGACCGTCCTGGCTGAAAGCGGGGCGGAGACCGCTATCTTCAATATCATTGTCTGGCTACGTGAGGGTGGCGAGGCGCTGGAGGAGTCCTACCAGATGCTGGATAAGTTGTACCAGTGGCTGGAGGCGGCTCACGGCGAATTCACACTGGACGGGGTAGGGCTTGAATCGTTGGAAGAGCATTTAGTAGGGGTCTCCCAAACCGATTCGCTGTACGGCACACAGCGGTACTATGCGTTCAAATACCGTTTGCCCGTTGGCACCGCCCAGTACCTCCAGAGGACATCCGATAGACCCGAAGGCAAGACTAAGAAAATCCGGCTAAGGCCCAACCTGGAGTATCTCCTGGAAGTCGCCGACTGGAACGCGGTGTATTTCAGGAATCCTATCACGATATCCGAAGCCGTTTCAAATCCCCGGACATATCAGCGATACCCCGAGGATTTCAGGACGATATATACGAAACCATGATGCGATCACAGCAGGTTGTCCCGGATGAACAGCGGCGGGCTGAACCCCGCCAACGGCGGGGAATAATCAACGAAATGAATGTTCCAGCCAATGAATTGAATCAATTATTGGGGCACAAGGCGATACAAGTTCACGAGTTCTAATGCAGACCGATTTTACCGAAAATGTGAAGGGACAACAGTATGGGCGTAAGCAAGCCAACAAGCATTGAAATGTTTTACACAATCACGTGCCCCAATTGTAGAGTATTCCAGAGAATGCTTGACGAGCTGCTGCCACAATACGGCGACAAATACACGTTCAAGAAAACCCTTGTCAGTACTCCGCTCGGCATGATCAGGACATTGAAACTAGGCATACATACGGTTCCCACGGTGTTGATTGACAACAGAATCGTATTCAGAAGCGTGCCGGAAAAGCAAGATCTTATCAATCGATTAAATCAGGAGTGATGAAATGGAAACGAAGAAAAAACTGCGCTGTCCCGTAGGAATTCCAAGTGGGATTCTAGCAGCAATTATAGGCATGGTTGGCATTATTTACAATAGCATCAATTTCAACTGGATGAGCCTACTGATTTCAATAGCACTACTGCTACTAGGCATGCCGTTTGTCAGGATTATTATGATGGTCCATTCGGCCAACGATCGCCTGGATGAGATTGAAAGCAAATTAGCAGACAAAAACGCCGCCGTGTAGTCTGGCAGCAACACTCAGGCGAGCCAATCAGTATCCAGCTGCCAGGAGGTATTCTCCGACCCCTCTGGCACCCATGATTACCGGCCCCGGGTAAAACCTATGCAGGGCAGCTACACCAGCGTGAAGTTATTGGTTAGCGGAGTCCGAAGCGGCTAGGCCCGAGGCACGCCACTTCTATTCAGCAGCCAGGTCAGGCTAATGCCCATGCGTTCCAGTTCGGATAGTGCTTCGGCGGGGAGGTCGCTAAATCCACGCTCAGAGTTGATTAAATCATCCCTGCCAAGCCCAATTCTGTGAGCAAAGGCAGTTTTGGACTCACCAAGGTAAATCCTGACTTTCCGGAGGCGGGCCCCGATTTCGCTATCGTGGACGCGAAGCTGATCCTCACCATTCCGACCACCGATGAAGGTGCTTGATTCAACTGTTTCAGGTTTTGTGTTCATGGTACCCAGTTTGTTTTTCCCCATATCGGACGTATCACCGAATTCTGCAGCCCATTCGTGCGCTGAACACGGGGAACCTTAAGGGAGAGGGTGTAAAGGGACGGTGGTATTACTGCTTGAAATAGGTGTCATTCGTGATCATATTCGGCGGAGTCAGTATTCCAATCCGATACTTATCCGCGAGGCAGCATGCGCAAACTGGCCGCCATCATGTTCACCGACATCGTAGGATTCACGGCCCTGATGGGTGAAGACGAGGGTCAAGCCCTGGGGGTGCTGCAACAGAACCGGGAGTTCCAGAAGGAGCAGATCGGGAAGCACAACGGGGAGTGGCTGAAGGAGATGGGGGATGGGACGCTATCGTCGTTCAGCAGTGCGGTGGACGCGGTGAACTGTGCCCGGGCGATCCAGGTCGGCCTGCGGGATGATCCCGACCTGACCCTGCGGATCGGGATTCACGTGGGGGACGTGGTATTCGAGGAGGGGGACATCTTCGGTGACGGGGTGAACGTGGCCTCGCGCATCGAGCCGCTGGCGGAACCGGGAGGTATCTGCCTGTCCGGGCGGGTGTACGAGGATATCCGCAACAAGCCGGACGTGGAGGCGGTCTTGCTGGGCGAGAAGCGGCTGAAGAATGTCAAGCACCCGCTGAAAGTGTATGCCCTGAAAGGCGAGGGGCTACCGGTGCCTGATGTGGATCAGTTTGTGACGCCGCCGGCGGATGAGCTGCAATCAATCGCCGTGCTGCCGCTGGTTAACCTGACAGGGAATGCGGACGAGGAGTGGTTCGCGGACGGGATGACGGAGGCATTGATCACCAGCTTGGCCCGGATCAGCGCGCTGAAGGTGATCTCGCGGACGTCGGTGATGCCATACAAGGGCTCGTCGAAGTCGCTGCCGCAGATCGCCGCGGAGCTGGGGGTGAAGACGGTGCTGGAGGGATCGGTGCTGAAAGCGGGTACACGGGTACGGATCACGGCCCAGCTGATCGAAGCCCAGACGGACCGGCACCTGTGGGCTGAAGAATACGACCGGGACCTGACGGATATTCTGGCGCTGCACAGTGAGGTGTCGCAGGCGATTGCCAAGGAGGTGAACGCCTCACTGACCCCGGAGGAGGAGGCGGGGCTCAAGGACGCGAAGCCGGTGCATCCCGAGGCGTACCAGCTCTATTTGCGGGGGCTCCAGAAAATGAATCTCTGGGAAGAGCAGGGATTGCGGATCGGTATCGACTACCACCGACGTGTGCTGGAGATCGATCCCGGGTATGCCCCGGCGTGGGCCGAGCTTGCTAACTGCTACACAAAGCTGTGCCTGTTCGGATATAACTCACCACAAGATTCACATCCGAAAGCCAAAGAGGCGGCGTTGAAGGCGCTGGAGCTTGACCCCACCCTGGGAGATGCCCACGCGGCGCTGGGCGCGATCAAGATGCATTTCGAGTGGGACTGGGGGAGCCTGGAGGAGCATTTCCGTCAGTCCCGGCGGCTGATCCCCAACGGGATCAACGCGCTGCTATGGGAGAACCAGTGGCTGATCGTGACGGGCAGGTTTGACGAGGGCATTGAGGTGGCCCAGCGAGCGGCGGAGCTGGATCCCCTGATGGGGCCGAGCCATCTGATGCTGGGGTGGAGCTATTTCATGGCCCGTCGCTATGACGAGGCAGCAGAAGCCTATAAGAAAACCATTGAGCTTAATCCCGCCTTCGCGTACGGATATGCAGAGCTCTCCTGGGTTAATTTCCAGAAGAGGCAACTCCTCCGTGCTCTCCTGAATGCGCGGAAAGCACTCAAGTTGGGAAACAGCCAAATTGTGCTGGGGACTTTGGGCGGTGGCTACGGACGGGTGGGATTCAAGGGGAAAGCGCGGAAGCTGCTAGCCAGGATGACGGACACCTACCAGACCACCTGGATCGATCCCCTGTTTGCGGCTGTGATTCACATGGGGCTGGGTGATCATGATGAGGCGTTCAGCTGGCTCGAGAGGGGTGTGGAGGAGAGATCACCGAATATGGTGCATTTAAAGCACAACGTACTGGCGGATCCCATCCGGGACGATCCGCAGTTCAAGTCTATCCTGAAGAGCATAGGACTGGATTAGGACCCCCCCCGCACTGCGTAAGGCTGGAAGATAACTCACCAGTCTACGTCCAGCAGACGCCGGACTACCCGGCTACGTTATCTACGCCGGGCGGGCGCTGGGCAAGCCCCTTAACATTCGTGAGGCCCCCTCTCTCCGCCATTGGCCCCGCCTTTGGCAGGGTTAATGACGGGACAACTATAGCGCCTATTTTAGTAACAGCAGCTTTAGGGAGTTGGAGTATTCCGGCTTTACTGGTTGGGCAACCTCGTGGTGTATAAGTGTCTCCAAACTTAATTAACTAAGGATCGACCCAGAGCGCGGAGCGAATTTGCAGCTCCATTCCCGGTTCGAGTATTCCCGCGTCCGATCCGAGGATCTCCTGGTTATCCAGGAATATCACGATCCAGGCGATCGGATTTCCATATTTATCCCCAGAAATCGACCACAGTGTTTCACCGGATTCCACAACGTGCACGGAGTAAGCATAATCCCATTCGGCGATTTCATCTCCGGGTTTCTGCAACTGTACCTCATGATAAGGATAAATCAGGTTGGGATTATCGCCGATATGATCCCGATTCCGGTTGTAAATATGACGCCATTCGCTACGATTATCGTGCTCGTTTTGAGCTATCTTGACGAGGTAGTCATCCGGCCGGATCATATATAGATAGACGGCACTATCCGGGCGGGCGGGCACCTCAGGCACCGCTTCAACCGGTACCACTTCCTCCTCCACAATGACCGGTTCAGGTTCGGGCTCTTCGATGACCATTTCTACAGCTGGAGCGGGCTCTTCAATCACTGGAGCAGGTGCTTCTTCGGCGGCGGGTTTGGCACAAGCCCCAATGGCAATGATGCATCCGGCGAGGCATAAAATTGATGGTACGTTCATTTTATCCATAATGGACATCCTTATATTGCTCATGACTTTAAAAATCCATCCATACAATAATGATAAGTAAAGATTAAGTCCTATTCAAGTACTTCCGTGTGACCGTCGGCACGTTACGACGATAAAGGGTTGCTCTCTTCCGTCTACGCCCGGCTAAGGCCAGACTCCGCCGGACAGGCTTGATAGAGGGAAAATGGTCCCCGGTTCATCGGCTGCCAGCACCGGAGAAACACCTGGGACGTAGTTATTGACTTTTAAAGTGAGGGATAGATCCTATAAGCGGCAAGGTCCTGCGGCAGGTCCGGGGCTACACCTATTCCCTACTTCAGGAGGAAGTCTGCTTACGCCGACAGGGCTTCAGAACGAGTAGGTAATGGCCAGGGCACCATTGAATCCCACACCGGTTCCCGGGAGCAAGTCCACTGTTGGCACAACTTCCAGACTAACCTTGAGGCGTGTATCCTTGATGGGAAGAACCACACCAAGAGGTATCCGCAGGCCGGCGTGGAGATCGGAAAGCAGGACGATTTTCGCTCCCAAACCGAAATAGACGGGTAGTTTACGTTTGTTCAATTTTAACAGGTCGTATTTATGAATCAGATAATCGGCATGAACATGCAGGGCTTCACTACCCAAGGACCAAGCGACAGCCACATCGTAAGCAGTTGTTTTATTCTGCCAAAACTTGGCAACCAGCCCGGTGGGCTCGCCGATGATGACACCAGCTTCGAACGATTTTGCCTCGGTGGAGATTGCCGCACCAAGCAGGAAAGCAGTGATTCCCGCAACGATCAGTGTTCTGTTCATTGAGTTTCCTCCCCACTAGCATGATAAAAAGGACTATGTAAAGAGTTAATCATGAGAATTCGCATTCCCAAATCCGCTCGGTTGTAGAAAATCTCACGCCGGCACTTTCGTGTCGCCACCTCGCCGCTGGAGGAACCAGTGTATACGGCCCAGCCCCGCATACTGCCCCGCCATTGCGTGATTGGGAACGGGACTAAGCGCACCCGTCGGCCAGGCCTTTTCAAAATTGCCATCCCGCTTCCAGCATGACCTCGGCCGTAGAGATCGGTCTCACCGCCCAATAGACGGTGGACATCCTGGCCTACACCCAGACGCTACCCACGGAGTAGCCAGCGGCAGTGCCTGAAAACGGCGAATATATACATATTGGGAAAAGCCCCGGGGACAACCCCGGGGCTTTTTTTATTGGGGACGGGAGCCTCGCCCGGAGTTGGATGTCACAATAATGGAGGATACATGAAAAATAGTGTAGACCCTAATCATTAACAGCGTTAATATTGGGGCACGATAAAACATTATGGGATGCTATAATAATGAATGCACAGCCTAATTTCCCATTGCGGCAGAGAAAATATGCCCGGACGAAGCTGGCGTTGATGAACGCGGCACTTGAGAGGTTGAGGGAGAAGCCATTGGAGGAGATCTCTGTTCGTGAGCTATGTGAAGTGGCGGAAGTATCGGAGGCGACCTTTTTCAATTATTTCCCCGGGAAAACGGATTTGCTGGTGTATTTCGTACAGCTGTGGATCATCGAAGCCGGTTGGCACGCCCAGCGAGCCCTGGAGGCGGGCAGTGGACTGGGTGCCATCGAGGCCATATTTGAGTTCACTGCACGGAGGCACGCAGAGAATCCGGAGGTGATGGCGGAGATGATTGCGTACCAGGCACGCCGGAAAGCAGGGATTCCCTTACGCACTATTACAGAAGTTGAAAAAAAGACAGTGTTTCCCGATCTCGAGGGAATTGAACAAGTACCCGCAGCCGGACTGGACTCGATCCTGCCCGGTTTGATCGCCAAGGCGGTCGAGCAGGGTGAATTGGCGGAGGACACGGATATTTCCACTATTGGGCTGACCCTGGCGGCGGTCTTCTTCGGAATACCGATCGTACAGCAGGACATGAAGCAGCGATCAGTGGCCGAGTTGTATCGCAGCCAATTGAATTTGATCTGGGCGGGGCTGAAGGCCCGGACTCAAAAAGAGCAGGCAAGAAGGAAGATAAAAGATACCGGTAAAGAATTCTCCTGGATCTAGCAAACGTTCATTATAGAATCGGTTGACGATTACCGGATTAGAACCCAGTAAAAGTCCCCGTACTGGCACGGGGGTTTTTATTTGGAAGAGAGGGCAGATTCCCGCGCGATCCGGCTGCGATGCGGACGATGGTCCATGGGCAGAAGGTGGTTAAGGATTTGGCGCTGGAACTGGAGGGTCCGGTACTGGCGGGGGGGGGGTCGGTACCAGATCGAACCGGCCTTGGAGAGGAGCATACGGCAGTCATATGGACAGGAGCCAGGGGAACCTTTGCCAGGGTGAAAAGTAATCCCTGTAAGCTCGAGTATA
>JBHPIW010000051.1:0-10469 GCA_042568495.1 Fidelibacterota bacterium | reverse complement strand
AGGAGATCGCAGGGGCGGAGCAAGACCTATTGGCTATGGTCCCGGATCTGGATAAGAAACAGGATGCTTTTGAAGCCCATCGACGAGACGAAGAGTCTGTCACCAGCGAGTATCAGAAAACCGAACAACATTATCAAGCGACGAGGGAGCGGAAGTTCCATCATCGGACACTGATACAACAGGAGGAGACACGTCAGCAGCGTACCGAAGAGATGATCAGAGAAAAACGGCTGGAATTGGATCAACTGCACCAGTCAATCACAGATAAGAGTGAGCAACTAGCCGTAATGGACCGTCAGAAAGAGGGGCCGGAGTGAATTGAAGAAGAACATCAAGACATTGGAGCAGAAGCAGGACAGGATTACGGGGAAAATCCGGGATCTGGATGAGCTTGAATCAGGCCGGAAAGACCGAATTCAACAGCTGACGACAGAAAGCCAGGTTCTCCAATCGCGGCTGGATATCTACACCGAGCTGGTTGCCAGCCATGAGGGATATCCCAGCGGGACCAGGGAAATACTGACGAATCCAGAACAGTTTACGGGAATCAAGGGAACGGTTGCCGAGTTGATAAAGGTGCAACCGGAGCATGCCACCGCCATTGACATCGCCCTGGGTCCCTTTGCCACCTGCCTGGTAACTGAGACGAAAGCCCAGGCGGATCAGATCATTTCCCATGCCCGGAAGCATAAACTCGGCCAGTTGTCGGTGATTCCCCTGGACAAAGTGTCAGAATCCGGGGCTAGTACCAATGAATCAGCACCCGGGAAACCGTTGATCGACCTCATCGATGTGCCCGAAGAGTACCGTGCCTTATACAGAAGGCTCCTGGCGGGCTTCACGGTGATTGAGGAAGGTGGGGTGCCGGGGGTAGAAATTCCTCCGGGAGTCCGGGTAATCACCCCCGAGGGTGATCTATTCGGTGATATCCAGGTTTTCACTTACCCGGGACATGACCAAGGCGAGCAGTTCGGAACCTCGGCAGGATCTTTGATCGTGGGACGGACGGATGAAATCGAGCAAATGCGGGCAACCCTGGCGGATATGAACCACAAGCTCACCACTTTGGAAAAGGAGCTAAGTGAACTCCGGCAGCAGCGCTCCCAGCTATTAATGGATCAAAAGGCGGTGGAGGAAGAGAAGACCGTTTTGCACGCGGACCTTGACAAAAACGGGAGCGAATACACGCAGGCGGACTATGAGTGGCAGCGCACCAGTGATGACCTTTCGGATTCGAAAGCACGGATACCGGCCATTGAAGAGATCATCCGGGGACTGGAAGAGAGTCTAACCGCACATCACAAGGTGATTGAGCATCTTCAGGAGCAGGAAGCAACCATCGATCAGGATATCACCAGTGCCGAGTCGATTTATCAGGAGGTTCGTGCCCGGCGAGACCAATGGCAGAAGGAGTTGCAGGATCTACGGGTCGAGTTGCTCACACTGGAAAGCCAACGGGAGAATCTAGCAAGCCGCAAACTCTCCCTCGAGGATGCCAAAGAGATTGCTGGAAAAAGAATACTGGAATTGGAAGAGGAAAGCACGCAAACTCAGCAAGCTATTGAAAAGTTGACTAAAGATCTGAGCGATATCGAAAGTCGACGCTCTAAGCTGGAGAAACAGGTCAGCGATCACGGTGAAGTTGTGGCGAGGGCTGAAGCAGCAGTCAAGGGACAGCGGGAGCAGACCAGTCAGCTTCAAGAACAGATTCGGCAGCGTCATCACAGCCGGGAGACATCCATGGCTCAGCAGCAGGAATTGGAGCTGCAGTTGTTGGATTACCGCAAGCAGGAAGAACTTATCCGTGCCAGGATTCGCGATGTATATCACGAAGAGATTGACCCGGAGACTGAAGTGGACGAAGATACGGATACCGTGTCGCTACAGGTGGAGATCGACCGACTGCAAGCTTCCATTGATCGCATCGGTCCGATCAACATGACGGTGGCCCAGGAATACGAGGAGGAATCCAAGCGCCTGCAGTTCCTGACCGAGCAGCGTGACGATCTGCTGGAGGCAGAAGAAAGCCTGACAGAGAGTATCAAGCGGATCGATGAGCAAGCACGGCGGCAGTTCCGCGAAACCTATGACAAGATACGACATCACTTCAAACAGACGTTTCACCTATTTTTTGAAGGCGGGGAAGGTGACCTGCGCCTGGTGGGCGACCCGGATCCCCTGGAATCCGTGATAGAGATTATCGCGCAGCCGCCCGGGAAAAAGACCCGGTCGCTGAGAGCATTATCCGGCGGCGAAAAAGCTCTGACCGCCATTGCCCTGCTGTTTGCGATATATATGGTCAAGCCCAGTCCCTTCTGTATTCTTGATGAGGTGGACGCTCCCCTGGACGATGTAAACATTGAAAAGTTTGCCAACGTGATCAATCAGTTTTCCACGGACACCCAATTTATCATCGTCACCCATAACAAGATGACGATGCAGAACGCGGATTACCTGTACGGGGTAACCATGGCGGAAGAAGGACTCTCCAATATAGTATCGGTGGATCTAAGTGAATACTCTAACTAAACGCACACTATTCCATGTCCTGGTTGGGCTGGCGCTGGCGAGCAGTGGACCGATTCTGGCAGGCGACCTACCCATGGCCTCTGATATCGCCTTCTACAGATCGGGAGCGGGCAATACCCGGATGGAGGTGTACCTGGCCTTTGATCGGGCGGGTATCACCTATAAGAAAACCAGACGGGGCCAAGCCGCAGATCTGGCGACGGTGGTGGTGGTGAAACAAAAGCGGCAGGTCGTCGATTACAAAGAATTCACCATCAAGGATGTCCGCCCTAAAGGCGAAAGTCTTTCCGGTACCATTATCAGGCAAGCGAGTTTCACACTGCCCACCGACGCCTACGAGGTGCATATCGTAGCCGAGGATCAATTGGGTAATCGCAGTGAACAAGTCCTGGCAATAGAGGTGCCTTTTTTCGAAGGCCACTTTGTTGATATCAGCAGCGGTCAGCTGGCGTCCCTGATTCGCCGTACCGGGGGTCCCGGCGATTATCTGAAACGGGGCTTGTATGTCCTGCCCAACGCCTATCTCCGATTTAACTCGCAGGCAAGCCTACTCTGGTATTATGCCGAGATCTATGGTCTCACCCCGTCGGATACGGCGGAGATCTATACAGAGGTATGGCAGGATGATTCATTGATTGTAACCCGGGGACCGAAATACACTCCTTCACCATCCCACACCCTGGTGCACTGGGGTGCCCTAAATCCTGCAGATCTGCTCACAGGTGATACCGAGCTGCGAATACGAGTAATTGCCGCCGGCGATACGGTATCGACAGCAAAAGTTTTCGCCATGGCGGCCGAGACCGCCGCATCCTCCGACACCGGGGATGCACTATCATCGCTGCCGGAAACCGGGCTGGACAGCTTTGCCGGGGGATTAAGCCTGCTGACCGAACTGAATATGCGTCATTACAGAGCGGGGGATAGCTCTGTGAAGCGCCAGTTGATCCTGGATGCTATCAAGCAGGTTTCCGAAAAGCGCGGTGGTGAACCAACGTTCACGATTAGAGAGCTATATGCGAACTGGGAGCTGGCGAAATCCTATGATCGATACCAGCTACCCCACCGCAGATTGTCCGAACAAGGCGGTATCCTGTTTATCTACGGGCGGCCGGATGTGATCGACACCTATCCAGCCACCAATACCCACCGGGAGTACCAGGTGTGGGAGTACGCCTATGGGGACAGTTTACAGCTGGCCGTTTTCCTGGATCGAAAGGGATACGGAGATTTCACACTGGAGCATGGGACACTCCCGGGAAGGAAACAGAATTCGAATTGGCGGAATCAGATTCCGAAGGGTGCCATGCCGGAAAGTCCACCACCTCCCCCGGTATCAATAGAAGTTGATGAAGAACCTGTTCGCCCAGCTGAACTTGAGGAAGCGGTAGAGCCCGAACCTGCCACACCAAGCGACATTATACCAGTTGAGACTACCCCGGATAGCATCGTAACGGAATCAGCCCTGCCGGACAGCATTCCGTCCATGGTGCCACCCGGAGACATGGTGCCCGTAGAGACTCTCCAGGATAGCACCGAAACGGAATCAGCTCTGCCTGACGCACCGCAAACCGAACCGGCTGCAGCAGATACACTCCAGATACCCTAGGGATTTCGCATGGAAGCACTAGCCGTTGGCATCGATATCGGAGGCACATCGGTAAAGATCGGCCTGTTTGATCGCAGCCTTGAGCTGGTTCACCGCTGCGAGACCATTGCATCCTGCGAGCTGGTTTCAGGGGATGAGTTGGTTGCCCAATCGTTGGAGTCGGTTAAGGCCGGTGCAGCCAAGATGAAGGGCGGGATGGAGGATATAGCCGGTATCGGAATCGGATCCCCCGGGCCGCTGGATTATAATACAGGAATCATCCTCAATACGCCCAATATCCGGATTCTACGGGATTATCCCCTCCGCGACGGGATGAAGCAAGCGGCAGGCTGTCCCGTCTGTGTGGATAATGACGCCAACGTGTATGTTCTGGGTGAAGCGAGAAGAGGAGCCGGCCGCGGCTATCCGATTGTACTGGGGGTAACCCTGGGTACCGGTTTCGGCTGGGGTATCGTTTTCGATGGGCGGGTGTATCACGGCGCCACCGGCACGGCGGCGGAGTATGGTTTATCGGTATGGCGTGAGGAGGGGCACACGTGGGAGGAGGAGATCTCCATTCGAGGTCTGATGCGAAAATTTCGAGACTTGGAGGGCAAGGCGGAATCGCCTGAGGAAGTCCATCAGCTGGCCGGGGACGGTGATAAGGCCGCGCTGGCGGCCTGGACGGAATATGGCCGGATGCTGGGGCTGGCCTTGAGCCATGGTGTAAATATGCTCGATCCGCACGTGGTGGTAGTGGGGGGTGCCATGGCGGGAGCGTGGGAACACTTCAGTCAAAGCATGATGGAAGCGCTGCACCGGAATATCTTTGAACCGCCGCGAGTGAATCTGAAAGTAGTGCCTTCCGAACTGGGGGGATTGGCGGCCCTCTACGGAGCTGCCAGCCAGGTGGAATTCGAGGGAGCGTGAGGGTCGGACCGGGCATATTACCTAATCCACTCGATCTGCTATTTCCTTCTCTTTGCTGCCTTTGTACCGCACCCGTTGAACGAAATCAAGCTGTCTGTGAGGCGTGCCTGGGGCAGCTGACTCCTACAGGTCTCGGCCAATGGGCCCAAGATAGCACTATCCGGGAAGGGCTGGACGGCATCTGGAGTGCCTTCTGGTTTGATGAGGCCATGCAGTCGCTGGTTCATCAGCTGAAGTATCAGGGCCGCCGTCGGATAGGCGAGCAATTGGGCCAGGCCACCTTTACGCAGTTGTCGGGGGATGTGACTTGGGAGCGGTATGATGTTATGGTGCCGATTCCCTTATATCGCCCGCAGCAGCGGGAGCGGGGATTCAATCAGTCAGCCGTACTGGCGCAGGTAATCAGTCAGGAGACCGGCTTACTGATCGAGGAGCGACTCATAGTCCGGCACCGCCGGACGCGTTCGCAGACCGGCCTGTCAGTATCCGAACGTCAGGAGAATGTAGCGGATTGTTTTCGTCCGGTTCGATCAGCGGACAACCTGAACGTCCTGCTGCTCGATGATGTGCTGACCACCGGTGCCACGGCATCTGCCTGTGCCCAAAGCCTCAAGGCGGCGGGATGTGCTGAAGTGGCGGTGTTAACGGTAGCCACTCCGCAAAAAGTGGGGTAACTTTTACGATAGTCTAATTCGAGCGAAAGATGAAAACGATCGAACAATTGGATTTAAAAGATCAACGGGTCCTGATCCGGGTGGATTTCAATGTACCGTTGGATGGCGGTATCGTCGGTGACAATTTCCGCATCCGGGCAGCCCTGCCCACTATTCAGTACTGCCAGCAGCAGGGTGCGGCGGTGATTCTCATGTCGCACCTGGGCCGTCCCAAGGGGCAGGTGGATCCATCGTTGACCTTGATGCCGGTAGCGGAGGAGCTGCAGACGCTGTTGAAGCAGGATATTATATTTTCCCAGGATTGTGTCTCCAGCCAAGCAGTGACTATCAGCCAGGGGTTGGAATTCGGGAAGGTACATCTCCTTGAGAATTTGCGTTTCCATGCCGAGGAAGAAGCGAATGAGCAGGTTTTCTCCGGGCAGCTAGCCAAGCATGGAACGGTGTACGTCAACGATGCATTTGGTACAGCCCACCGGGCGCATGCCAGCAATGTCGGAGTAGCCAGCCATTTCGATGAAAAGGGCATCGGTTTCCTGATGGCAAAAGAGCTCCAATTTTTACGCGACCGGCTCGAGAATCCCGAGCGGCCATTCATTGTGGTGCTTGGAGGAGCAAAGGTAGCCGGCAAACTGGAGCTGATCCAGCAACTGATCGTTAAAGCCGACCGTCTGATCATCGGTGGCGGGATGGCCTTTACATTCCTGCGGGCGAAGAACCAACCCGTAGGGGGTTCCCTCGTGGATGAATCACTGCTGCATGAAGCCGATATCATTCTTCAGCAGGCTGACGCCAAACAGGTGGATGTATTTCTACCGAGAGATGTGGTAGCTGCGGATAATGTTTCGGCAGACGCCGCCTGGAGAGTCATACCGCTGGAGGAGCTGGAGGAAGATGAGATCGGGGTAGATATCGGCCCTGAAACCTGTGTTGAATTCGGTCAGGCCCTGGCAGATGCCCGTACCATCTTCTGGAACGGTCCCATGGGGGTGTTCGAGTATCCAACCTTCCAGACCGGGACCGAGATGATCATCACGGCGATCTCAGATGCGACGGCAGAAGGGGCCATTTCAGTGGTCGGGGGTGGTGATTCCGCCGCGGCCATTGAGAAGCTATCTGATCCCAGGTATTTTACACATATCAGCACCGGCGGCGGCGCATCCCTGAAGCTGCTAAGTGGGGGCACCCTACCGGCACTGGAGGCATTGACATGAGTGATTCCCGACCGATCATTGCGGCCAACTGGAAGATGTACAAGACGCCCCAGGAGGGTTACGACTTCGCTGAAAAATTGGCGGCAAAATCCGTTAAACTTCCCTGGGTCCAGTTCATCTTATTCCCCAGCGCGACCGGACTGCATTACATCCACCAAGCGCTTATAAATGCACCGGTTGAGATGGGCGGGCAAAACCTGTATTATGCGGAGGAAGGAGCATTTACCGGCGAAACCTCCGTCCGCATGCTCCGTGCCTGTGGCTGCCAATGGGTTCTGACAGGGCATTCGGAGCGCCGGCATGTTTTTCATGAAACTGATGAAGATGTCAACAAGAAGATGACCCTCGCGCTGGCTGAGGATCTGAGGGTGATCCTCTGTATCGGAGAACTACTGGACCAGCGGGAAGCGGGTAAAACCGAAGCGGTGTTAAAGCAGCAGCTGGAGCAAGGCTTAGGGGGTATAGAGACCTTCCCAGTGGATCGGATCGTGATCGCGTATGAGCCGGTATGGGCCATAGGGACGGGAGTGGTGGCAACGCCTGAACAAGCCGGTGAAGCCCACGCGCAGGTGCGGGAGATTCTGAGCAAGATATTCCCGGATCTGCAGACCGATGAGGTCAGGGTGTTGTATGGCGGGAGCGTGAAATCGGCGAATGCGGAGCAGCTCATCCATACACCGGGCATCGATGGATTCCTGATCGGTGGTGCCAGTTTGGATGTTGACGAATACTATAAAATTGCTGAAATTTCAAGTCTAGAAAGTTAGGTGAGCACTTGTTTTACGGAATTTTGATATTTTTACACCTGGTTGTTTCGGCCCTGTTGATCGTGGTGATTCTACTGCAGTCCGGCCGCGGTGGCGGACTGGCGGGAAGCCTGGGGGGAGGTATTTCCACAGCCATGTTTGGCGGTGCAGGGGCGGATAAGCTTATGACCCGTGTGACTACGGGTTTGGCGGCGGCTTTCATGGTGCTGGCGATTATGATCTCCATCGCGGGCAGGCCACGAGAATCAACGGAAGACAGCATTGTCCGTGAGCGGGCGATGCAGCGTGAAACTGGTCCGCTCCAGCCGGTAACCGAGATGGAGATTCCTGAAGCTGTAAGTCCGTCCGAGTTGCCACTCCCACCGGAAGGGGATTCGCCAATCCCGAATCCGTAGTTGGAGGGTGATCCCATGATCAATGCCGAAGTGGTGGAACTGGTAGACACGCTGTCTTGAGGGGGCAGTGGGAGAAATCCTGTGCGGGTTCGAGTCCCGCCTTCGGCACCACGATTAAGGTGAGAAATTTATTGAGGATTTGCCCACAGGTAGTACCTACATTGGCAAATTCTTGGGGACAGCGAAATGCCCCATATATCCAAGATGGGGCATACTTATAGAATTGAAGGAATTCAGGATTTACTGAGGCTATCCTGACAAGGCAGAGCTCAACGATTCCCGAATTAAGCACGAGGAAAGACAGTATGATAAAACGGTTTGGCATTTTAGTCTTGTGTCTGGTCTGTATTCCTGCCAGTACGATAGTAGCACAAGACCTGGATTCCATCCTGGAGCAGGCCCGGTTGAATATTGCTACCCAGGATTACGACACGGCGAAGCAACAGCTGCAGCAGATCATTGAACAGAATGCCGCATTTGCTCCGGCTCATTTTGAGTTAAGCAAATTGGCACTGATCCTGGATGACCTCAAGGGTGCCCAGAGTTCCATGGAGGCTGCTCTAGAGAATGATCCGCGCAATGAGGAGTATCGAGCGGAAGCTGAGAAGCTCGCAGCCATCAGTTCGTCGATGAGTGATGCCGTTCGGGCTTATAGCGACAGGGAATACCTTAACGCCGTGGCGATTTATGAAAAAATCGTTGAGGAGTATCCGACCTTTGCCAGCGCGTATTATGGCATGGGGAAGGCGCTGACACAGGCGGAGATGCTACGGCAGGCAGCCAATGCGTTCCGCCAGGCCATCGAGCACAATCCCCGTAACGAGGAGTATTCCAGTTCCCTGCTTTATATCGTCGGGATGAAGTTCAACGACGGGAATAACAGTTATCGTGATCGGAATTGGGAAGCCGCCCTGGAGAATTATCAGGAAGCGATCGACATTGATCCCGGATTCCATCAGTCTCATTTAATGCTGGCAAGAGTCTATCAAAGGCTGGATGACTACGCCTCCGCCATGGCAGCACTGGATCGAGTACTGGCCATAAAGCCCGATTATGTGAATGCCTATATCGAAAAGGGCAAGCTGCTCAAGCGGGAGGGACGGACCGCGGAGGCGGAAGCCGCCTATCGACTGGCGCTGAGTGTTGATCCCAATTCAACGAATTCCCTGGTGGGTTTGGGATCGATCCTCATGAGTGATCGTCCGGATGAAGCGATTGTGACGTTCAAAGCAGCGCTGAAGATAGACGCGAAGGACGGGGACGCGGCTGAATACCTGGGAGAGCTTTACAGCATACGGGAGGAGTGGGCTGAAGCCAAACGGTACCTAGAGCAGGCAGTACGATTGAAACCACGGGATCATGTGACAGCCTGGCGGCTAGCCCAGGTATACAACCAGATGAAGGATTATGAGAATGCCAGGCAGATGGCCAAGCGGAGCACCGACATTAGCAAGGCATTTCAGTATGGGTGGTACGAAAAAGGGCTGGCAGAGAAAGCCCTGGGTAACCGGGTGGCTGCTATAGAGGCTTTCAGGAATGCACTGAAAGGAAGAGATGCAGGTATTCGCAAGGGAGCCGACTACGAACTGAAGCAGCTCGAATCGCCGGGGAGCTAGGAGTGCATCCACGGATTATTTCAAGCCCCGCTCACTGGTACCCGGAGCGGGGCTTTATTCTTCGATAAGAAACGCAATCTCACCATGACAAATCCCATCAAAGCCGTCATCTTTGATCTGGATAATACCTTACTGGATTTCAAGAAAATGAAGTATGCCTCCATCCGGGCAGCGGTAGATTCGATGGTTGAAGCCGGATTTTCGATGGACAAAGAAACGGCTTTCCAGGCGATAACCGAAATCTATGATAATAAAGGGTATGAGTATCAGACGGTGTTCGATGAATTCCTGAAGCAGTCCATGGGAAAGGTGAACTACAAGTATCTGGCAGCGGCGATTGTATCGTACCGTCGAGCAAAAGAAGCCTCGCTGATGTTGTATCCTCGCGTCAACATTACCCTGATGACGTTGGCGAAGATGGGTTTGAAGCTTGGAGTTGTGTCGGATGCTCCCAGTCGTGAAGCCTGGATGCGTTTGTGTTATCTGAATCTGCACCACCTGTTCGATGCGGTGGTCACCTTCGAGGATACCGGTGTTCACAAACCTGCACCGGAACCCTTTCATGAAATCTGCAAGCTGCTGGAAATCACTCCGACTGAGGCCCTGATGGTGGGAGACTGGCCTGAGAAAGACATGGTGGGTGCCAAGCAGGTGGGAATGACTACCGCCTTCGCCCGTTATGGGGACTTGTTGGGCATCGAGGATTCCGGCGGCGATTACGATCTGGCGGATATTTATGAGTTGATCAATATTATCGAG
>JBHPIW010000050.1:0-10572 GCA_042568495.1 Fidelibacterota bacterium | reverse complement strand
ATTCACGAGGACCACATTGGCATACTGGAGGGGCTCGCCGGTGGTGGCGTCGCGGAGATAGCCGGAGATACGGGCGGTAGTCTGGGCCTGCAAGGGGTATTGCAGACCAGCCGTGAGCAGGATGATCAGGGCTATTACGCCGAGTGGGGCGAGTTTAGGCAGCTTTATGTGCATTGTACCATCGTCTGTACTTTGACCTGAATCATCCCAAAATAGTTGCCACGGATTTTATGCAAGGGTCGAAAATACACAAGGCGTATCACAGGCACAAGGGGAGCCTTGGAAGGAGGGACAGCAGGTTCAGGTTATGATAGGTCCATGGGTTGCTACCCACTTGAACCAGTGGAGAAACTGGCGCCCATCTTCTGAAAATTGAGGGGGAAGATTGGAAGACCGCACCCTCCTTCGGCTCCGCTCAGGACAGGCTTTCACTGTCGTGAGGCCCCTCTCCTATAGGAGAGGGGGAAGACTTAAAAAGATAATCAGGACGCGACCCCTCGTCGTACTCATTTGCGGTCACTCTTCGACAGGCTCAGGGTGACTTTCCGGGGAGAGGGGAAAGAGAGGAGATTAGTAGAAGAAACCCCTCACCTTGTTCCGGCTACGAGGAACCTCGCCGGACAAGCCTCTCCCCATGGGAGAGGAGAATCCCCCGTTCCCGTGGCCAAGAGCATCTAGAACCAGTAGACCACGGTGAGGCGGTGCATGACCACCGGCTGGTTCTGGAATTGCATGCCGGTGGGGGGTGCCAGGATATCGCCAGCGCCCATTGCCACGTCTTCCATGATGCCCCCTCGCCACCAGGGCCACCAGGTATTCTCCGGGAAGGGAACGCCTGTGCCCCTGGTACGGCTGGTGTGGAAGATCCACTCGGTCTGGCCGATTTTTGCCACCAGCCCTGCGGAAAGGGTTGGTTCCTTCCACCAGTTCTGGGGCGAGGCGGTGATGGTCTCGCCGGTGACATAATCCTCGTGGTCATAATCGATACTGTACTGCTTGGCGGACCATCCGGCCTGCAGGCGGAGCTTGTCGTTGAGAAGGTATTCGACTCCCAGCGCGGCGGAGGCATTGGTGAAGAAGTAATCGTTGCGGAACAGGGGATCCCCAGCCTTGATGATCTCACCGTCATCGGCGGTGACCGCACCGGTAGTATCGCCCCAGGTCTTGCTATCGATGACCTCAACTGTCACATCGAGGGCAGCCAGGAGTTTGCCGACGCGATTGCTGAAACCGATGCCGAGCCGTCCAGCCTTGGTGATGCCGGGATCGCGGGGGATGGAGACCTCGGGAGCCGGATAGTCGGGGATCTTGGGGTGCCACTTGCGCTGGGCAGTAAGTTCGAGTCCGACGCGAGCCTGATCTTCGGCGGGAAGCAGGATTTTCAAGTGCGCCAGCCAACTCTGCTCCTCATCCTTGTTGTGGATGTCATCCTGCCAGCTATACACCGCGTCCTGCTCCATGTGGTAGCGCTTGTGGAGCAGGAGGATATCCCAGCGGCTGTCGTCGGCGCCGGTGAGGGAGGCCCCCAAGCGGTAATGGGCGAGATGGCCTTCCTGGATCAATTTCTGAGCGCCGGGATAGAGCAGGGGAATACCATCCACAGCGCGGATGGTGACGTCATCCACCCCGATCCCGATGGAGAGGCGGCGTTCGGGGAACTGAATGGCGGCAATCCCGGACATGGGCCAGTTGAAAGCGTTCATACGGAGGGGCTCGTTCCAATCGCCGGTCTCGGGATCCCAGAACTGCTGCCGTTGTGAAGTATGGCGCAGCTGCTCGGAAGAAACGGTAATCCCGGCGGTTAAGCGCATGCGCCCATCCGCGAGGCTTAGATGATGAATCACTCCCACGGGCAAGCCCTGCACAAGACTGCCTTCCAAGGGACCGATGGTCTCGGGTTGTCCACCGAACCAGGGGTCGGGAGTCGCCTGGTTGTCGCGCCAGCTGTCCCGGAAGGGTGCCAGGTAGAGCAGGCTGCCATCCAGGCGGGTGATGAGGGCGGGATTGCGATAGCCATCGGCCAAGGCGTCTTCAAGGGCGATGGAAACGCCACCCATCCCGGCATAGTAGGACGGGGCCAGATTGAACTGGCGGGTGGTGATCAGGGGCAGGGTCTTGACACCGATGATCTGTCCCATGATCGACAACGGAAAGGCTGCCAGAAGCAGGCTAAAAACGGTAGATCGGAACCGCATGACTGTATCTCCTCTGCGAATGGATTGCGAGCAGGAGGGCCCGATATTGGACATCCTCCTGGCATATGCAGGAGCAAAGGGTATGCCGCAGGGGGAACGGTCATGCCCGGGAGAATATGGAGGGGAGGTCGGCGGGGAAATCTATGACGAGACGCGGGACAGCGGCGGACGAATCTTCCGATTTTGAAAGGAGCATGAGGTAAGGCCCGGTTATCAGTTTTCTGATGAAACTATCAGGATTTCGAGGTGGACTGCGGTGTCGTAAATTCATGTTATCACCGGAACACAGTATCAGGGGTCACATTATGTCTAACGCAAATAAAACCGTAGCGGTCTTTGGCGGCACGGGGCACTACGGGTCAGGAATCGTGAGGAGCCTGCTGGCGCGGGGTGCCGGGGTGCAGGTGCTGACGCGCAATCCCCAAGGTGCCCGGGAAGGACTGGGTGAAGGTGCGGAGCTCATCACCGGGGACATCATGTCGCGGGAAGCGGTACGGTCGACACTGGAAGGGGCGCAGGCGGTAATGCTCAGCGTCTCGGCGCTGCACTGGAAGTCGGCGAAGCGGCTGCAGGAAATCGAACGGGACGGTGTGCTGCAGGTGGTGGAGGAAGCGCAGCGGGCCGGGATCACGCGGGTGGTGTACACATCGGGGTACGAGCTGCGGGAGAATTTTCTGAAACAGCACCGGATGGAGGCCTTCGGGGCGATCAAGCTGGAGGTGGAAGGCACCCTGGCGGCGTCGGACCTGAACTGGACCATCCTGGGCTGCGCGCCGTCTATGGACCTGTTCTTTGCTTTCGTGCGCAAGGGCAGGATGACGGTCCCGGGCGGGGGGCCACCAACCGGTTTGCCGACTATCGCACGCCGCGATGTGGGGGAGATCGCCGCCCAAGCCCTGCTGCGGGATGACCTGGGAGGGCGGCGGTTCAGGCTGACGGGACCGGAAGCACTGTCATTTCCTGAAGCGGCGCGGCGGATCGGGGAGTTGACGGGTCAGCCGTTGAAGGTGATCCGAATTCCCCTGCTGCCGTTCAGAGTGGGGGCACTGCTCACACGGCCGTTCAATCCGTTCGTGCAGCAGCTGTACTGGAGTATCAAGCTGATGAACAATTTCCCGCCAGACCTGGCAGCGCGGGTGCCCACGGATCACGCCCTGCTGAGAGAAACGTTCGAGTACAAGCCGGTGACGTTCGAGATGGAGGCGCGGAAGCGGTACCAGACCACAGCTGCGGAATGATACACTAACATATTGATAATATAACACATGCTAAAAACTGAAGAGAATCAAACGTTATGAAAGCCGTCCGTTTGAAGAGCGTAGGCCAACCCCTGGTGCTGGAGGAAATGCCACAGCCCAAGCTGGGTTCAGGCGAAGTGCTGGTGGAGGTGAAGGCGGCGGGTATCTGCCACAGCGACGCCCACTACCGGAAGGGCACCACCCCGGCGGGGTCCCTGCCGCTGACCTTGGGACACGAGGTAGCTGGAGTGGTAGCCGAAACCGGTCCCGGCGTGAAGAATCTGAGCGTGGGGGAACGGGTATGCCTGCATTACCTGGTGGTGTGCGGGGAGTGTATGCACTGCCGGACGGGACACGAGCAGTTCTGTTCCCAAGGTGCCATGCTAGGCAAGCACCGGAACGGAGGCTACGCCGAGTATATCATCGTGCCGGAGTGGAACGCGGTAGCGCTGCCGGAGAGAATCTCCTTTGACGAGGGCGCAGTGATGATGTGCTCATCGGCCACGGCGCTGCACGCGCTAAGGAAGGCGCGGCTGAAGGCGGGTGAAACTGTGGCGGTGTACGGCGCCGGAGGACTGGGTCTATCGGCGGTGCAGCTGGCGGGGGCACTGGGGGCGGGGCAGGTGTACGCCATCGACCAGGTGACGGAAAAGCTGGAGCTGGCGGCGGGATTCGGAGCGGTACCCATCGATGCCGGTGAGCAAGATTCGGTGGAAGCGATCCGGGGGGCCACTTCAGGGCGCGGGGTGGATGTGGCAGTGGAATTGATCGGATCACCATCAACTATGAGGCAGGCGGTGCAGTCGCTGGCACCGCTGGGCAGGGCGGCACTGGCGGGACTGACGGACCAACTATTGGAGCTGGACTCGTACCGGGAGCTGATCGGCGGGGAGGCGGAGGTGATCGGGGTCTCGGACCATCTGCGGAGCGAGCTGCCGGAGCTGATCGGGCTGGTGGAGAGAGGCCGGCTCGACCTGGGGAATGTGATCACCGGAACGGTCCCGCTGGAGGCGGAGGCGATCAACGAGGTGCTGGATGGATTGGAAGCGGGGACAGTGACCGGGCGGGTGGTGATCCGGCCGTAAGACTTAGGCGACCTGGGCTGGGCTGGTTTGGAAACTGAACCTACTTGGATAGAATGGAGAGTGAACCGATGCGAGTAATCATTTTTGGTGCGACGGGGATGGCAGGATCGGGTGTATTGGAAGCGTGCCTGGAGCACCCGGAAGTCTTAGCGATAACGTCGGTGGGCCGACGGAGTACGGGAATTGAGCATGCGAAGCTGACCGAAATCATCCATGACGATTTTCTGGACTACAGTGCCATCGAGAGCGAATTGAGGGGGCATGACGCCTGTTTCTGGTGCCTGGGGGTATCATCGGCGACAGTGAGGGACGAAGAGACGTATCACGTGATAACCCACGATTACACCATGGCGGCGGCCAAGACGCTGGCGGCATTGAATCCGGAGCTGACCTTCTGTTTCCTGACGGGCATGGGAACCGAACCGACCATGAAAAGCCGTTTCATGTGGGCGCGGGTGAAGGGGAAAACCGAAACGTCGCTGGAATCCGTCCTGGCAGGCAGGGCATACATGTTCCGGCCAGGCTTTATCTTTCCCTTGGGGGGCAGCAAGCGGTACGCGGTATTTGCCAGGATACTCAGGCCCATCTATCCGCTGCTGTACAAGCTGTTCCCAAACCTGGTCACCATACCCGGGAATTCGGTTTAGCCATGATCAACGCGGCCTTGACCAAGCCTGACCAGCGAGTGTTTGAGAATCGTAACATACGGGAGATTGGCAAGTAGGCGATCAAATAGAGGCCGCAATAGTAAGATATTGCTTGTCAATGTGCCAAGGGGCATATAGTTTTGGAATAGTTTGAGTGGTCGAACAAAGACGCCGTTCAGCGAGATAACAACAATGAAGTCACATTTTCACTGCGCAATCCTCTTCATTTCAATAGTGCTGACGGCCTGCCACCCAATACCTCAGCCGCGTCGTTCGATACCGCGTGCCGAGGTTGAAGGCATTTCCATTCAGTCAGAAATTCACGGACCCTTCAGCAAGAACCAGATCGAAGTGATATTTTCGAATCCGACCAATAGGGATAGTGCGGAAGGCAGGCTGCATTTTTCTACGAACCGGAACTCATTTGTCACCGATATGTGGCTGGAAATCGATGGAAAACTGGAGCACGCGGAGACCTTTCACAGGACTACGGGACAGAGGATATATAACAGGATTGTGGGCCGCAGACTCGATCCGGCACTACTGACAGCATCCTCAGGAAGACACACTCTGAGAGTCTTTCCGGTTCAGGCCCGAGGGAGACGGCGGGTTTTACTCCAACATTATTCAGTGATAGGTACCGACCATGAAGACGTACTCTCCTGGCGGTTCAGAACCTCTCCCAAGGTCCCGATTCATGGTTCCTTCACCATGACTCTGCCGCCAAATGTATCATATGAGGTAAAGAGAGAGTATTTCCCAGTAGCGGAGAGCAGTATCACAGTTCAGGATACCGGTAACATGGAAATCCGATTCAGATATGATGAGCTGAACTGGCCCCTGGCGATTGGCGACGACAGCCTGGTCTTTGAAATGGTCCCCGGTTTTCTAGTTGAGGTTGGATCGGACACCGCACAAAGTGCTGTCGTCCTACCGAGCGTAATGAACGGAATCGGGATCCTGGATACACTCATTGACCTGGCGTTGTCCGGTCCCAGCGTTGTTTACATCCAGAGAGTATTTGCGCCTCCCTCTAACAACTTTTATTCGGCTATGAACCATTACCTGGAGGCTGAATACGGCATGAAGACCGTTTTTAAATCAACATGGGATGATGTTATCTCAAGATGGATGTATGCCAATGGTCAATGGGAATACCGGAATCTGCACTTCAAACTTGTTAATCCACGGCCGGCAGACTCAAGAGACGAGAAGATATTCAGGGTCCCTGATCTGCAGCTGCATCTAGCTTATAATGATATCCTCAGGGATAAGGACGTCCTGAAGCATGTTGCAGCAGAATTCTTAACTCCTCATACTGCAAAATTGGTTCTTGAAAAGGAGAGACGAACTCGACGTATTCGGCGTGAAGCGCTGCAAGCCCAGGCGAGGCAACTTGAGGGCAGGAATCTGCAAGGTGAGAAGCCGTTGCCACCTCCACCTGATGCTGTTATCAGGTTCATTCCTTACGACAATCCTCCAGAGCCCATTGGCGGCCATGCGGCGATCCAAAGCAAGGTGATCTTTCCCAGCTGCGAAGGTGTGTCGTTGAAGGAAGGAAGGGTAGAGTTGCAATGTTTTGTCGAGGCCACTGGTGAGGTGATACGAACAGTTCCACTAGTCACCATCGGAAGCGAGTATACGATTGCCGCAGCGACAGCAATCAAGCTTACACCATTCAAACCGGCGATGCAGCGTGACCGCCCGGTGGGTGTTTGGATCTCCATACCGGTAGAATTTGAATTGAAGGGGAAAAATCAATCCAAACAATTCGCAGAAGAAAATAGATATCTCAATTACAATGGTAGAGAGTTTTCTTTCCAAACGATACAGGACCGCTGCATACCGGTGGAGAAGGGCTTTGAACCGGAAGAAGCAAGAAAGATCGAGTACCTCTCGAAGGAGCAGTTGGAACTGGCAATTCAGCATCTAGAATTGATTCCCCTATTCTATAGCCTGGAGGATGTCGGCCTGCGAGTGAATGATGGTGAGGACTTTATTCTTATCTGGAAGGAGAAAACCACCACAAAGGAGAAGACCGCCACAGATGAAATAAAGGAACGGCGGGGCCGTGGCAGACGGATCAGATAGATTCACTTCGATAAAAGCATGACCGCGATACCTCGCAACATCAATCCTCCACTACGGAAAGATCCTTGCGGAGTCTGAGGGCCGGAACAGTGACATCCGGGAATCCGCAGACGGCATTACCGGACGGCGTGAAGCCAATTTTCTGATAGAAGCCTACGTTATAATTGGGGATAATGGTATCCACAAGGAGTTCCCGGACGGTGGGCCAGTAGGAGCGAATCCAGTCCTCCACGAAGCGGATGCAGGCCGATCCCAAACCCTCACGGAGATGGTCCAGGTCAAGATAGATGAGGGGGATCTCGGCGGTGGTGGGATCGTGCTGCCTGATGGTGAAGAAGCCCACGGGTGTAGCCTGCTGCTCGACAATGAAGCATTCCTGCTCCCTGGCCATACGGATATAGTCGTCCGGCTGGTAGGCATGGGCGGCGGCTTCGGCAGTCTCCGCACCCAGTTCATCGCGGAACAGATCCGTGTAGGCGGCACTGCGGGTGCGGTGGCAGAAGTCGGCGTCGGCAGGGGTGAATTTGCGGAAGGTTATATTTACAGCCACCTTTTCGAAAGCCACTATGTCTTATTAATATGAAGTGTTTGCCTACAGGCCGAAGTTAGCCTGCTATTTCAGCAATATCAGTTTTATGGACTTTTGGTGGTTGGGTGT
Source organism: Fidelibacterota bacterium (assembly GCA_042568495.1). Classification (GTDB taxonomy): domain Bacteria; phylum Fidelibacterota; class Marinisomatia; order SCGC-AAA003-L08; family TS1B11. The sequence continues at coordinate 2,658 of JBHPIW010000050.1, read as the reverse complement.
TCCTCCCGCCGTGGGCGGGACAAGCAGGCGGGCGATGTAGATACCTGAGGGGCAGGGAGCACCGTTGGTGTTGGTGCCATCCCAGTTTACCTGATGGAAACCCGGCTCCGTGTATCCATCCACCAGTCGTATGATTTCCCGGCCGAGGAGATCCCAGATTACCAGGCGCACCGATTCTGCTGCTGGGAGCTCATAAGATATGGTCGTGGCCATGTTGAAGGGATTGGGGAAGGCGGGGTGGATAGCGTATGCGACGGGCAGCCTAAACCGGTTTGCGGTGGATTGATAGCCCTCGATGCTGATATGTGTAGGGCGGGAATACAACGAAAGCGCGGTTGCGATGGTATTCCGAATACGGCAGACGTAGGAACCGATGTCGGCAGGCTCGACGGGGCCAAGCAGCAGGGTGTCAGATGCGGCACCGGGTATTGTTATGCCATCCTTCAGCCATTGGTAGAGGTTGACGGTTCCACCGACGTTGACAGAAAGCAGGATGGTATCGCCGAGGGCCAGCAGGGTGTCCGATTGCAGACCGATACTATCCTGCGGGGAATAGATGAAGTTGGTGTCGGCAAGGCCGATGTTCGGTTCGATATCCTCGAAGGTGAAGTTGTTGTGATATATCCAGAACCAGTTCAACGCGGTGAGGGAATCCAGGTTGGGGAGATCAGACAGCTGGTTGATATGCAGACATAAATACTGTAGACGGGTCAGCTGGCCGATTTCATCTGGTACGGCTCCCGTCAATTGGTTCCGATGAAGCCCCAGCCTAGTCAGGTTGCGCAGATTGCCCAATTCGGGCGGGATGGTGCCGGTGAGGAGGTTCTGGTTTAGGTACAGATCTTTGAGGTTGCTCAGATTGGCAAGTTCGGGGGGTATGGACCCGGTGAGGTAATTGCCCGCCAGAGAAAAGAATTTAAGGCTGTCAATATTTGCCAAGGCGACCGGGATTGGCCCGGTTAGTTCGTTGAGGGTTAGTCTGAGCCACTGCAGTTGGGACAGATTACCCAGCTCTGGTGGGATAGGCCCGGACAAGTGATTATCGCGTAGATTCAAGTGTTCCAGCTGTGACAATCTACCCAACTCAGGCGGAATTGGCCCGCTCAATTGATTCTCCTCCAGGTGAATACTCCGAAGCTGTGTCAAATTGCCCAACTCGGGAGGCATAGTACCCGAAAGTTGGTTCCTAGATAGGGTGAGATACTCCAGACTATCCAGGTTGCTAATTTCCGGTGGAATCGCTCCCGTCAATTGATTTCCATCTAAAGACAGGCCCCGTAATTCTTCAAGCGAGCCGAGTTCTGGGGGAATCGTTCCGGTAACGTTATTATGACCGATATGTAGTCTCTTCAGGCTACTCAAACCAGCCAGTTCAGGAGGAATTGTGCCTGATAGTTGATTCTCATATAAGTAGAGATATTCAAGATTATCCAGATCTCCGAATTCGGGTGGAATTGCTCCTGATAGTTGATTCCAGTATAAGTTGAGATTTTCAAGACTATCAAGATTTCCCAATTCCGGTGGAATTGCTCCAGTCAGTTGATTATCGGATAGATCCAGACTCTGCAATTTGGCAAGGGCGGCTAGTTCCGGTGGAATTGCCCCGGTCAGTTCATTGGATGCCAAATTGAGTGCTCGCAGCTCGGTGAGATTGCCAAGTGAAGGAGGAATGTTACCAGGGAGGAGTCCACGGGTTAGTTCCAATCCTATCACCCGGCCATCGGAAACGGTAACACCGTACCATTCGCTTACCGGGCCCATCAGCCAACGGTAGCGGGCGCTAGGTAAAATGCGACCTCCGAGTTTGGTACAAAAGTCCACGAGTGCGAGGGAATCCTGCTCGCTGACTTGGGCGGGTAGATTGGTGAGGAGGATAAACGACGCTAGCAGTATGGAGCTATACTTGTGTGATATGCTGGAGATATTCTTGGTCATGATACTGCCACGACGGGATGTGATTCTGTTTAAGAATACGCATCGGAGCAATAGTATGCAACTATTATTTAGACAAGTTGCAAGAAGATTAAATCATGAACGTGTACCGTTCATCCGCGACCTGCCCCCTGGTTTGGTCACTGAAAGGGAACTCATGGAACCCGAATCTCACGCCCCGTCCGGTCTCCCCGAACAGGTGACCACCGAACTGAAACAGCGTCTCGCCCAGGAACTGTCCCGCGGCGCCTGGGAACAGACCCACCAGCTGGTGGATGCCCTCCGCCTGGTGGAGGAATTCAAGCAGGGATTGCAGCCCGATCTATCCGCCCATCCCCTGGGCGCCCAGCTCAGCAAGCTGCTCCATCTCTCCGATGCGGAAGACACCCCCGCCCCGGCCCGCGAATCCCTCTCCCTCTCTGCCAGCTCCATCGGCAGCTACGAGACTTGTCCCCTGCAGTACCGCTTTTCCAGGATCGATCATATCCCCGGCAAAGAGGACAAACCCTATTTCACCTTCGGCCGCGTGATCCATGCCGTACTGGAAGCCTACCACGAACCAGGCGGCGAGCACCACGGTCGGCCTCTGCTGGAACTGCTGGAAGAAAAATGGGAGAGCGAGGGCTTCACCTATCCCCAGGAGGAAGCCCAGTACCGCGAAGATGCCCAAAAACTCCTCACCGCCTATGAACAGGTCGTGGCAGAGCCGCCCCCCGTCCTTGCAGT
>JBHPIW010000005.1:0-102390 GCA_042568495.1 Fidelibacterota bacterium | reverse complement strand
TCTTCATCCCAGGCAATAAACGCGTTTATAGGAGCGACCACGAATAGTTTGTCACAGTAGGCCAAACTTCTTAAAAGATAGTGAACTGCTAGAATTGTGGTAGTCTTGCCCGCCCCGGGCACTGAGAAATTTGCACCATGATTTAAATTAAGTAGCGCAGCTGTATCTCTTAACTGCTCTGGTTTTAATATCCGATCAAAATTAAGTTTTTGGAGTGTATCTGAAATTTCAGATTCAATAATATTATAATCGGAAGTATGGTTTTGTATACTCTTGCGGTCACTTGAATACTTCTTGATGAGAGAACCCGCAAGCTCATCAAATCCCACGTTTAATTTAAATTTTCGTGTTTGTTTGCTAAATGGGACTAGGCATCGCTTAAAATCAGGCCACGGTAAGGCTATCGACGCTTCCATATACGATACCGCTGATGAATAGCTACTAAATAATAGTCTCATATCTGCAATATGTGACTTATTATTAATGAATACTATGGTTGTTAGTAAATTTTGAGGATCAACCGTCACTTCAATATTCGGCTTCACCTTTATTTACCTTATAATCTTTTATCAATTTGCTTTAATAATTCGTCGGCTTTTACTTTGATTTCCTTCAGTTTGTTTTTTGCAGCCTTTAGTTTTGTTGATGTTTTAGACGCTTTTAAGCCCTGCAGTTCCCTAAGAGCTTTGCTAACAGAATTATAGACCGACTCATCATCATCCTTTTCTTTTTCAGATGCTTTGACGTCCCCTATTACCTCAACCAGATCATCTACATTGGTTGACGCATCTTCGGGTGTATCGAAACCTGATATTTTTACATTAGAGGTATCCCCTTTGTCATCAAATTCAGCAAGAATATCTTCTTGAGGGTCATCCTCAACAGGTGTATCCGGTTGATTCTTTGGGTCATTATCATCATCAACAGCATCTGTTTTCTCTGAAGATACGTCCGAGAATTTTTCTCTTATTTGATCAAACCCCTTGACGAGATCACGCACATGCTGGTATAAGCGACCTTCTGTAGGTTTGTTTTCAATTAACGCAAAGACTGCCTTTTTCAAATCCTCTTGCTTTGACGGATCCTGACGATAATGTTGATTCCTTAGAGTTTTTTCTAAATCAGCAAATATCTGTTCAGTCTCATCTAACTTTTCGTAATCATGCTGGTCAGGTATATTTTTCCATATCAAAAACGAATCAATGAGATCAAGCATTCTTGATTTAGATTTAACATCATTTTCTTTTTGATGCAAGCGCTTCGCAATATGCGAGGTTGTTAATCCAAGCTGCGTTAGCCCGAGTTGAATATTTTTCAATTCGTTAATCCAATGATACGGTTCTTTGAATTCTTTGGCTATTTGTAATTCTTGTTCGAGGTCATAAATATCCTGCTTTGTTGTATCCTCGGGCAATACGACGCAGTCCAGATAATCTTCACCTAAAAGTTTCAACGCAGCAGTCCGTCTATTCCCATTTACTATGAAACCATCATGTGTAATTATTGCTGCTTCGACTTGTGAACGATCTTTCAAATCCTCGAGAAATTCAGATTTGCCCTCGACCATCTCAGTTAATATTTGTCCTTGTGCAATCTGAGCTTTCTCTGCCTCAGGATCTGAAAATAAATCATTAGGAGAGTTAGGATTATTTCTTAAATAGGTGAGCTGTTGGATATTAGTCCTAGAATTTTCAATCCGGTATTTCAAGAAACTTATGGATAGCGAAACAATATTGAGGACTAATTCCCCATTTCGCCAGGGTCTCACGGTATACGTCGATACCTGTTTATTGCTTTCGGCGACTTTCAATGACTTTCTTATTTGCTCGATCCGTGTTTCTCGCTGCATTAATACCTCGTCTTAGTTAGATAATCCAAGTACCAATACTGGAATATTAATAATTGATCGAAAAAGTTCAAATTCACGCTCAAGCCTGTCATACCTAGCATAATTTGTCCCCAGTTTGCGCGATTCAACTTGACTGGGTACAGCGATAATACCTGCGTCGATTATACCATTGTTGCCTAAATAGCATAATTTTAAAATATCCGCATACGTCCGTGATACATTACCAAACTGCACGCATATGCCAACCCGAGATTTTAAAAAGCTAATTGTCAATCTTGAGCGCTCGGTCCCTACCCTAATTTTATCTGCCCAACCATAGTTATTAAATCTGGTATTTATATCTTTCTTGGTTGATTTGGTGAGTCCTCGAAAAAACTTTATAGTCGAATTATTAAATATGGACTCAACCTCTTCTGCGATCTGCGATTTGCTTTTGATGATTTCTACAGCGGAAAGATGATTGTATCTGCTCTCAATTTTCATTTCACATTGCCTTTAAATCCATTTGGGATTACTGATAAACTTGATTGCCGATGGTCATATATGGGTTTATCATATGGTCGATGGACAGGTTTGCCACTGAGGGCGGCATCAATTCGAATTTTTCCTATATTGTTGTATTCAGGAATTATTTCACTACCAAGATATTTACGACCATGGAGAGCGGCAGCCACACCCGTTGTGGAGACACCTGCGAACGGATCAAATAGTTTGTCTCCGCTATCGGTGAGTGCAAGGAGCAGTTTCTCTATTAATCCAACTGGAAACTGGGCAGGGTGATCCGTTTTCTCGATGTGGTTACTTTTCACATTGGGAATATCCCAAATTCCATCCTCCACAGGCCATACATCCTCTGGATTCTTGCCAAGCGGATTGCTAGAGTACTCCCCCGCTCTCGGTCCTTTGTAAGATTTCTTCGATGGGTATTTCGATGGAATCCTGACTGGATCGAGATTGAACTTGTAATTATCAGTCTTCGTGAACCATAGGACCACTTCGTACCGGCCGCTGAACCTTTTCCTACTATGTAGTCCATGACCATAATGCCATACTAGCCGATTTCTGAGCTTTAGGCCATGGCGTCTGAAAATTGGGGCAATCTCGTAGTCGAGAGGCCAAATTTCTCCGTTTTGTACATAGTTTCCCACTTGCCAACAAATGCTACCCTCATCATACACCATAGGAATTATCAGCTCTATAATGGCTTCCTGCCACTCCATGTATTTCTTGAATTCTGCTTTTTCTTCGTAATCTTTACCAATGTTATATGGTGGAGATGTGACTACGAGGTTGAATCTTTGGCGCTTCTCGATAGATGAAAGCAAGTCAAGTACGTCGCCGTCCCAAAGACTGTAGTTATTTCTCGAGAGGGGCAATTTGTTTGTTATTATTGTTTCCAAAATGTTCCTATCCAGGGGTATATGATGCATTCCAGAGTCCCATAATTGGACTAAACGATAATTCCTTTGCTCATGGTTTGAGAGTACCCAAAACTTACGAAGTGAATCATGTAGACTGGCATAGTGTGGGCTTGTCTGCGCCTTCTAGCCCACGAATATCTGGGTGGTTGTTGATGGTTAACATTCATACATTGTATTAATGGAAACTTACAAATAAGGAGTTAACAAAAAGGAAATTTCTTCAGGATGTGGCATGAGTAAAGAACCATGCACAATACTCTCCCGCATTGCTATATTCATACAAAGGTAAACGGCTTTGCGATTCGGAGACTAAAGATGACAAAAACCCAGTTGAAGCGTCAATCACCCAGTATCGTCAGCATTGATCCTAATGTACGATGTCAGCGTATCTTTCCTACTGAAGACACAAAACGCACGATATCTGATCTTCAGACAGTTGGTATTAAACTATCCAAAGATCAAGCTATTCATCTCGCGCGAGTATTATTGGCAGTAACCCAAGAATGGGATGAGATTGACATCACCGCGTATCGGTTTGAAAAGCGAAAAAAGGACGGTACATACCACCTTACGATTACTAGTCAGGTGGAAATCGATGGTAAAAAGAGTACTACGGCTTAATAGAGAATAGCTCAATAGGACCAAGAATGGGAACAACCGCTTGGGTGCGAGCAGCATTGACAGAATTGGGTTGGGATGCCCCCGATCAGGAAATAAAAGAATACATTCGGAAGAACGCCCCCAGTGTCCCACAAGGCCATATCTCACTTGCCTTACGAAAATTACGGGGAGAGGTGATTCCTCAGACGGGAAAGCAATCTCCAGGGAAAGAGCCTAAGACAAAGCCTACCCAAAGTACGCTCTTTCCTGACCTATGAAGGAGCAAATTGAACATAGAATCAGTCCAAAACATCTGCACCTAGTCCCCCCGTCACCCTTTCTTGTCCCCTTTTATATTTTTCAGGACGGGAGAGCGGCGGGCTGAACCCCACCTACGGGCGGGGGATCCCCGCTTTCAGCGGGATTCCATCCATGTGCGTGCAAAACTGCACAAATCCTGCACATTTCCCAAAAGCCTCATCGAGAGCCGCTGGATTTAAGAGCCAGAGTAGGATAGACTGGCAATAGGACACCTTTTTAAGACATGGGAAGGTGAGTGTCAGAGAGGGTGGTTTTTGGGGGGGCGGAGAAGGAACCTCTCCCCCTGCCCCCTCTCCGTAAACAGAGAGGGGGAGGAAGGGAGGTTTTTGGGGAGGTTTTTCCTACTTCAGCAGGATTACCCATCAAGATCCCGACAAATCGTATTAGTCACTCCTGATAATCATTCTTTGGGATGATTACAGGCCTATATTCCTGCGGTAGACTGGCAATGGAACGATGAACGTATGAAGCGATACACTGATTGGAGAAGAAATGTTTGAGGAAATTGAAAAAATGAACACCCGTCCAAAGCCGTTTGAGTTTTATACGGCAAGAGACCTTTGGGCGGATGAGCACACATCAAACCAGATGCTTGTGTTCCACCTAAATGAGGAAATAGATGTATCATCTCGAAATGCAGTATTTATCGACCGATCAGTCGAGTGGATAATCTCCCATTTCAACATCGGCATGGATACTAAGATTGCGGATTTTGGCTGTGGCCCAGGGCTGTATGCCTCACGCTTGGCCCGAAGCCAAGCAGCTGTTACCGGAGTTGATTTTTCAAAGCGCTCCATCGATTATGCACGGGAAGTGGCTGGGTCAGAAGGATTGAATATTAATTATGTGAATCAAGACTACCTTGATTTTGAGACCGACGAAAAATTCCAGCTCATAATGATGATCATGTGTGATTTCTGCGCGCTCAGTCCGATGCAAAGAAGGCAAATGCTGAGCAAATTCCACGCTATGCTGGAAACCGGTGGTTCAATCCTACTGGATGTTTATTCCCTGGCGACTTTCAATAATAAAGAAGAATCGGCAACGTACCAACTTAATAGTCTAAATGGATTCTGGTCGCCGAATAAGTACTACGGCTTTTTGAACACATTCAAGTATGATGAAGAGAAAGTAATTCTTGATAAATTTTCAATAGTGGAGGAATCGCGCATTCGAACAGTCTATAACTGGCTGCAATGCTTTACCCCTGATACGTTGGGGGAAGAACTTGCCGAGTCTGGCTTTTCCGTCGAGAGTATTTATGCGGATGTTGCTGGATCAGAATATGACCCGGATTACACAGAATTCGCGATTGTCGCAAAGAAGAAATAGGACACCTTTTTGAGACCTGGAAAAGTGAGTGTTAGGAAGGGGCGGTTTTTGGGGAGCGGAGAAGGAACCTCTCCCCCTGGCCCCCTCTCCGTCAACAGAGAGGGGGAGGAAAGGCGGTTTTTGGGGAGGTTTTTCCTACTTCAGCAGCACCCCCGCCAGCTGCGGGGCAAAGGCCACCGCCTTCGGCGGGGCTGAAGGCATCTTGATGGACTTGCTATACTCTGGTGTTACCAGGCGGGCGATGTAGATACCGGAGGGGATTCCACGACCCATTCCTATCGATAACATCAGTCCACATTGCTCTGAAGGATCGATAAACGGTATATACCCTTGCAAGAAAAAGAGTGCCATAGGATCAACAAATCTCTATTTTTCAAACAATCGACAAAACGGTGGTGGCGAAATCGTTGAACGACGGATGTTTGCCAATTGATTTTGAACCCCTATTAAAATCTGCTCCCAGAACCCAAAGTTGAGAGGAGTTCAGCCATGATTATTGATATCATTCTACCCCTTTCCCTGGTCTTCATCATGTTCAGCCTGGGCCTTGGTTTGACCACAAATGACTTTAAAAATGTGGCTCGACAACCGAAAGCCTTTGCTGTGGGTATCATCAATCAGATGGTGCTGCTTCCTTTGGTGGCGTTTGGACTCCTTACCCTGTTCAAGTTATCGAACGAGATGGCCGTTGGCCTGATGATCCTGGCTTGCTGCCCGGGTGGTGTTACCTCCAACATTCTTACAAAAATGGCTAGAGGCGATACGGCTCTCTCTATTTCATACACCGCAGTAATCAGCATTGCTACGGTCATCACACTACCGCTCATCACTGGATTTTCCGTCCATTATTTCATGGGAGATCAGGCCCCCGACATCAGTGTGTTATCACTTGGTCTGACCATGTTTATAATCACAGCGGTTCCCGTTGCTATCGGGTTGTTTATCCATCACAAAGCTGAAGCTTTCACCCGGTCATTTGAACCGATAGCCAGCAAGATCTCGGCAATTTTGTTCGTTCTGATCGTTATTGGCGCTCTGGCCAGCGAGTGGGAGGCATTCATCAACAATGTGACCGTTCTCGGTCCAATTATTGTGGTTCTTATAATCTTGATGCTGCTTATCGGATATGGTAGTGCTCACCTTTTCAGGATGAGTGAATCCCGGGCAGTTGCAGTAAGTATTGCAACCGGGATACAAAACGCAACCGTAGGTATTACCGTAGGGAATCTGATTTTACCGAGTAGTGTGGGATTATCGGTATATAGCCTGCCCTCAGGAGTATATGGTATCCTCATGTATCTGGTTTGTCTGCCAATTGTTTTTGTGTATGTAAAATGGATTTATAAACTGATCACTTCCGAATAGGGGCTTACTACCGAACCTAAAAAGATTTGTTCGGGAAAATTAAGCTGTAGGGGGATCGCTTTTTAAGGGGTGGGAAAGGAACCTCTCCCCCTGGCTCTATCTACGTCGACGGAGAGTGGGAGGAAGGGTGGTTTTTGGGGATGGCCCGCAAGTTGTAGGGTTGCGGACCTTTGGATTCAAAGAGCAGAATCCTAACTTCAAGAGTGGGCCAAAGAATAGTGGCAGAACATGATAGTTTTCTTGCCCTCAATGGCATGAAAAAGCTGTTGATATTCCAAATGTAGGAGGATCTCATGACAGACAAAAACACTAAAAAACAGCTTCCCGGAATATTTCGTTTCATAATTAAGCTTTTTCAAATCATCCTTTATATACCGATTCAAATAATTTTCATTCCTTTTGCTATTATTGGAATAATATATGCAGTTTACAAGGAAATGTGGAAAAGCAAGAAACTGGGTGTTTCCTTCTCGTCAATTAAAGCGCTTCAATACCGATGGATGATGCATTACTTCAACACCAGACCAGATTCACTTTCTGTTACATTCACTAAACATTTTCCCTGCGAATCACATCTCGGTATGTGGTCGGTTCTGGGAGCTCTCATTATTTCCCAGCGTTTATTTGGTTTCCCCGAGAAGCTGGGAAAACTCGTTGAACCCGGCGAGGAAACCCTTGATACCACGGCGGGTATACGTGTACTCACGTTTGATAGGATTATGCAAAAACATGTAGATGAAGTGGACCAGGTTGTCCTGCCTGGAGCTGGCTTTGATCTAATGACTTTACAATTTACAAAAGGAAAAAAGGTAAAGGTTTTTGAACTCGACCAGGTTAATACACTAAATGTTAAAGTTGAAACATTGAAAAAAGCAGGAATTGAGCACGATTGGATCACCTATATCCCGGTTGATTATGCAAACGAATCCTGGGTTGATAAACTATTAGGAGCTGGTTTCGACAAAACAAAAAAGACTTTGTTCCTTTGGCAAAGTGTTTCTTTGTATTTAGAAGCTGATATTGTCAAAGAAAATCTTAGGGAAATGGCTGATTTGTGTGTAGACGGAAGCATCATTGCTCAAGATTTTTACTCCCAGGCCATGGTTGACTGTGAATATTCAAAAGCGGCAAAGAAGTTTAAGGGCATTATTGAAAAAATGGGAGAGCGATGGAAGTTTGGTCTAGACATGTCAAATGATCCCAAAGTTGTAGTAGAGTCATATTTGAATGAAGTTGGACTAAGAATGACTGAATATACCCAGTTCGGGGAAAAACTTAATATTGAAGCTTTTTACTGCATTGTTGAGGCTGAAAAACTGTAACGAGGTTGAAAAACTGTACGTTATCAGGTAGATATCAAAAAGAAATAATTCATTAATGAGGTCATGAATTTATCATTTTCAATATTTCAAAGGAATAGCTCCTAACTTATTTCTGGAGCCGACGGCTACCGCCGCGGCTCAGAATCGTGTTAGGCTGTGCAATAGGATTATTTGGAGCGGAAAAAATCGGCTATAAAAGAATCGTCATTTCTAAATTCGGAGATCCCGAGGTTCTATAAGTTGTTGTGATCGGCTATTAGTAACGCTCGGAGTGGATTTGAAGACACCTTTTTAGGACATGGCAAAGGGAGTGTCAGGAAGGGAGGTTTGATCCTTCGATCCGGCAGTTGCCGGACTCAGGATGACCCTTCGGGTCACTTCAGCAACAGCCCCGCTCCGCTTACTGCGGGACTCCGCCTACGGCTCCGCTTTCTGCCCCGCCTACGGCGTGGTTCAATCGCGCCCGGGGTACAGGAGCAGAAAAGCCCGCTTTTGCGGGTTTTTATGTTTATATCGTTCAAGCATGGTTAAAATAATAAGGACCGCTTCGGCAATTGAATGCTAACGGAGGAGGTTTGATTGAATTACCTGGGCCAAAGCCAAAGAAGAAAAGGAAATTGAAAGCATATATAGGCTCAGTTTATTTCGGAGTATCAATAAATGAATAGAATGAATCCCAAGGTTGATGAATTTCTGAGTAAAGCCAAAAAGTGGCAGGAAGAATTGGCGAAATTGAGAGCGATCGTTCTTGACTGCCAGCTGACCGAAGAATTGAAGTGGCGTCAACCCTGCTACACATTCGAGAATAATAACGTACTTATCATAAGCGGATTTAAAGAATACTGTGCGCTTAATTTATTCAAAGGTGCCTTGTTGAAGGATGACCATGGTATTCTACACCAACCAGGTGAGCATACGCAGTCGGGGCGTCAGATCCGGTTCACCAGTGTGCAAGAAATCGTTGAGATGGAACCCATCTTGAAAGCCTATATCTATAAAGCTATTGAGGTGGAAAAAGCCGGTTTGAAAGTGGCTTTTAAAGATACTTCAGAATACAAAATGCCTGAAGAATTGCAGGCTAAATTCGATGAAATCCCAGCCTTCAGAACTGCTTTTGAAGCATTGACCCCGGGACGGCAAAGAGCATACCTGCTTTATTTTTCTGCACCCAAACAATCCAAAACCCGGGAGTCAAGGGTTGAAAAATATATGCAGCAAATTCTCAGTGGAAAGGGACTAAATGATCGGTGAATTCGATGAGAAATAAATTCATCAAACTTTAAGCTATCCCCTCACTTTGCCGTAGGGCTAAAGTACTGCTCATTACCTGCACATTCAGCTCGGTGTGACGAGGAGCTCGGGGTCGTGGATCTCCGGCGCATTAGCTTTGAACCGCCTCCGTCCATCAGTTAGCTTTTCAAGTCGCATCGGCAACTTTATGTCACCAACACTTCATTCAGCCAAGCAGGGAAGACAGCCGCGGCGATTGATCGCCTACATCGCCGTTTTCGGCTCGCTGTGGGGATTAGCCGAAGCCTCACTGGGAACGACCCTGCACCTGCTGAAGATACCCTTTTCGGGTCTGATCCTGACGGCCATCGCGCTCAACATTATCCTGATCGCGCGGGCGTTCTATGACGCACCGGGCAGCACCATCTCCATCGCGCTGCTGGCAGCTGTCATCAAGGCTCTGAGTCTCAGCACCATCAAGGTGGGGCCGATTGTTGGCATCCTCATGGAGGGACTGTTGGCCGAGGCTATACTCACTCTGATAGGACCGGGAAGGACCGGATTCCTTATCGCCGGCCTCTCCCTTGGGATATACCCCCTTGTCCAGAGTATCATCACCCGGACCATCCTGTTTGGTGCTGCGTTCGTGCCGATGATCCTGGAGCTGGTAGAGGGATTATCAAACCGTGTCGGCTCCGGGTTCGGCTGGATACTGCTGATCACGTATGTGATCCTGCATGTGGTCATTGGATTGGCTGCCGCCGGAATCGCCTGGACTATCCGCCGGCATACTGCGGCGAAACTGACTGCGATGCCCTTGAATGAACATCATTAAATCCAAACGCACGTGGGTTGGCCTCCTTCTATTGACCGGAATGGTGTTCCTGCGAACCAATCCTGTCGCCATCGCCGTTGGCTGTGTTCTCCTGGTGGCCCTGTTTTTCCCCCGCGCGCTCCGGCCGCTGATGAATTACAAATTCTGGCTGACCATTATCATCCTGGCAGTGCTGGTCCCGATCTTCTCCGGCGAGCCGGATCGTGCCCTCTGGGGTATCAGGTACAGCAGTACGCGCTTCGAAATGACGGCACTGATGGTGCTGCGGGGGATATTGCTGTTTCTGCTGTTCCAGGTCCTCACCCTTGACATGGACTCCGCGGCATTGACGCGGGCACTCCGCAAACTGAGGATACCCGGTATCGATTCCATGCTCCCCCAGGCACTGGATTTCAAACCCCGGGTAACAGACCTGGCCCGGTCACAATACCGCGCCTACCGGTCGGCGACGAACCGTACCGGGCGGATTTCCTCACTGCTGGATGCGGCCGGTTCATTTTTTGCCGAATTGATCACCATGGCACATAGATCCGATAGCTCCGGACTATCCGCAGCAGAGGCTACCCCGATCGAATTAACGCAGGTTCTTCAGGACGGTGAAACACCGGCTTTGATTGTGGTGACCGGACCCTCAGGAGCCGGTAAATCGGCATGGCTGGCAGATCAGGTCCGTAAGCTCGGGGATGGGGGGCAAAATGTCGATGGTCTGCTGGTAGAGCGGGCCGACGATGGTTCCGAACGCTGGTATCAGGTTATCCAACGCATACACACAGGTGAGAAACGTCATCTCAATAGCATGGATGAAATCGAGGCTGCGCCCCACGTAGGCCGGTTCTGGTTCTATCCTGAAGCCATCACCTGGGGGAGCCAACAACTCCTGGCGGCCGGACAAGCTGATTGGCTGGTAGTGGACGAATTCGGTCTGCTGGAGGCAGCGGGAGAAGGATGGTATCACACCCTTAAAGAGTTAACGGCGAGTTACACGGGCAACCTGGTTATCGCCGTACGTGAGCAACCTGACGGTGATCCCGTCCAATTCCTCATCGATCAATTACCAGACCTGCGCAGCTGGCCCCTCACCGTTATCAGGCTGACGGAACAACCAATGCAAAATCAACCGGGTCCCGCGAATGGACGCAATGAGCAGGAGGGCCTAAGTTGAATATCGCTGCTGTCATACTCGCCGCCGGTGCTTCCGACCGTATGTTGGGAAAACACAAACTCCTGCTCCCCGTCGCCGGCCGGCCCATGATCGCCGCGGTCATCGAGAACACGGTGGTATCCGGCTGCTCCCCCACTGTTGTCGTTACCGGATTCGGCGAAGAGGAATTGGCACCCATTCTACAGGATTACGATGTCAGCTTGGTACCTAACCCGGACTGGATGAAAGGGATGTCCGGTTCCATCAGGGTCGGGATTGCCACACTTCCCAACGATATAGATGGGGCTTTTATCATCCTGGGGGATATGCCCCTGCTTCAGCCGATTACCCTTGAGACACTGAAAGACCGTTTTTTGGTTAGCCAAGGCCATAACATCGTGTATCCAACCTTTAAGGGGCAACAAGGCCACCCGGTTCTGTTCCCGGCGCGGTTCTTTCCCGCCCTTCTCGAACTAACAGGGGATCAGGGGGCAAAATCATTGTTGACCACCTTTTCATCCGAGGTGATTGATGTAGCTGTTGACTCTCCGGAGATCCTCATGGATTGTGATACCCGGGAGGACTATTCGCAAATACTGTCCTCGATTGACAAGCGGTGATGATGGGTCAGGAGGGGGATGCCTGGGGGTGCGAATCTAGCTCAGCTGCGCCAGGCCGTTGAGTATGTCTTCAGGCAGGACGGGGATTTTGCGGATCCGGACACCACAGGCATTATAGATGGCATTGGCCACGGCCGGTGCCGGGGCACTGATGGGTATCTCAGCTACGGCCTTGGCTCCGTACGGGCCGGTAGGTTCATAACTCTCAACAAACTTCACTACCATTTTCGGCATGTCCGATGCCGTGTAAATGTGATACCGCGTAAAGTCGGTATTGATGGGCGCGCCTTGCTCATCAAAGATCATGTGCTCGCATAGTGCCATTCCCAGCGCTTGCGGTATGGCTCCCTCAACCTGCCCCTCCGCCATCTGCGGATTGATGATCTGCCCCGCATCGGTGATGGAGACGATCCGTTCCACCTGCACCAGACCGGTCTCGGTATCGACCGTCACTTCCGCAAATGTGGCATTGAAGGGTGGTGGAGAATCATAACTGAGATGCGAGGCGGTGGCCATAATCTGCATTTGCTCATCGGTGTACATGGACCGGGTACAGATTTCCTGGTACGATAACTGCTGACCACTATCCGCCTGCACAAACCCGTGCTGGATAACGGCTTGGTCCGTCCCCAACAGCTTCTTCCCTTGCGAAAGAATCTGTTCCCTGACTTTCTCGGCCGCTTTCTTCACGGCGCCCCCTGAAATATAGGTGGTACTGGACGCGTAGGCCCCGGTATCGAACGGAGTGAGGTCGGTATCCGATGAATACACGACGACGTTCTCGACCGGTACCTCCAACACTTCGGCCGCGATTTGAGCCAGGACCGTATCGGCACCGGTTCCCAGGTCCGTCGCTCCCACCATGAGATTGAAACTGGCATCCTCATTCATTTTGATGAACGCTGCACCCATGTCGATACCCGGGATTCCCGTTCCGTGGCCGGCAGCAGCTACGCCGACCCCCCGTCGGACAGGTCCGGTCTTTGCTCCCTGCCGACCCTTGTCCCAGGGTGTGTTCCGCCGACCTTCCTCCAAGCAGGCCTTCAAGCCGGTGGAATGCAGCACCATCGGGTAGCCCTCACCACCTTCGCCCAATACTTTTGCAATGGGGATCTCATCGCCCACCTCATAGCAGTTTCGCAAACGGAGTTCGATGGGATCGATATTCAGTTCTGCCGCGATCTCGTCCATCAGGACTTCCAGGGCGAAGATGCCTTGGGGAGTGCCGTATCCGCGAAAGGCACCCGCGACAGGCAGGTTGGTGTATACGGCCTGGGCCTCCAGCCGGATGTTGGCACAGCGATACAGGGAAAGTCCTTTTTGCGCCGCAACCGACATCACCGTGAGTGCGTGCGGCCCATAGGCACCGCAGTTTTCCAGGATGTTCATCTTCACTGCTTTAAAGATACCGTCCGCATCCACACCGATCTTGAGTTTGATGGTCACAGGGTGGCGGGAGCGTGCGGCATGGAATTCCTCTTCGCGGGTCATTTCCATCCGTGCCGGCCGGCCGGTCTTCAGGGTGACAGCAGCACACAGCTCCTCATTCAGAATTTCCTGCTTGCCTCCAAATCCCCCACCGATCCTGGGTTTGATCACCTGGATCTGTCCAACAGGAAAATCCAGCAGCTCACCTACGATCCTGCGGACATGAAAGGGTACCTGGGTGGAAGTACGAATCACGAGTCTGCCGTTGGCGTCCATCCAGGTGATGGTGATGTGGGGTTCAAGGTGGGCCTGCTGGACATACGGCGTGGAGTATTCGCCCTGCATGACCAGGGCACTCTCATTGAATCCTTGATCAACATCACCCAAATCCGCCTCCAGATAGGCAGCGATATTCCGCTCTGCAGCGTAGATGCCGGTGGGACCCTTTTCGGGATGGATCAGCGTTGAATTATCGATACTTGCCTCGGGATCAAAGATGGCCGGCAGTAGATCGTACTTAACCCGAATCTTTTCCAGAGCGGCGTTGGCAATTTCCAGCGACTCGGCGGCGACCACTGCAACCCGATCCCCGACGAATCGCACCGTTTGGTCCAGGATCAGCATATCTCTGGGAGATGGCTCCGGATAGCCCTGTCCTGCGGAAGTAAAGTAGTGGGGTGGGAAATCTTTCCAGGTCAGAATTCTTACAACACCGTCCATCGCTTCGGCGGCCGTGGCGTCAATGCTCTTGATCCGGGCATGGGCGTGGGGGCTGCGTAGAACCTTCAGATAAAGCGTGCCCGGGAGGTGCAGATCATCGGTAAATACCGGCTTACCCCTGGCCAGAGCGTGGCCGTCCACACGAGGTGTCTTCCTTCCGATATGCTTCATTTCCGACTCAAGTGGCAATGGCTTCACTTTCACATCGATAGGTCATTTACTTAAAACAAACTTTTCCGCGGCACCAACCGGTTTGACATAGCCTGTACAGCGGCACAAATTGCCGTTCAGGGCATCGCGGATAGCCTCGCCATCCGGCGTGGGATTCTCACGGAGCAGAGCTGTCAGGGACAGCAGCATCCCCGGAGTGCAGTATCCGCATTGAATCGCGCCCTCATCGATGAATCGCTCCTGAAGACCGGATAGGGTTGCATCCGCTTCCAGTGCTTCCAGGGTTTCAACCCGGTAATTTTCGAGGGCAGGCAGGAGCAACAGGCAGGCGTTCATCGCCTGATTATCCACCAGCACTGTACACGTCCCGCATTCCCCGGTGCCGCAGCCGAACTTGACACTGAAAATCCCGATATTGCGCAGGTATTCCAGCAGGGTCTGGCCAGGATGGGTTTCGGCCGTAACAGCCTGACCATTCAGGGTGAACGTGACACTCAACATTCGGTAATCACCCGTGCTAAGCCCGTCCGGATCAACTGTTCCTTATACGCCTGCGATCCGTGCTGGTCGGTTTTGAACCGCTCGGACGCACTGGCGGCAATCTGAGCGACGGTCTCGTCCGGAGATTGCATATCCGTTATCGAAGCCAGCGATAACTCGCTGGCGGCACCTCCCACAGCCACATCAAGACCCTCTGCGCGCAGGACACCCGCCACTATGACCACAGCCGGAGCCGAGGGGATCAAGGCGAACCGCTGGCAAAATGTCTGCTTGACCGTATCCAGATCGATTTGAAGTGCCGTGATGATGCCCTGACCATCCCACTCCCGGATGCTCATCGACTGCGGCGTGGGATTCATTAACCCCAATCGGATATCCAGCGCCTGCAGATAGGTGAACAGCTCCGAGTTGATGCGTTGACGCCCGATCTCTCCCCCGACTGTGCGCTGGTTGCGGATATTGCGCGATGGGCAGGACCAACGGGCACATTCCGCCAAGCGTAAGAGGGGATTGTCCGAACTGTGCCGCACCAGGCCCTGCAGGGTCGCGCCCGCACCGATGGTGAGGACGGAATCGTTCAGTTCGATGTGATCATCCAGCAGATGATTGATTGCAATCAGCGTATCGATGTCAGTGGATTGCTCCGCGGCCAGGTAGGATCCCCCTGAAAACAGAACCTTTTGTCCCGGTACAATCAGCGCGTACGCTTCCTCCAAGGAGGTTGGTTTTTCGAAGTGCGTGATAGAGGTCCACATGGCGATTTGGTGAATCCGGTACTCAGTCGGCTAATTACACTGCTGCTTTCATCGATTCTTCCGGGAAATTTGCATTGCTGCGGCTACTTACACTCCTACTTTCTTTCACGGCCGAAAAAGGCTCTCTTCACGGACCGCCGTTAGCAGAATATACATCTCGACGGCGTGCGTCAGCTTGATCCATCCTGAATGTGGTGCCTTGAAATTTACATCGGCAGGCATGAAGGAGATGGAGTCTATATCCATCGAGACTTCGGGAGTGTCATAGTGGAGCCTGTCGCCATTGATGGTCAGCGATTCCTCCTGCCCGTTGATCCTTGCCCGCATCGTGTTCCCATCGACAAAGTACCCGAATGGTTCTTCGTGGAAGCTGCTCTCAGAGAGGCACAGACGCGGTTTGTCCTGGAAAGGCGAGCCACTTGTTGGGCAAAACGTAGTGCAATTTCCGCATTCGTTACAGAAATCAGCGATATTATAAATCTGATGGCGCTGGTTTAGGTGGAATTCTTCGCATTTTTCGATCCGGACCTTTGATCCTTCAGCCTGTATCCGGTAAATGTCGAATCGTCGCGGTTCGGTGGAGCAGCCCTGCATGGCCAGGTTAGGACAGACAGTGACGCAGATGTTGCAGAAATCATCACAATAGAGGCAGCGTGCCGCTTCCTGCCGGGCTGCGGCGGCGTCGAATCCCTGCTGTACCAGCTCGAATCCACCACGTTCACCGGCCGGCATCACGGGAAGATCCAGGCCGGGCACCCGCCGGGCCTGCATGACCTGATACTCGATAGTGCGCAACTCTTTGCGTGAGGAATCGTCGGCTCGAGTATTCGACGACCCGATGCGATCCAGCATGTGGCACGCGACGCGTTTGCCGTCACCCATAGCATTGATCAGGGAATCCGCCCCGCGCCAGGCATCACCACCGGCGAAGATATTCGTGTACTGAGTTTCCTGCGTGCGTGGATCGATCTGCAGGGGGCCATCAGGGAGCAAATCCAGTATGACTTCCTGGCCGATGGCTACTACGATACAATCGGCAGGGAGTGTGAATTCGGAATGCTCAATGGGTACCGGCCGGGGGCGGCCGCTTTCGTCCGGTTCACCCAGTTTCATCCGTGTGCACACCACCGAAATAACCTGCCCATCCTCCCGGTTGATCGCCACGGGCGCAGTCAGCTCCTCGAGCGCAACGCCTTCCTCAAGCATATCGTCCACTTCGTCCCTTGAGGCGGGCATCTCCTTGCGGGTCCGGCGGTAGACAACCGTGACTTGCCCATCCGGGCCGACCAGCCGAAGCGCCGTCCGGGCTGTATCAATGGCCGAATCGCCGCCTCCAATGACCAGCACACGCTTGCCAAGCTGCAGCTGTTCCCCCTCGTGAACGGCAGCCAGCAGTCCCAGTTGATCAAACACACCAGGCCCTTCCACACCGGGAATCGTCAACTGGCGGGCGCGCTGGGCCCCGACAGCAAGGTAAATGAAGTCAAAAGATTGGCGTATTGCCTCGAACTCCTTCCGGTCTATGGTGTGGCCCAGATGGATCTCGACGCCATGTGCTTGGATATACTCGATGTCCTGCTGAACACTGGCCTGGCTCAGGCGAAAGGCAGGTATCACCCTCGCCGGCATACCTCCCGCGATCGGCGCACTTTCAAAAACATGCACCTCGTGACCTTCACGCGCGAGGAAATACGCACAGGACAGACCTGAGGGCCCAGCCCCGATCACCGCGATCTTACGCCCAGTAGGTGGAGCACTCACGGGTGTTACACCACGATGAGACTGCCACTCAGCTATGAAATGCTTGATCCCTCTGATAGCCAACGGTTGTTCATAATTGATCCGCGTGCATTTCGCCTGGCAGAGATGATCGCAGATCATGCCGGTGGTATGGGGCAGCGGATTGTCCCTTATGATGGCATCGAAGGCCTGATCAAACTCCCCTCTGGCGGTGTGGTACATATAGCCGGGTACGTCCTGCTGGATGGCGCACTCCACTACACAGGGAGCCTGGATACAGTCGAAGTGTTGCAGGGCCCGAGCGGTCTTGATATCGGAATAGGGGACCGTGGTTTTGTGATACGCCGGATTCTTCGCAACGGTGTCGGCATAACTGCCCAGGTTGCGCCAACCGGCCTGACTGATGTCCTCGTCCATACCGGCGGTCTTGAGGATATACCCGTCGAGATTCTCTGCTCCAACGGCACGAATCTCGCGTTCCAGCTCCTCGAGGTATTGCCGGAGCCGAGTGTATCCCCCGGGCTTGAGCAGGTCGGTACAGACGGTAGCGGGACGCAGGTTGCATGCCATGGTCTGGGCAAGATTGAAACAGTCCACACCGGCACAAAAGGAGATATCCAGCTGTCCCTTGAATTGCTCCTGAAGCACAGCCGCGAGCCGGATGCTGATCGGATGCAGAGCCCGGCCGCTCATATAAAGCATATCTTCCGTGTCCGGCAGGCGACCGGAAATATTGCGTGTCTCCAGTGTGTTGGTCAGTTTCAAACCGAATTGCACCTGGTGATCAAGGGCGGACTGCTGAAGCGCTCCGATCAGCGCCAGGGCATCATCGAGTTTCAAATCATGGTCAAAGGCGGCATCAGGAACTTCGACGGGGAAACCGCAACTATCGTTGAGGACCTGACGAACTTGCTCAGGACCCAGCAAAGTGGGATTCAACTTGATGCTGGTGTTGAGTCCCCGCTCTTCAATAAAGTAACGTCCGATCTGCTCTATCTCCTCCGGGGGGCAGCCGTGCATGGTGGACAAGGTGATGTTGTCCGAAATCCGGTCGGGAATCTCAAACTTCTTCAGAACCGGATAGTGGGGAATCAGTGCTTTAAGACGGGCTTCCTTCCCAGTGCGGCAGTCTGCCATGCGATCCAGAAACCGCTGAACGTTCGGCTTAAGGATGCCCTCCAGGTTATATCCCACGCTCATATTGAAGATGAAGCCGTCACCCGTGTTCCGCCCGGACCATTCGGGACTGTTCCGGAGCAGGTGGATCAGGATCCAGGCATTCAGATACTCTCCGAAGGATTCATCCAGGCTGAGTTCCTGGGACCATTCGCAGTTATAGCCCTCATCCCCCATGTCAATGCACGGTTTGGTCACCGGAATGTCATCCAGGGTCTGGACCGTTTTCAGTTCGAGATACCGGGCGCCCATCAGCCAGGCGGCGACAATGTTCTGGGCCAGCTGGGTGTGGGGACCTGCCGCAACGCCAAGGGGGGTTTCCAGCCTCCGCCCGTAGCGTTCCATCCCGAACACATCACCCGCCTGGGGATAGAAGAACAGTTCCCGGGGAATTCCCAACCTGTAATCAGGCTGTCCTTCATCGAACAACCAGCGAGCCAGCCGCTCGATGGGGACCGGAGCCAGTCTATCGCTCATGGTCATCCGTCAGCAGTTCGCGCAGCGTATGGAGCAGGAGGTTTTTCAGGACCATCCGGCGGTAGCCGGCGGTAGCCCGAATGTCGTCAATAGGAGCGATATCGTCATCGACCAGAGCGATGGCTTGATCCAGAGCCATGCCTTCACCCACCACGGCTTCCATGAAGGTTTTCAGATAGACCACGCGGGGAGCCACGGCACCGGCCGCTACCGTCAGGCTGGTAAAATATTGATGTTTTATCTCATAAAGTATGGCGTAGTTCACTACCGCGATGGCCATGGCCTGCCGCAGACCCAGCTTGTGAAAGAGGGACCGACAATCTGGCCGGGGGATCTGGATGGAATGCAACAGCTCTCCACGTTGGAGGTCAACGTCGCCCGGATTGAGGATGAAATCCCGCACACCCACAACCCGCTCTCCTTGCGTTCCCCGCAGCTTCACCGTCGCGTTGTAAACGAAGAGGGCCGGTAGGGTATCCGCGGCAGGTGAGGCGTTCACGATATTGCCTCCCAGGGTTGCCCGGTGACGGATCTGCACGCTACCGAAATCCTCACAGGCCTGGGCCAGGGCGGGAAAGTGACTCCGGATATAAGCGTCCCGACGCAAGGTCTCGATGGTCGTCAGTGCGCCGATTTCAACATGCTGCTTCCCCTGCTGAATACCGTTCAGATTGGGAATGGCCTTGACGTTGATCAGGTGCTCCGGCAGCGGTTGGCCTCCCTCATAGCCGGGGATCAGATCCGTACCGCCCGCCAGGATGGCATAGCCGGCCTCCCCCATGCTGCCGGTGAGCTCTTCATATTCATGCACACTGCCAGGAAGGTGATACTTCATGGCTTAGCACTTCCCATGTCGGTGATGGCACGGACTATTTTCTGATATCCCGTACAGCGGCAAAAATTGCCCTCCAACCCCTTCCGGATTGTCTCAACATCGGCACCCGGCTCGTCGCGCATCAGTTCTGCCGCCGATAGCACAAAGCCGGGGGTGCAATATCCGCATTGGATAGCGTGATGATCGATAAAGGCTTGCTGAAGCTTCGCTGTGTTTTCATCTTCAGCTACGCCTTCAATAGTGACTACTTCGGAACCATGAGCTTCCACCGCCAACACCAGGCAGGAATCGACCGTCTGTCCGTTGAGCAGGACGGTACAGGCACCGCACTCGCCCTCGCCGCAAACCTCCTTGGCGCCCGTAAGGTGAAGCGTGTCCCGCAGAAAGTCCAGTAACCGTAAATGTGTGGGGATGCGTTCCTGATACTCCCGGCCGTTCACCCGTACCGTCAGATCAAAGTATTCCCACTTGTTGGGGATAATCAAGTCAGCGCTGCTCCTGAACGAGTTTGCCCTTGATGAAAGCATCAAAGGCATCCAGGTCCGCAGGAATGGCATGGGGAGGCGTTAGAATTCGCCTGGCAGCGGGAATATCCTTAAGCCCGGTACCGGTAACCAGTACCACTGCCGTATCACCAGCAGCCAGGCGGCCATCTTTTGCGCAGCGGAGGAATCCGGCATAGGCCGCCGCTGCCGCCGGTTCACTGAAGACACCCGTACCTGCGGCAAGGCTGTGCTGTGCCTGCAATATCTCCTGGTCCGAAACCTTGATGCCGAAACTTCCTGTATTGCGAACAGCTTGCAGGGCTTTTAACCCGTCACGCGGCATACTTACGGCAATACTATCCGCGATCGTCTCCACCTTGACTGGCTGAATCTCTTCCCCAGTCTCCAGCGCATCGACAATTGCCGCCGATCCTTCAGCTTGCACCGCCACAATCTTCGGTAGCGAATCGATCCAACCCAATTCCTGCAAATCTATAAATCCCTTGTAGACTCCACCGATGATACAGCCGTCACCCGTTGGAACAAATACCCAGTCCGGAACCCGCCAGTCCAGCTGCTCCGCTATCTCCAGCGCCACGGTTTTCTTACCCTCGGATAGTACCGGATTGACCCCGGTATTCCGGGAATACCAGCCGTGGGCTTCAACAACCTCTTGTGCCAGGTCAAAGGCATCATCATAACTGCTTTCGATGGGACACAATATGGCGCCGTGTTGCAGGATCTGGGTCAGTTTCGCCGGCGGCGCCGAGGAAGGTGCCAGGATGACTGCCTGTCTGTTATAAAAGGCGGTCAGGGCCGCGAGCGATGCGGCCGCATTGCCCGTGGATGCCGCCACCAGGATATCCGCCCCAAGCTGGGACGCATGCTGGACACCGATTTCCGTGGCCCGGTCCTTCAGCGAGCCGGAGGGATTACGGGTGTCGTCCTTGATGAAGAATCCGCCCAGATGATAATCAGCGGCAATTCCGGGGAGCGTAACCAATGGGGTTCCACCTACCCGGAGGGAATGATTCTCAGGCATGTCAAGCACCGGCAGGAGCGGCAGGTACCGCCATAGCGACTGGTCCGGATTACGAGCGAGTTGCTCCCTTGACCAATTCCCGCCTATCAATCGATAATCATACACCACGTCCAGGTTATTGCCGCAGGCTGCGCAGGTATAGCAAAACGGATCCTGTGGGTATTCCGCCCCGCAGTGTACACATTTGAAACCGAGTATTTTCTCTGGCTGTGTCAAGTGATCTCCGGCCAGCTGGCGATGGTTACTGGTATTCCTTCAGTACCCCTGTCCGTTCGTTAAACGCAGTGATCTTCTCGTCCCACTCGGCTACCATGGCGTACTGCCGTTTCCAGTAGTCATCATCGTACCATTGGGCATCCAGTTCAGCGACAGTTTTCCCCTGCTGCTCTACCCAGGTAAAGTATTTCAGGTTATGCATGCGCTTCTTGTCGTAATACGAGAGTTCCAGCATATCGTCCTTATTTACGCCCATGAGCCGCCCCTCGTAATCGACCGCCGCGTCAATAGCCGAATACTCACCCTTGTCCTGGCGCGCCTCGGCCAGCCGTGATGCATACATGTCCATGGAATCGGTCGCCACGGTAAATATGATGTCATCCGAGTTAAACTCATAATACTTCGCCATCTTGATAGCGCCAAGGATATTGGCGATGGAGGAGATGCCGAAATGGTGGAGTTGCTCAAAAACGGCGGGATCGATGCCCTGTTTGACCATGTGCGCCTGCCCCGCGGGCTCGTTAAACAGCCGCATGACCCGCATTACCGTCTCGTCATCGATGTCCGCCACCAGGTCCATATTCTTGACATTGTGTATCCAGGGCACGTGCTTGTCCCCGATGCCCTCGATGCGATGGGCACCGTATCCGTTGTAGAGCAGGGTAGGGCATTGCACGGCTTCACCGGCACCGATCTTGATGCCGGGGAATTGTTCCCGCAGGTAATCCCCCGAACCCAGCGTCCCCGCCGATCCCTGGGTTAGAAACAGGGCGCTCAACCGTTGATTGGGATTCTGGTTCTGTCGGAACACCTCCTCCATGGCCGGGCCGGTAACCGCATAATGCCAGAGGGGATTCCCGATTTCATCGAACTGATTCAGCACAACGATCTCCTCGCCCCGCTCCGCCACCAGTTCCTTCACCTTGTCGTAGATCTCCTTGACGTTGCTCTCCCCTCCGGGCGTCTTGATGACTTCCGATCCCACCTGCTCCAGCCATTCAAACCGTTCCCGGGACATTTCCTCCGGCAGCACCGCAATAGAGGGGCAAGCCAGCAGGTATGCGTCGTAAGCTCCTCCGCGACAGTAATTGCCGGTGGAAGGCCAGAGTGCCTTCTGGGTAGTTGGATCGAACCGGCCGGTTATAAGCTTTTGAACCAGGGGCCCGAATGTGGCACCCACCTTATGTGCGCCGGTAGGGAAATACTTGCCCAGAAGGATAAAGATTCTGGTTTCTACACCGGTCAGTTCCGTGGGGAGCTCCAGGTAATTTACCCCGCCGAAGCCGCCTCCCTTCTCCACCGGCTCATTCTTCCAGGTGATGCGGAAGAGGTTGAGGGGATTCAGGTCCCACAGTCCAATGCCGGCCTGTAATGCCTGCCTGATCTTTTCAGGGATCAGGCCCGGATCGGCCATCTGCCGGTAGGTGGGAATGATAACGCCCTTCTCCCGGCAACGCTGGACAGTGTTTTCCAATACCTTCTCACTCGCTACCATACGTGAATACTCCGTTATTTACAGACCGAAGTTCCAGACCTGATCAGCGAAAAATCCGCTCAACCACGCCAATCAAGAGCAAGCCATGGCAGACAAAATCTACGGTACGATCTGAGTCCCGGTCTTCCCCTGTAGGGCATCCACCGCTTTCTCAAGGGAAGTGATAATCGCCCGCTCGCCGCCAGCCTTGACAAACTTGATGCACGCCAGGACTTTAGGCCCCATACTCCCGGCGTGGAAATGACCCTCATCAAGATACTTTTCAATCTCACTGACCTTGATTTCACTTAAAACTTCCTGGTTCGGTTGGCCATAATTCAAACAGGCATGTTCCACATCTGTTAATGCCAGAAAAATATCAGCATCCACTACTTCAGCCAATTTTTGTCCGGCCATGTCCTTATCGATTACCGCTTCCACTCCGGTGAGCCGGCCGTCCTTCTCAACCACCGGAATGCCGCCACCGCCAGAGGCAACGACGATCACCCGCGCCGCAACCAGCGCCCTGATACAATGCACCTCTACGATACCGATCGGTTCGGGAGAAGGGACAACCCTGCGCCACGGTTTCTCAGCGGTGGGCTTTACCTTTTTGACAAGATAGCCCTTCGTTTCCTTCAACTGCCGGGCTTCCGCTTCGGTGTAGAATGGGCCCACCGGTTTGCTGGGATCGTTGAAATCGGGATCATCGTCGTGAACCTGCACCTGCGTAATCACGGTGGCAATGGGAATCTCTCTTTTCTTCTCCATGAACGCATTCTGCAGCTGGTTCTGGAGCATATACCCGATCTGCCCCTGCGTCATAGCCCCGCAGACGTCTAAAGGCAGCGGCGGCACCAGGTTTTTTCCCTCTTCCTGCTGGATAAGCAGGTTCCCGGCTTGGGGACCATTACCATGGGTAATGATCAGCTTGTATCCCAGTTCATTCATTCTGACCATGTGGTGAGCAGTTTCAGACACATGTTCATACTGCTCCGCAGCTGTACCCCACTCATCTGCCTGCTTGATAGCATTGCCGCCTAATGCGATCACAACCAGTTTGCGGGCATCTTTCATGGGATCAGCTCCACGTCCATATCGGACATTGTCAGGGCCATCACGGCTTTCTGTACGTGCAGACGATGTTCCGCCACGTCGTAGATGATCGACCGTTTTCCGGAAGCCACTCCGTCGGTTACTTCGTTGCCCCGGTCCACCGGCATGGGATGCAGGAACAACGCATTGTCCGTCAATTCCATCTTTGCTTCATCACAGATCCATTCCGGGTATTGCAGCGCTTTTTCAACTTCCCCAGGGCGGTCAAATTCTCCGGAATCATACGCATGAGGACTCATCCAATTCCTTGAGCAAACCACGTTAGCATCCTGATAGCCTTCCGTCACATCGTGGGTTATCCGGAACTTTGCCCCGCTCCCGGCGCAGCTCGCCTTTGTCTGCGCGATGACTTCCGGGTCCAGGTCATAACCTTCCGGATAAGCCACCGTGACATCCATCCCGAATCGCGAACTGATGAGCATGTTTTCCTGCACCGAGCACCTGGATCGGGCCAGGGCACCGTGCCCCCAGACCATCAGCAGTTTCTTCCCGCTCAGTTCTTTGCCCAGGTGTTGACGCAGTCCCATGATATCCGCAAGTCCCTGGCAGGGATGATACCGGTCATCAGCCATATTGACCACGGGAATGCTGGCGTACCGGGCATATTCCCTCAGCAATTTATTCCCGTCACCGTAAGCCGATACCTTGTCTTCCAGAATCCTGATTCCCAGACCAACGGCGTACCGGCTTATCACCTTGGCCGCATCCTCGATGGTTTCCCCCGCGCTCTTTTTGGTCTTCAACCGCATGGATTTGGGTTCCAGGAACTGAGCGTGGCCCCCCAATTCCGTCGCTGCCGCCTCAAAGGACTGCCGGGTACGAACGGATGGGTTGTAGAAGAACATCAGGAACGTCCTGTGCTTGAGCAAGTTAGTGTATGCCTCTTCATAGCGGTGTTTCTGCATACTTTCCGCCAATTCCAGGACCGATCTAAGTTCTTCAATCGACCAGTCCTGGGTACAAATCAGATCTCTACCTTTCAGATTCATAATGAACGACCTCTTTCCAATAGTATTACATCGTTAGAGCCATTACGGCTTTCTGGAAATGCATGCGATTTTCCGCCTCGTCAAAAACCACCGAGTTGGGGCCGTCAATAACCTCGTTCGTGACCTCATACCCACGATCGGCGGGCAGGCAGTGCATATACAGGACGTCATCCTTGGCATTGCCAAGCATTTCCTGGTCACAGACCCAGTCTTTATTGTCCTCAAACAGCTTCAGCATCGCGCTGTCATTCCCGGTAACGACATTCTCAAATTCTCCCTTGGCACCCCAACATTTGGGATAGACCACATCGGCTCCCTTGAAGGCCTCTTTCATATCGTACGAAACCTCAAACTTGCTGCCATTTTGTTCACTCATCTTCTTGCAGGCCGCAATGACCTCGTCATCCAGCTCAAAACCTTCCGGTTGAACCTGGACGACATCCATGCCCATTTTCGCGGCACCAATAATGGCGCTTTGTGGAACGCTTAACGGCTTTTCGTAGCTCGGCGAATAGGCCCAACTCATCACGAATTTCTTCCCCTTGAATCCACCAAGTTTCTCTTTAACGGTCAACATATCCGCACCAGCCTGGCAAGGATGGTACTTGTCACATTCCATGTTGATGATGGGGATGTCAGCCCAGCGGGCGAATTCCTGCATGTATTCATGGGCTTTGCCATACTGCCAGCCGGTTGGCGGACCATACATCCGGATGGAAATTGCATGGCCGAAGCCCGACAGGGTGCGAGCGACATCGGACACTCGTTCCGTGGAATAGGCCTTTTCTTCGCCCTCGATGGCCGGCGTATAAATCTTGTCCGATGACAGGAAATGGGCATGGCCGCCCAACTGCGTCATCCCTGACTCAAATGAATTGCGTGTCCTGAGTGACTGATTATAAAAGATCATATAAAGTGACTTGGCCGGCAGAATGTGGGTATGCAACTCGCCCATGGCCTGGCGCCGCTTCAGATCGGCGGCCACTTCCAGCATATACTCGAACTCCTCCTTGGTAAAATCCAGTAGTGTCAGGAAGTCTTTTCCCTTCAGATTACTTCGCATTGCTTTCTCCTTAAGTATTGACCTTTGATTTTAAGTTTTCTGTTGATCCTATGAACGGGTGTTGCTCTGATTCCCCGATCCATTCGTTGTTGGGGATATCCCCATTACTGCTCCTGCATTTTTCTCCAGAGCCGGCCTGATTCCAACTGCGCTCTTGTGTTGATCTCATCTTCGGAGAGATCTACCAACCTGTTATCCCGAATCCGAAACTCTCCCCGCGTCAACACATCGGTCGGTTTTTCCAGGCCGAACAGAATGTGGTTATAGATATTGGTAGCGCTTATTTCGGTCGCCGGATGGTAGTTATAAATCGCTAGATCTGCTCTATACCCCGGCGAAATGAGGCCTAATTTACTTCCAAAAAGCCGGCTTGCAAGAAGCGGATTATTCTCGAACAACAAGGCTGCATAATTCATATTCGGAGCGCCACCGGGCAAATGCGAGCTGCGGATCAGGGTGCCCTCCTTGGCTTCAGCCAGCATGTCCGCTTGCATGCCGTCCGTCCCCAGGCCTACTTCCAGCGTGCGGTACACCGGGTCCGGAAGGATGCCAACGCGGTTGTTGGCGTTCGAGGTCGGATTATGCACCAGGGCGACGCCCGCCTCCTTCAGGATTGGAATGTCTTCTGCCGTGATGTGCAAACCGTGAATGAACAGACTCCTGTCGTTCATCAGGCCGTGGGCCTGCAGTCGTTGCACCACCGAGGGATACCCCTTCTCCACTGCATCCGCCTGATCGGCTTGGTCTTCGGCCACGTGAATATGAATACCCCAATCAACCAATTCTTGGAGTGCCTTGCTGATCGCAGCCAATGATTCTTCGGACAGCGTGAAGGATGCGTGGAGACCGATCATCGGATGTACACCGGGAACATCGCGGTATTTCGCATAGGTATCCAGATTCTCGCGCAGCGCAGCGTCGAATCTTCTGTCGCCGTTGCGGTCGGTGATCTCGAAGGCCGTCGAAATGTTGACGCCCAGACGTTGGGCCGTTTCCACCAGCATGTCTGTCGAACCCGAAATAAAATTCTGACTGGAATGATGATCAATGACGGTGGTGACGCCGGCCCGGAGGGCAGCTAGCAGTCCAGCCTCAAATGAAGCCGCCGTGGAGTCCTCATCCAGGGCCAGATCGAGCTTCCACCAGATGGCTTTGAGCTTCTCCACGAAGTTCCGGGGCGCTTTATCGGGTGGGGGCATCCCCAGGGCCAATGCGGAATAGAGATGGGTATGGGCATTGATCATGCCCGGCAAAACGGATCGATGCTGCAGGTCGATTTCCTGGTCCCAGGTTTCAGATTGCACGGGATGTCCGCTGCCCACCTGTTCAATGGTATCTCCATCGATCAGGATATACCCGTCCTCAATGTAGGCCGGGGAATCCCCGGGATTGAATATTCGAGCGTGAGAGAGCAGCAGCCGGCTCATGGTGCTTCAGCGGTGCTCAGCAGGTGCAGCACCTTTTCCGGAGTGATGGGCAGATCATTCACAGGCACTCCCAGGGCGTGACTAACGGCATTGGCAATGGCGGCTGCGGTAGGAATCGTTGAGGGTTCTCCGATACCCTTGGCACCCCAGGGTCCCAGCGGTTCCGGGACTTCAACCGTTATGGTCTCCACTTCCGGGACATCGCAAATCGTGGGCATTAGATAGGTCGAGAAGTTATTGGTGAGGACTCGTCCACCTTCCATATGATACTGCTCGGTCAATGCCCAGCCGGTGCCCTGGATTACCCCGCCTTCCACCTGCCCTTGCAGACCGGCGGGATTGATCACCCTCCCCACATCGTGGGCAGCCCAGACCTTCTCAACCTGAACCAGACCGGTTAGCCGATCAACTCGCACCTTGGCGATGTGAGTCGCGTAGGAATAGGTGAAATAGGCTTCACCCAGGCCAACCTTGGGATCATATTCCAGGGGTGGTACATGCCACCAACCCACCGAATCCATTGGCCGGTTTGTCAAGAACAGCTGTTCGGCCAGTTCGGTAAATCCCACACTTTGCCCGGTAGAGCTATTGGTGGCGGTGTCGTTCTTGATGATAATGTCATCAGCATCACAGTCCAGTAATTCCGCGGCGGCCGCTTTCAGGTGGGGGAAAATCTGTGCGGCGGCATCGCGCAAGGCATTGCCGGACATGACTACATTGCGGCTGGCTACCGATGGACCGCTGTCAGGCACATTCGCTGTGTCGGTAGCGACCACCGAGATACGGCCGGGATCCACCTCGAACGCCTCTGCCGCCATCTGAGCCACCACCGTTGAGGCACCTTGTCCCATTTCGGTGAGACCATAAGCTACCGACAAGGAGCCATCGCGATGGATCTGGACCTTGACTCCGGAACCATCCAACGGCCAACCGGCGGCTCCCAGACAGTTCCCATAGATACAGCTCCCCACCCCGATTCCAGTGAGGTAGCGGGTAGATTTCCTGGCTCCTTTACGCACCTCCTTCCACCTGGATGCCGCGCGTGCCTCGAGGAACGTTTCTTCAGCCCCCACACTGACGTTCAGCTTCTGGCCGGTGATGGTCATGTCGCCGGGATGGAGCACGTTCTTCAGCCGCAGCTCGATGGGGTCCATACCCAACCGCTCGGCAACCATATCCATGATGCGCTCGTGACCGAAAGCGGCCTGAGGTGAACCGAATCCTCTAAAGGCACCCGCTGGCGGCAGATTGGTATAGTAGGCCGCTGAACGGACGCGAATATCAGGAACCACGTAGGGACCCATCGCCTGCATGGTTGAGCGGTAGGAGACAACCGAAGAAAGGGTGGCGAAAGCCCCGCTATTGGACTTAATCACAATATCAGCGGCCAACAACTTGCCTGTCCGGCTTACACCGATTTTGTGATGCATCTGGAATGGATGACGTTTACTGGTCAGTTGAACGTCATCCTCCCGCTGATAGACCATTTTCACGGGACGATTCACAATTCGTGCGGCCAGCGCCGCCCGGGCACTCAGTTCCGAGGGCACATCTTCTTTGCCGCCGAACGCGCCACCGGTCGGAGCCTGGATTACCCGGACCATATTCATGGGAATACCCATCACCCGGGCCACCGCTTTCTGGATGTAGAACGGGCATTGAAGCGAGCCGATGATGGTGAAATGCCCAGTCGCCTCGGGTATCACGATGCAGCCCTGTGGCTCCAAGTAGAAGTGCTCCTGGTTGTGGGTGCTGAAATCGGCTTCGACGATCACATCAGCCTGGCTGAATCCTGCTTCCCAATCACCATTCAGGACTTGATGCGTGCACGCGATATTCGAATCATGGATGAACCGGTCCGTGGCAGATTCGCTTTCCTGGATCGTCAGGTAAGGCTGGAATTCCTCATATTCAATATCCACCAGGGATGCTATGCGGCAGGCGGCCTCAGCCGATTCGGCCACTACGATACCGATCACATCCCCGATAAAGCGAACGATCTCCTGTGCCAGAAGCGGTTGGTCATCCAGGAATAAACCCACCTGGTTCGCTCCGGGGATATCCTTCGCAAAGATGGCAGTGATATATCCCGGAGCGGCTGCCGCACGGCTGATGTCCAGATTACTGATCTTTCCGAAGGGAATCCGGGAAAAGACGGGATACGCCCATACCATTCCATCCACAACCAGATCAGTAGTATAGTGGGTTGACCCGGTTACCTTATCTCGCGCATCGATATTCGGCAGCGATGAACCAATAAGTGTGGAGGGCTGGGTCATAACCTGGAACTGACGAAATCTTCAGTGAGGTGATAAAGACTGATGGATCGCAATACTGAATCTGGATATTTAATATGCATGCCCCTGACAACTAATCATCGTAGCTTTTCATACATCGCTATTCGGAAGTTCGACCGGGAACCGAAAATAAGGTTATGGTCGATTGAAGTCTAGGGAAATCGGAAAGACACTCATGAACCGATGGATATACATTTGAAGGCATCGCACAGGAAGTTCGCTCAGATACTGGGAGACCGCCAAGGCTCAAACGGGCAGCTCTGCGCCGCTGTTTTCGGCGCAGGTGGCAAATCAGGACTTCTCCGGCGATTGGGTGGTGAACTCGCAAGTGAACACAGGAATGTACTTTTGACCTCACTGACTCACTCGGAAAAGTTCGACGGGTGGATAACGCTGCTGGCCTCCGACATGACTGATCGGGAGCTGATGACTCAGCTGGGACAAGGGACAAAGCTCCACTTGCTGAACGCGAAAATAGGGCCCAGTAAATATTCCGGAATCTCACCTGAGCTTCTGCGCCGGGTCCGGGATCGGGTGGACATCTGCCTTTTCGAATGTGACGGCGCCCGCGGCAGCTCTCTGAAAGCCCACAACGAGACAGACCCTTCCGTGCCGCCCTTTGTGTCGCAAGTCATCGTTGTCGTCGGGGCAGATATCATCAATACCACTGTTGAAGGCGGGCTGGTGCATCGTCCGCAGCTGTTCTGCCAGCTCTGGAACCTTGCGAATTCCAGTTTGCTGAGTGCGGTTTTCGTTACCAGGGTGGTTACCAGCAAGCATGGCTACGGATCGAAAATCCCCGACAGCGTGCCCCGTGTCTACTTTGTGAATAAGGCCGACACTCACCCGGTAGAAGCGGAGCAGCTGGCGAAGATGATTGGCCGGTTGTCCGGCTTCCCCGCTTATATGGGTAGTGCAAAAGCCGGTTGGTGTATCAGTGTTGCATAAATATATGTCGAAACACCGGTTGCATGGGATGACGACCCACTCTCGATTGATTTGCCCCTTTATGGATTAGCCGGATGCACCGCGATCAAAAAGTCTGGATCCGAGGGGCTGGCGAGTTGGCCAGTGCCACGGCGCACAGTCTTCATCAAGCCGGCTTCCGTATAGTGATGAGTGACCTGGCCGAACCGCTCGCAATCCGCCGTAAAGTCTCCTTCAGTGACGCGATCCATACCGGCCAAACAGAGGTCGAGGGTGTTATTGCAGTAAAGGGTGCAGTGGCAGACGTTCCTGATATCCTGGAACGAGGACATATTGCTCTGGTCACCGATGCACCCGACCTCCAGCATACTTTAAATCCTGACATCATGATCGATGCGCGCATGCTGAAACGCATGGTGAATGGTATGCGCGGGAGCGTTCCCTTTACAGTCGGCCTGGGGCCGGGTTTCCACGCGGGACGGGACTGCGATGCCGTTATTGAGACGCAACGAGGCCACGATCTGGGCAGGATTATCTGGGAAGGTACAGCAAAACCTTCCACGGGTATACCCGGGCTGATCGCCGGGGAAACCGTCCGACGGGTGCTGTATGCCCCGGTTGCCGGCACCGTCAGTTGGTCCGTGGATTTCGGAGATTTGGTCGCGGCTGACGATGTCCTTGGTCGTATTGGATCGGCCCACGAACTTCAGGCACCCCTCTCCGGATTGGTCCGAGGGTTGATTTCACCCTTGTCAGCGGTCACTGCGGGCTTGAAGATTGCCGACATCGATCCCAGGGGACGGGAAGTTGATCACCGGACGATTTCCGATAAGGCCCGGGCAGTAGGCCGGGGTACTCTGGAGGCGGTATTGATCTTTCTGAACAAACCGGGACATTGAAAAGGGAGCAAAAACCTGACGGCATAGGCATCAATTGTAGGCCGCGGGCACATTCGTGCTGGATAATGGACCGAGGTATCGGAGAAAGGTTCATTTGCGAATAACCTGCTGAATACTGGTGGTACAACTATGGAGAAATACATATACCAAGGGCTGATCGATTTCGATTTCAAACAGAAGGCTGTGCTGTGCTCCCAGTTGGATCATCAAGGATCGGTACCCCGGAAGGATTTTCCGGTGATGCTGGTACTGGAGAATGGCCGTTCGATAGGGACGGTGGGCGGCGGGATGCTGGAACATGATGCGATTGAGCTGGCCCAGGAGGTCATGGACCATGACCGGATGATATGGCGCACCTTCGAGCTGACAAATGAGGATCCACATCAGGAAGGATCAATCTGCGGAGGCACTTCCCGGCTGCTCATCGAACCCTATACGCCCTCCCTCCAACAGTTCTGGAGAAGTATCGATCTGCTGAACCTGGAGGTATCGGATGGTGTGCTTATCACTATAGTAAGCGGTGATGAACCGGTCCAGTCTGAACGGCACTGGATAGACAGTGATGAAGCCCTGGCAGCCCTGCCGTCTGACCTGCGGAAGCACGTTGGTGCGGTCAGGGCTTCCGATCATAGTGAAGTGCAGGACAGCGGTGGAAAATATCACCTCTTCCAGCTGCTGCCTCCCATTCCCGTGCTCCATATCTTTGGGGCGGGACATGTAGGCCGGGCCGTGGCCGAGATCGGTCACTTCACCGAATTGGACGTGGTGGTCTACGATGATCGCCCCGATTTGGCAAATGCCCAGAACTTCCCGTATACGCGGCAGATTATCGTGGATGATTTTTCTGTATTGCCAACCCGGGCAAATATTTCCAGCCGCGATTATGTCCTGGTCATGACCCGTGGTCATCAGCATGATCTGCAGCTGCTGCAGTGGCTCCTTCCCCGGCAAGTCCGCTATCTGGGACTGATGAGCAGCAAGCGTAAATGGCGGCTGTTGGCAAAGACGCTGCTGGACGAAGGACTCTCGCAGGAGGCCGTGGATTCTGTGCATGCTCCCGTGGGGCTATCCATCGAATCCGAGACTGTACCGGAGATCGCCGTCAGTATTATCGCCGAGATTATCCACGTTCATCGGTCCAAGACTATGGGGGACTGACGTGGACTCCATCCGTTGTGACCGGTCAACATTATGAATAAACGATTCCTGCTCAAGAATGGCGAGGTAGTCCATCACGACCGTATCGGGCGCGAGGATGTATTAGTATCCGGGGAACGGATCGAGAAAGTTACCGCCGGCATAGAACCTCAAGAAGGGATTCAGGTGATCGACTGCGCCGGCCGGTTGATTTTCCCCGGCATCATCGACTCCCATACCCATATGGGGGTTCCCATCAAGAGGGGCTACTCTGCGGATAACTTCGAAACCGGCAGCCGGGCTGCCCTGCATGGTGGTGTGACCACCATCATCGATTTCACCGTGCTCAATGAAGCTCAGACACTCACGGAAAGTGTCAACGAGCGTCTCTCCAAGGCTGAAAAATCATTGGTGGATTACGGGATTCACTGCAATGTTACCCGGTTCTCCCCGGACCTGCTCAAAGAAATACCAGCATTAGTGGACATGGGGGTGATCAGTTTCAAGGTGTTCACAACTTATCGGGAAGCCGGTATGATGCTCTCCTACCCACAGATTGAGCAAGTGGCGCGGGAAGTAGCCCGCAGCGATGGTGTTTTGATGGTTCATGCTGAAGACGATGCCGTTCTGCAACAGGCAGCTGAACCATTCCTGGCCAGCCGCAGCACCTTAGTGAGTGACCATGCCCGAACTCGGCCGGCCGCAGCGGAGGTCGCAGCTATCAACCGGATGGGTAATATCCTTGAGAAGACCAACTGCCGTGGGTATATCGTCCATCTTACTTCCGCCGCCGGTTTGACGGCCGCCGTGAACTTTTCGGACCTCTTGCTCGAAACCTGTCCACAGTATCTCATTTTCGATGAGGCTGTATTTGACCGTGACGATGGTAGAATGTTCGTGGCCAGCCCTCCGATCAAGAGTCGGGATGATCGCGCAGCCTTGTGGCAGGCTATTAACGATGGAACCATTCACACCATCGGTACCGATCATTGTCCCTTCAACCTTACCGATAAACCATCTGGTATTCCATTCCAGGAAATCCCCAACGGCATGGGAGGTGTGGAGACCCTCTTTCCCGTGCTCCTTGCCCGCTTCCTGGCCGAGGGTAGTGACCTCTGCCAGCTGGTGCGCCTGCTCTCTACCCACCCGGCTGAAATTTTCGGACTGGCTCCCCAGAAGGGCAGCCTTGATACTGGTTCTGACGCCGATATTGTCATCGTGGATCCCAAGCATGTTTCCCGGGACTGGGATAGGGAATTAGCTTCCATTACCGATTGGAATGGCTATTCCGGGCTCCCGGCATTATTTCCGGAGCATGTTTTTCGTCGGGGTGAATGGATCGTTCAGGATAGCCGTCTGCGAGCAGGCAGCCCCGGCCAGTTTGTGCCCGGTCATATCTGACTCCACCGAAACTCCACTCCGAAGCCGACGCCCCCACAAGTAATACGACCGACCACTAAGCGGATCCCAGCCAATGTTCAAACTTGATCTAAATGGACACTCCAGTATTATTTTGAATGGCCCATTTTTGTGCCTTACATTAGCCTCTCACTTTCGTGCTGGTTCTGCCATGGACGCTCACATCTACTACTCCATACGGCAGAGAAATCCAGGTTGTCTTTGGTAGATATATAAGGGGATTACGATAAAGTTGCAGGTGCCAGGCAAGTTGTCCCATATACTTTTGAAACAGAAACTCTTCGCTATAATCGGAATTGGCCTGCTTACCTTAGCGGGCTGCGAATTATTTGAAGAACCGCCCTCAAGCCCCCCCTTTGAGAATACGGCTCCGCAAACCTATCTTGCCATTTCAAGCCAGTCTATCATCATTGCCCGGCTGGACAGTGTCATTTGCGATTCAACGGGTTTACTATGCGATTCTACCTGGTCCTATTATTTCGAAGCAGACAGCCTTCAAGGGGATAGCATTCCCCCGGCTGATTTGGATACCCTGCAAAACGCACTCCAGACTGTACTGGCCAGCACCCAGACTATGAACTGGTGGGGTGAAGATTCGGATGGAGATGTTATCGGGTACTACTATAAATGGAAGCATGACCCGGATTGGACATACACGACGAACGAAGCCAAGACTTTCATTATACCGATAAGGACGGCCTTCGACGTATTCGGTTTTGCAGTGAAGGCCATGGATTCCGACTCGCTGGTGGATCCGACACCGGCGGAAATTATCCTGCCTGTTAGAAATACACCTCCTGTAATCAGTTTCCGCTATCAGAGCAATCCTGTTGTTAATGATCCCAATCTCCCTGAGAGAACATTCCCAACGCGAACCTTCCTGTGGGCTGTCGCCGATGATGATGGACTGGAAACAGTGGATTCGATCTTCTATGCCTTGGATGACACCTTATCCTGGATTGCTCTGCCTGCATCTGAAAAAGGAATCACGCTCTCTGAACTCACTGAACCAGCACTGACTCCCGGCACTCATGTTTTCTACCTGAAGGCGAAAGATATCGCCGGTGCTGAAAGCGAAGTCATCCATTATCCGGATATCAACGATGATTCTACGCCCAATACATGGGAAGTGATGGAGCCCATCGGCGATGTGTTATTGGTGGATGATTATCCCTTCGATCTGAAAAATAATGCCATGGCCTGGTACCGGAGTGTATTGGACACCGTTCCCGGGGTAGGGATCGACGGCTATTCCGTCTGGGAGATTGGCAGCCAATTACCCTTCTCCGAAACGGACGTTGTCGCCACGCTTGGTTACTTCAAACACCTTATCTGGTATTCAGCTGTCACCGGTCCGGAAACGTACGGTGATGCTGCCAATCCGATCTATCAATTTGTGCTGAATGGTGGCAACATCTTTATCAACGCTACCGAGCTAAAGTCATCCATGACCATCTGGCTCCCATTCGATTCTACAGCTGACATCAACGCCAATGGGCGCCTGTTTGCCGGCACAACTGTTGAGTCCAGTGTAAATCCAGACCTGGATCTTGAATTATCCAAATTAATCCCCTATCGCCTCAAGTCCTTCGCCCTGAACGACCCCAGCTCGCTTGGTCAGGAAGGGCTTACTGGCACTCTAACACCGTTCTACCGGATGCCTGAGCCCGGCGGTGGCGATCCGTGGATCGGAACACCGATCGTTGCCGCTGAATACGACCATTATTCGCCCACACCAACATACGAAAACGCGGGCAAAGCCATCCTCTTCTCCATGCCTATGCATGACGGCACCGCCGGTGCAGGGACCATGGAAGCAAACGGCTCGGCCGGCAAGTTTATCTCCTGGGTTCTGCAGCAGAGGTTTATGCCATGAAGCGTGTCATTATTCTGATCATCGCCATTGGCCTCAACATCGTTCAGGGTCAAGAAACCGCCAGTATCAGTGGTCGGGTAGTCGACCAGGGCACCGGTGAACCACTTTTCGGCGTCAACATTATGGTGCAAGGGACGTATTGGGGTGGCTCTACCGACACTGATGGTGCCTACGTCATCACCGGCATTACGCCCGGCGACTATGACCTGCAAGTGACATACATTGGCTATAAGACCTATCAGCGGACCGGGATTGTGGTCCAGGCAAGTGATGAGATTGACATCGACTTCGAACTGGAGGAAACGGTTCTTTCCTTCGGCCGGGATGTAGTTATCATCGGCAAACGACCGCTGTTTGACGTGGCGGAGACCTCTTCATCGACCAGGATGTCGAAGCAAGACATCGAAACCATGATTGTGGATGACGTTGTGGATATTCTCAGTAACTCGGGTGGCGTATCCACTACCGATAATGAGGTGCACGTTCGCGGAGGCCGGCTCGATGAAACCCTCTTCATCATCGACGGCGTTGCCACCAAGGATCCCCTCACCGGTAACAGTGCTCAACTCTACATCAATGCGGACGCTATCGAGGAAATGGAAATCCTTACCGGCGGCTTCAATGCCGAATACGGACAGGCCATGTCCGGAGTAGTCAACGTGAAGCTCAAGGAAGGCCGCCCCAACCTGGAAGGCAGTTTCAAGCTGACTACCGATGGAATTCCCGGGCTAGACGATTATGGGACACGCCGGATCGAGTTCAACTTGGGCGGACCATCAGTAGCTGAAAGCCTACTGAAAATTCTGGGCGTCAATCCACCGGGTGATTTCTACTTTTTTCTGAATGGCTACGGCAAAGTCTCGGATACCAATCTGCCCAGGGCTAGTAAACTTTATCCCCACCAGAGTTTGAGCTTCCCCGGGCTGCTTAGTGATGAACAAACCCAAAATCTCATGGATAGGCTGGCTGCTAAGCAGGAAAATGACTGGCACGCCATGTTTAAATCCACCTGGAAGATATCTCAGCGGTTGCAGTGGGCCAACTCCGTCGATATATCTTTGAATATCAACCAGGGCTACTACTTGGGCGGTTCCTCCTTCCCGTACCGGTATATTGAAATTCTGGATAATTATAATACTATTACCCGCTCGGCCGTTATGTTGAGTTCGATTCTGGTGCATACTCTCAGCCCCAAGAGTTTCTATGAGCTCAAACTGAGCCGCTTTACCAATGAAGAGCACAGCGCCGTACAGGACCTGCCCTGGTCTGAATATCGTGAACGCCTTGACCTGGAACCCAATCGCTACACCCCTTCCAGCCGCGATGGAGATATTGAAGTCACCTATGGCGATGAGTTTTATGATACGGGAATGTCACCGGAATGGTACAACACCCTCAGTCTAAACGATGCCCTGAAAGGTGACTGGACTTATTCCGTTACGGAACGCCAGACCCTGAAGTCGGGCTTCGAAGCCAATTGGACCTCCATACAGGTTGTGGACATCAACGAGCCCTGGACCGGTACCACCGGATTGGGTTCCGATTATGACTTCTACCGGGCACGGACACACCATGGTAGTTTTTATGTTCAAGACAACATCACTTTCGAGGCTATGATCATCAACGTGGGCTTGCGCTACGACTACTGGATGCCCGGACAATACCTGGAAGATGCGATCAATGATTCACCGCAGGTGATTCTCACCCAGTCTGCCATCGATAAATTCAAAGATGAATCCTATGATTTATTCGGCCGGCGGATGAAGGGCCATATGAGTCCGCGTTTGGGCATCTCCCACCCAGTCACCGATAATGATGTGCTTTACTTCTATTATGGACATTTTTCACAGCTGCCCACTTTCCAGTACGTATTTGCCAAATTGAGCAGTAATTCTCAGAGCGCCTACCAGATCATCGGCAATCCTACGCTGAATCCCAAAACGACCGTACAGTACGAGATTGGTGTGAAACACCGGTTCAGTGAAGACCAGGTGCTGGAACTCAAGGCCTACTGGAAGAACATGTACAATTACGAGACCTCTCAGACGATTTCCTCGGAAAATCCCCGATATGCGCACCTGAGTTTCAACATGTACTTCAATGCTGATTATGCCCGTTCCAGGGGTGTTGAAGCCATCCTGAGGACTCGCTTCTGGCGTCATTTCATCGCCGACGGTCATTTCTCCTACTCCATCGCCACCGGCAAAAGCTCCAATCCCAAAGATAACCTGCTGGTCCAGGCAGGCGCGTTGTCCGAGAAACCTTTGGGCGAGAATTACCTGAGCTGGGATCGACCCATCCGGGCATTCCTGAACCTGTCTTACTACAAGCCTCCCGGCGATTCACGGGTTTTCCTGGGACTTAAAGATTGGGGCGCTTCCTTACGCCTGGATTACGAAACCGCCCGGAGATATACTTCCCAGACCCTGTTGGATGATCCCGCCCGAAATGAGCTTCCCACCGGGCAGCGGCTGGGTGAGGATGGTGAGATCTATTGGTATGGGACACCTAATTCGGATACTCCGAACAACCGGATTGCCGAAAAGCCACGCTTCACCGTTGATACGCGCATATATAAGAACTGGGTGGTTGGCGGTACGCGCGTCCGGCTGTTGCTCGAAATACAAAACCTGCTGGATAATCGCATTCCCAGACGGATTAATGTCTTTACCGGTGAAGGGTTTGATCCCGGGGACATGATATCCTACAGCTACATCGACGATCCAGATCCCAGGCTTAATCCCGCGCGCATGGAACGACCCCGCATGGCTGAACTCGGTTTACAGGTGACCTTCTAGTGCGCACACAAAAAATCACATCACAGGTTCTGTTCTTGATTCTGGTACCGGTACTGGTATTCGGGCAAGCCCTGTTTCAGAATCTTGGTGGACAACGGGCAGGTACGGCGGTTTTCCCCTTCCTGAAGATTGAAACCAGCGCCTATGGTGCCGGTATGGCGGGGGCCGGCGTCGCCTTGCCACGAGATGCCGCCAGTGTGTTCTATAATCCCACGTCCATCAGTCATCTCCCAAAACGTAACGTGGTGCTGTTCCATCTCGACATGCCCGCTGATATCGATTACGAATACTTTGCCTTTTCAACCCCCTTTGGCCGCGTCAGCCATATTGGTTTCAGTTACGGCGCGCTCCACATGGATCCCATGACAGAGACCACCGAGTACATGCCCATGGGGACAGGAAGAACCTTTATCTTCCGTGATGAATTCATAGCCCTGAGTTATAGCATCAAATTGTCGGACCGCTTCACCTTTGGCACAACTGCTAAATACGCCCATGAGACCATCGATAACCTGACGATGGGTGGCACGCTATTCGACTTCGGGACACTTTACCAGACCGGTTTTCGATCACTGCGTATTGCGTCGTCCCTGACAAATTTTGGCGCCCAATACGGACCGACCGGCAACTACTCCAAGACCATCCTGAATCAGGATGGGGAGCCGGTGGTGGCCGACTCACTGGAATATCAGTCCTTTTCACCACCCACAACGTTCCGCCTGGGCATGGGCTACGAGATCATCGAATCTGATCAGAATCGCTTGACCGCCTCCTTCCAGTTAACCCATCCGGCTGACAACGCTGAAACCTATGCCTTAGGCTTTGAATATCTCCTGGGGAATGTTTTGAGTATGCGCTGCGGCTATGTCCTCAACATGGATGGTTTCGGGCTTGCCCTCGGTGGCGGCCTTAGAATTGGCTTGCCCGGCGGTATCAAAATGAAGTTTGATTACGCTTACACGCAGACCGACTACCTGACCGCTCCACAACGGTACAGCATCGGATTCTCCCTATGAGAACGTTATTCGTAGTGGGACTGCTGCTGGTAGTGACGGCTTGTCTCGAGCAAATGCCATTACCCTCGATTGAAGAGTCAGTTCGCCCGGATTTCAGTCCTGATACGACCTATCTACCCCTCTCGCCTTCCTGGGGCAGCGCGGACGGCCTGATTACCCCCGTTGAAGTTGTCGTCTCCAATGCCCGCCAGGTCTTTGTCGCCGACGCTGGAGCACGTGACATCTTCGTTTTCAATCAGGCTGGAACCAGGCTGGATCAAGTCGACTCAACCTATGCTACGCTGGATTTCGATCATCTCGGCGCAGACTTCACTCCCACGGATATGGATATGGATGGCCGGCTGAACCTGCTGGTCATCAACGGTTCCAATAAAATATACCGCTGGAACCAGTTCTGGAATATTCACGGGATCGATTCGGTGGCCAGCGAAATCCTGGTCAAAAATGTCAACACCGGTGAACGCCTTTGGTTATCCTCATTTCAACTGGAGGCTGCGGAATACCTGCAATCACCGGATTGGGAAGCTGATCTGGACAGCAGCCGCTACGAAAAAAATGCTGTGATGGTCGATTCCCTGCTCAAGCCCCATGTGTTTTTTGATATGGCGTTTTGGCTGAATCAGATGGGTGATATCTACTATCAGCCTGAAAAGACCGTCTTCTCAGCCATTTCCGGTGCCCGGCTCAATGATTATTTTTTCTATGCCGCGGATTCGGTGCAGAACCGGATTCTCCGGGCCGGATTGGTACGCAACGGGGCCATTAAGCTCGGCGATGGGGAAGCCTACTTTACCCACTTCGCACTGTTTGTGGATAATGTGAAAGAAATCGGCACCGGGGCCGGAACGGTCCATCGGCCTACCGGAATGGATGTGGACAATTTCGGGAATCTCTACTGGTCCCAGTATGGCAAGCAGATGTACGTCCATTCGGTCCGGCCAAATATGCAGCTGAGCTTTCCATCGCGCTTTGAACTTTTTATCGATGACATTATGACTCCCGGGCAGTACTTCAGACCAACCGATGTCGCGGTCGATTCACGGCAGATGATCTATGTTACCAACACGGATAATCAGGAAGTCCTCGTCTTCAATGGGGATGGTACCTTCTTTAAAAAGGCTGGTATTGAAAAGGTGTCCGTCGATACGACCATGTGGGTATCCTTCCAGGGTCAAGGCACTTTCCTCGATACCAGTCTCTGGATCTATTTCGACAGCGATTCAGCTCTGGTCGATACCACCATCCTCATCCCGGCGGTTATGGATTCTGCTCTGGTAGATACGTTTTACTATCGGGAACTGAAGACCCAACTGATAGAGCCGGTATCCGTGGCAGCAGATGAACGCGGCGTGATCTATGTTTGTGATCCGGCGCAAAACGGCGTGTTCCGCTTTATCCTGTCTACCTCAATTGATGATGAATTCACCAATATTAACCAATGAGAACCTTTCTGAAACGCATGACAAAGCTCCATTGCCTGATATTGTTTTTATGGCTGGGAATCCTGCCCTTCACCCTGCAAGCCCAGGTCGGAGACGATTACAAGAAATATACCAGCATTAACCAGCTCGGCGTAGCGTTGACGAACTTCGGGGTACTGGGCAACGGGTGGAATAGGATCGACGGCGAGATCCAGCCCTCATGCATGTACAAGCAGCATACCCTGGTCATGCGGGAGCAGGTTGAGCACTTTTCCTTCTCCGGAGTATGGTTCGGAGGTATGGTGGGTGGCCAACCCCGGGTCTCTACTGCTATTGTGGATGGTGTGTTCGAGGCCGGTTCCGAAGGCTTTGAGTTTATCCCCATGAGCATCCTGACCGAGCGGTCGAACGTAACCACCAGCCCGGTCTATGATCCCGACGCGGTTTCGCATCAGGACTTCACCACCCGATTCACCGATATCTTTCCGGACGACAACCCGGCCTGGCCGGCTGTGCCAAACCACACCGAGCTGGGGATCGAGGTCACCATGCGCACCTACGCCTGGGACTTTTCCTTCGCGGAAGCCTTCGTGATGTTCGAGTACACCATCACAAACGTTAATCCCACCGAGACGATCTCGAATATCTATGCGGGCATATGGGCTGATGTATCCATAGCCAACATGAACTATACCAGCATCTATGAACCGGGCGGCGGCTTCACGTGGTACGATAACCTTAACGGATACGACCAGACCGTGGATGCCGCGGGATTCCCACGGAACATGGGTTACAGCTACGACGCTGATGGTGATGATGGCTGGGCGGAAACCTACCTTGCAATTAAAACACTGGGCGGCTCCGTCCCGCAGCCTTATCTG
Organism: Fidelibacterota bacterium; assembly: GCA_042568495.1. GTDB lineage: Bacteria > Fidelibacterota > Marinisomatia > SCGC-AAA003-L08 > TS1B11. Next base: position 60,068 of record JBHPIW010000005.1, on the reverse strand, counting down.
AAGACATACTACAGTCAATGGCCCTGGAACGCAGCCAATAATGAGACCTACCCTGAGTATATCATGGCCCTGACGGATGCCGAACGGTATGCCCAGCTTTCCAGCAGTGTGCCGCCGGGCCCCAGGGCGGATCCCTATTTACCGGCTGATGGCTACCCTGCCAATCCCGGCAGCTGGCTTTTTTTGCACTCGGCAGGGCCACTGGGTTCCGCTCCACTCGAGGGCGACCTCACAAACTGGGAGCTGCCCCCTGGTGATTCCCTGAAGGTGGTGTTTGCGATGGTCGCCACTCGCTGGGCAACCGGGGGAGGTGATTCACCCGAAAGGCGCGCCGAATTACATACCAACGCCGACTGGGCTCAAAAAGCATATGATGGTGAGGATGTGAATCGGAACAATGTTCTTGATCCCGGTGAGGACACTGACAAGGATGGCCAGCTCGACCGCTATATACTGCCCGAGCCGCCGCCACCACCAATGATTTACATCGATAATCGCAGTCAGCAGGTGGATATCTATTGGGATCGATATTCCGAGGATGTTGAAGATCCGATCTCACACCGCAAGGACTTCGAGGGCTACCGCCTCTATAGTGCGCGCAAGGTCCAGAGCGATGACCAGGAAGCAGAATTCTCCCTGCTGGCAGAGTATGACTTGCCCGGCAATAATATCGGTTTTGATGTAGGTTTTGAACCGGTACGGTTAGTAAATGAAATGGGTGAGCCTGACAGCACTTTCATCGCCGGCAGGTACTATCACTACCGGTTTACCAACTATGGGGTTAAAAACGGCTGGCTCAATTACTACGCCGTTACGGCTTTTGATCAGGGTGATCCCGCCACCAACCTGGCCAGCCTGGAAAGTTCCAAGAGTACCAACCGGACGGTGGTCTATCCCGGGACGGTGGCCGAGGATTGGACCGATAAAACCGGTGTCTATCCCAATCCCTACCGGGGATCAGCCAGCTGGGACGGCTACGGCACCCGCGACAAGCTCATCTGGTTTCAGTATCTGCCACCGAAGGCGGAAATCCGTATCTATACCCTGGCCATGGATGAGGTGCAGAAAATCATTCATGACGCCGGCAGCTACTCCGGGGAGGATGTAAGCCAGATCAATGCGAAATTGAATCCCAAATTTTCCGGTGGTGAGCATGCCTGGGATCTCATCACGCACCATGAGCAGGAAGCCGCGACGGGCTTGTACCTGTACACCGTAAAAAATATTGATAAAGACAGCCCCAATTACGGGAAGGTCAAAGAGGGCAAGTTCGTTATCCTAAAATAGACCTCAAGGCCCTTTTTTCCTTGCAATTCATCTCACGAATACTAATTTTGATGACCCAATTCAGGGTAACATATTATACAAGATCTTGTGTTAATTACAACTCAACACACAAACGGAGGTACCTCTTCATGAAGAGAATGTTAACAGTACTGTCTCTGGGCATTACCATTGCCCTGGGGCAGACAATAACCCCGATCGCCGACATTCAGTACGTCGCTGATCCCGGCACGGATGACGCTTCACCCTTGGACGGGACGGTCGTCACTGTCTCCGGTGTAGTCACGGCCGAGTACTGGGGAACATACAAAAATCGCACCATGTATATCCAGGATGCCGACTCCGCCTGGAGTGGCATCTATGGGTATAAATACGGGGATGATGGCTGGCATGAAATCGCAACCTTTGATCCCGGTGTCGGCCGGACTACCGTAGTCGAAGGTGACTCGGTTACAATAACCGCAACAGTGGACGAATATTATGGCGTAACCGAACTGGTTGACGCCACCTCACTGATCGTGCACGGTAAAGCGTTGAATCCACCGGCCCCGATACTGCTTACGCCTGGTGAGGCAAATGCGGAGAAGTACGAGGGTGTTCTGGTCAGGATTGAGGATGTAACTGTCGCCGATCCAGACTTGGGAAGTGGGGAATGGAGTTTCACCGATGGTACCGATACGCTCGGGACCAATGATGACTGGCCTTATTACTACTACCCGACCGAAGGTGCCGGCATCGCCAGCATAACCGGTGTTATGACGTACAGCTATGGGGCCTACAAAATCCTACCGCGCCTGGCTATGGACGTGGATGAGGCCGGACCCTACATTCGCGTTCAGGCGATCCAGCAGGTTCGTGGTTCTGCACTCTACATGCTGCCGGACAGCATGGGGACTTACGATTATTCCTACTTCCTGGGTGATACCGTTTCCTGTCTCGCTATCGTAACGGTACCCGACCGAGAATTGTCCGGTTGGGATACCACCGGAGGCGTTTTGTCGGGCTATTCGCGCTTCATCTGGCAGGATGCCCACGGCGGTCCCTGGAGTTCGATCCTGTCCTATTTTGCCGACGCCACTGCTTTCCCGGAACTGTTCGTAGGTGATTCCATAAGCATCACCGGGTACATCTTCGAATATCACGGAGCGGGGATGGATGCGGCATTCACCGAGATGTTCATTACCGAGCCGGTTTCTATACTCGCTGCCGGTGCCCGTCACCCTGATACGACCGTGGTTACCACCGGCGAGCTGCGGGAGCCCATCACCGCCGAACAGTGGGAGAATAACATCATCCGCATCGAGAATGCCACGGTCATCGACAATAATCTGCCCAATTACGAGTACTCCATAGATGACGGCAGCGGCGTGATTCTCACCGATGGAGATGCCACGAACAGCATGTATGGAACTGATGTGTATGGCAACCCTCTCCCGGAAGGAGGATTTATTCGTCCGCCCAACGGCACCACGATCAAGTCAATCACGGGTTACTGTTATCATGCCTACGGTTCCTTCGAGAACAATGACACCTATCAGATTAGACCGGTCGTTCCCTCGGACGTAATTCTCGGAGGTGGGCCGCCTTCCATCACCGGATTTACGGTAACCGAATCGGCGTTAGGTCCTGCGGATGCCGTAACGGTCAGTGCCACCATGACTGATAAGTCAGATGTTGCCTCGGCGGTCGTCACCTACCGGGTGGACGGCGGCGCGTGGACCGAAGTGGCCATGACCGAGGGTACCGATTCGCTCTGGACCGGGATCATTCCGGCGACCACTGTCGATGGAGCTTTTGTTGAGTACTTCCTCAAGGGCACCGACGATGGAGGTGACAACCAGGATACTCCGCTGTTCACCTTCCTGCCGCCGGATACCAGCAAGGGTATGTACGGCTACCATACCAGGACCGGTGCTAATACCATCCATGATATCCAGTACACGCCCTATTCGAGCGGCGACAGCTACTATGCCGGCCAGATTGTAAGCGTAACCGGCGTAGTAACCAGCAATGCCCAACAACCGACTTCGAAACATGGCGGTTTCGTAATCCAGGATGGTTCGGGAATCTGGAATGGCGTTCTGGCTACGTTAGGGACTGCAACCTACACCGTTACCCAGGGTGACAGCATTACTATCACGGGTGAAGTGTACGAGCGTTACAATGAGACACGTATTACCGACGTGAGCGCTGTCACGGTTCATTCCACAGGCCACAGCGTTGTCCCCTTGGAAGTAACCGGTACAGAGTTGGGAGAATTGGGTACCACGGATCCTTCCCTCGAGAAGTACGAACATGTACTGCTCCATGTCGGTGAAGTCACTGTGGTCGATTCCGGCAACTATGACCGGGACGTTTCGGATGATGCCGGTGTCACTTTCTTCATGCTCGACGATGACTTCATGGTTCAGGATGTTGACGATGACCTAGTCTTCAATGATCTGGGAGTTGGGGACGTCATTTCCGATCTCACCGGTATCTGGACCTTTACCTATGGCAATTACGTACTGATGATGCGCGACGTGGGCGATTTGGGAATCGTCACGTCTGTTGCCGATGGCAATGGTATTCCGGAGACCTTCTCTCTGAGCCAGAACTATCCGAATCCGTTCAACCCATCCACCACCATCGAATATTCACTGGGCAGCCATGTGAAGCACACGCTGAAGATCTACAATCTGCGGGGTGCGCTGGTGGCTACGTTGGTGAATGATGTCCGTCCGGCTGGCAACTACAGCGTTACCTGGAACGCCAGGGACTTCGCCAGCGGGATGTACTTCCTGCGTCTGGATGCGGCTGACTTCCATATGACCAAGAAGCTGATCCTGCTCAAGTAAGCTTCGTCGGCCGACCAAGGCCAAACCTGAGCGTTACGAAAACGGGGGAGAGCAATTGGCTCTCCCCCGTTTTTATTTCTGATGGGTTTGGTACTCGTATACCGGGTTAATCGATCACTTCAGATAGAGCATTTTGATGGTCCGGGAGTATTCCGGTGTGGTCAGGCGGAGCAGGTATATTCCCGCCGGGATATCACGGCCGAGGCCATCCTTGCCATCCCACCCTATGCTATGGGTGCCTTCCGTAAACGGTCCTTGGGCAATCCGTGCAATCTCCCGGCCCAGGGTATTATAGATCATCAAACGGCCCGACGTCGATTCTGCGACATCGTACCGGATTACGGTGGTTGAATTGAAGGGATTCGGGTAGTTCTGGAACAGTCTGAATCGTTCCGGCGCGTCGCTCCGGAGACGATCCTCATTCTGAAGTGGCAGGAATATTTCGTCTATCACATCTCCCGTAGCATATTCCGGATTAACCTCGAGCAGTGCCGCCGCGGTGACGGCAAAGTCGGGGATAGTATGGTATTCGGTCGAAACGAAATTCGGCCGGATCGTGGGTCCCAGCACCAGGAACATGATCTGCCGGCAGCCGTCGCAGCCATCGCCGTGCCCGCTGAATCCGCCATGCGCATCGTCATGCCTGCCATGATCATTGGTCACCAGCATAGTGGTATTATCCGCATACAGCGAATCGGTCTGTATGGCATCCCAGATTACCGCTACGGCGCTGTCAGCTGTTCGGATGGCTCCGGTATAACTCGCCCAGTTACCGGAATGACCGCGGCTATCCACATCAGCCAGATAGACCAACAAAAATTGCGGATGATGGGTTTCCATAACCCACAAGGCTTCCGTCAGTACGTCATCGTCGGTTTGGCCTTTGCTGTGATATGTGGGCCAGTAGGATGTACCGTAATCCTGGTGGAAGCTGGGCAGCCATAGCGAACTGAGGGATTTTATGACATAGTAGCATTGATCAGCTGGAGCATTTTTCTGTCGGCGGTAGTATTCGAACAGTGTCGGCTGAATGGCGGTCTGGGTCGAGACGCCCTCGTAGACAAGGTATTCAATATCGGTCCAGCTGCCGCACCAGAGAGCCGGGATGGCACGGCTGGTGTAGGTAAACCTATCGTTGTGGAATGGGTCCACTAAAGCGCCTTCAAGGGCCAGCTGGCTCATCCGCGGGATATAGGTCCGATCCGTGTCGCCGAAGGTTTCACTGTAGCGGGCTCCGTCAATAATGACCATCACCACATTTTGCCCGAAGACCGGGCTGAGCGACAGACAGCAGATGAAGGCAAGCCGTATGCCGGTCCTCTTACCGGAGCACCTTCCGGGTTTTGGGGTGGTGTGCTGCCGATGGCTAAAAATGGAGCGTCTAAACATGGTACCAGTCCATCGGTAGATTACGGGAGTCTCCGGTAACGCCTGTCTCGCGTACTTGGCCGGGAGACCGTTACTTTAAGTTGATCATCTTGATGGTCTGGGAGAACGCTCCCGCCTCCAACCGACAGAAGTAAATCCCGGCACTGACCGGCCTCCGGTGCTGGTCCCGGCCGTCCCAGCTGACCGTATGAACACCCGCCGGTTGGAATCCGTTCGCGATAGTATGTACCTCCTGCCCCATCACATCAAAAATGCGCAATACCACCCGGGAGGGCGCCGGGCTGGCATACCGGATGGTCGTGGCTGGATTGAAAGGATTGGGATAGTTCGGATACAGGGTATAATGCGCTAGCGTCAGCTCTTCGCTGAGGACACCTTCGGTGCCCACTGAGGGTATCGGCTCCCCGGCATTGACCCAGGCGGTATACCAGATACTGGCAAGATCAAGGATCGCATTATGAATAAGATTGGTCGTGATGGTGTCGAGCCTGGTCCACATTACATTGTAATAGGTCAAACCATAATCCGGATCCTGGCTGCTGGCCAGATTGTCAGCCAGCAGCACCCACGTCACGTTGGCGAACGACTCGCCAATGTATCCGAAAACGGAATCGATCACGCTGTCCCAATAGACAGCTTCTCCTTCGGGTAAAGGTAACAGACCTAAATGCGGCGCGATCAGTTGTGATTCATACCGTGAGTGAATGCCGTCATTTCCCGAAAATTGTCCATTATAATTCAGGGTCAGGTGCATGGGTTGATGAGAATCTGCCACGTAATGGCCCAGGTTGGCGGCAATTTGCCAGGCTTCATCCCATTGATTACGGGACATGAGCGCGCTCAGGCTATCTGTCCACCACTGGATCACCCAGGGCACGATGCCCACATCTCTGACTTCAGATTCAGCATACAATTCCAGCATCTCATCCCATTCATGGGGCAGCGTGCCATCATAGAACTCCTGGTAGTAATCGATATCGATATAGTGATAATAACCTGGCGTTCCGTCCATATCGGGATCGGATGCATGCCCGCGCAGGAAGGGACTGTGATAGAGAAAAAAGGACATTTCCGGCGGCAGATAATCCACGGCGTAGTTATTGATATACTCGTGAGCCTGCCAACCCCAATTCGCCTTGGCAAGGATGGAGGCGGGGCATACCATCAGCAGCGCAAAAAAGCAGCTGATCATGGTTCGTGCGCATGTAGTCATAAATGCGTCCCATTTCCGTTCTTCTGCTGGATAATGCTTCGATCGATTGCAGCGATTTTTCATGTTAAAACCCATTTCGATGCTCCAGGATCATATCACTATTCCAATTGAAATATATAAATCATATGTTGTTAAGGAACGGTGTACATATTTCTGAATTTTTGGTGTTGAAAACCTCGTGAATATTCTATCCAGGACGATTTGATGAGGCGTACCGATTCAATGCTCGCAACTCCTACCGGTATTTCCAGCACGGGATATCGATGTTCCGTACACTCTTTTGGATGTACCACCTCCTCCCGATGGGAAGCCTACCGGCGAGACTTGCGAGATTTCCCCCTAACCTGTTTGCCTGGAGTTAGCTTGAGCAGCTCCCGGTAGATCCTGATGTTGCCGTCAGCACATCGTAGACCGGTATGTTCATCAGCTGAATGCGGTTCCTCGGGTATGCCGAACTGTTCCATGAGGCGTGATCCCCACAAATCCCGTATGCCCAACGCCCAGGCCATGGATGGCAGGTCCAGGACATAGTAGTAGTGCAGTTCGCGCCAGCTGCGGTTCGCCGAACGAAACAGGTGGTCCAGGAAGGCCGCATCGAATTGGCTGTTGTACGCCACCATGAGAACAGTCCGGCCGCCGGTGTGCTGGGTGTAGAAGGCCACCAGGCTGTCCACAGCCTCACTGGTAGACAACGCGTTGTAGTTGCGCCACTTTTCCACATCAAATCCGTTGATGGCAGGCACTTCCGGCGCAGTTCGCTCAGGAAAGTTGGGCATGATGTAGAAATGGGTGCGAGCAATTTCGTTCCCATCCAGGTCCGACAGTATCACCCCGATGTCGATCATTTCATTATAGCCCGGAATCAATCCGGTTGTTTCCACATCGATGTGTGCCAGCATCCAGTCATCAGGTGCATCGGCCGGATGGGTTAAGGGAGGCTCTTGTGCTCCCAGCATACTACCAAGCAGAAGTACAGCAAATAGATATCTCATAAATCAACTCCGTATTAAGTGCGTTCTAGTCACGATCCGTGCGGGAAAATCCGGTACGGTAATGTACGATTATTTTGGAGTAACCACGCCAGAAGAAGTCCATCCTGTGGACGTAAAATATCATGCTGTGAATGACATGAAAGCGGCAGGAACAAACCATTGGAAATACTAGCTGCGGTCCTTAGTTTTCGGCCTTGGTGACCCAATAAATAATTCCCTACTCCAACAGTTAGATGACCATCAATATTATGCCGACACATCCATCAAGAAGTAAAAGCAGCGGTTTTTTCCTGATCTGTTTGACAGGTATTCTGTTCGGTCAGGTAAGCATCTACGACATTCAGTACAAGGTAACCGGGGGTGGCACATATCCCTCTCCCCTTGCCGATAGTACCGTCGACGTTGGCGGAATCGTGAGCGCGACGGGCTACTCGCGTGGAGGATTCTTTATCACTTCGTCGAATGGCGGAGCCTGGAACGGGCTCTGGGTGCTGGAAAATTTGCGTAGACCCTCAATTGGGGACAGTCTATTCATACGGGGCCTTGTATCCGAGTATCTTGGTATAACCCGGATTACGAATCTGGTAGATTACCAGAGGCCCAGCATACTGAATCCCTTGCCGGCGCCGATGCCGGTCTCGGCAGCCGATGCCTCAAGCGAAGAGGCTTATGAGGGCGTAGTGGTCAGATTGAGAGATGTAACGACAATACTAAGTCCGGATCCCAGGTGGAGGTGGCGGGCTGCGGATACTTCCGGGATGTGTATTATCGGTGGAGGTTTTTTTAATCTCAGTACAACCGATTTCCCTCTTATTGACGGATATCCATTTTCATCCATTCAAGGCGTGGCAAGTGGTACCTGGTATGATTACCAGGTGCACCCCCGCAGCATCGATGACCTGCAATCCGCACCGGATGCATATGTACTGCTGCTGAACGAAAAGACCGTACATGACCAGAGTGATTTCACGTTTCCCGTGCGATTGGCCCTGCTCAATCAGACCGGACAGGTATCATCCTATGAAATTGCCGTTCAGTATGATCCTGAAATTGTGCAATACACCGGATTCGATCAAACCGGTACGCTCTCAGCAGCGGATACCGTCACCGATCAATCTATTGACGGGCAAGTGATTTGCAGCTACACCGGTGAATTTTCCTTTTCAGGGATCGAAGAATTACTGAAGTTGAATTTCCTGCCGTTGAAAAATGATACTACAGTTCTTGAATTCACCACTGCCAATCTGAACGGAAGTGAAATCACCTATCGCACATCCGGGCAGATCATCGTTGATATTAGTACCCAGGATATCGGGGACACGCTGACTGTCATCCAGCGTCCCTTGCTGAATATTCCATCCATCGTCGTTCCGGGACAGGAGCTGGAGATAATCTGTCTGGCGCCGGAATCCACGGTTGACTGGGAGGCGGAACTGATTCATCCATCGCTTAACATTCCCTTGAGTATCACCTCCGCGCAGTACGATGGCAATTTGCAGAGGTGGTACTTGAGTGCATTGATCCCCGAGCCCGGCCTATACGAATTATTCGACCTGAAGGTAACCGCATCCGGAGGCCTTGAAGACATCACCAGGCATAGCGTTCAGCTCATCAGGCAATATAAGGACAGTTACTATTTCGTCCATATTTCCGATACCCACCTGCCAACTACATATTACGTTTATGAGCCGGAGTCTTTGACGGACTCATCCTCGATGATTGATTTCCGGGCGGTAATTGATGATATAAACCTGATTCGGCCGGAATTCGTTCTGCTCACCGGTGATGTTATCCATGAGGGAGAGTTGGAAGATTACCAGGAGCGGCGATATTACACCAAGGCTCAAAGAATACTGGCCGAACTTGAGGTTCCGGTCTATGTAGTCGCCGGCAATCACGACATTGGCGGATGGTATGATACTCCCCCACCTCAAGGGACCGCTCGCCGCGACTGGTGGCGTTTCTTCGGCTGGCCCTGGCTGATAGATCCGCCTGCGAACGATCCCCTGCGCACACAGAATTACAGCTTCGATTACGGCCCGGTTCACTATGTTGGTCTGGAAGCGTACATTAACTACGACAATTACAGGTATGACATATATGGAAATGACAGTTTCACCTCCACCCAGATATCATGGCTACAGAATAATCTCTTTTATGCCAACCAGAGTACCTCCAAGGTCCTGTTCTACCACAAAGATTTCTCCGGTCAACTAAATCTATCTTCACTGGATGTTGATATGGCTTTGTGGGGGCATGACCACCGCAATGCGGGCGACATCAATGCAAGTCCATATAATCTGTCCACCGATGCTGTCTGTAACGGGGAACGCACTTTTCGCCTGATTCGAGTTGAGGATGGTGTGCTCCATCCGTCCAATACCAACTATGCCGGTGGGTCCGGAAATAATCTCTCGGTTACCTATACTCCCTCCAATTCAGGGCAGGCAGACACGGTTACAGCAGAAGTGATCAACCACCATCCCCAGGCGTTCGAGCACGGGCTGCTGAAATTCATCATGCCCAATAAAGGCTTTGGCTTCGCGGTGGAGAATGGAGTGCTCGATCAGGTTGTACGCTCCGACTCAACGGCAATTTGCTATGTCACCGTACAGGTTCCCTTTTACAATACCATTAATGTCCGGATAAAAACAGATACCACCCTGGCCATTCAGGGTGATGGAATCATCCACGGATTCGCCTTGCGGCAGAACTACCCGAATCCTTTCAATCCTGCCACCCGGATTGAGTATTCCCTGGCGAAACGTTCCGAGGTAACCCTGACGATCTACGATATTCGGGGCCGGGAAGTGACACAGTTGGTCAACGGCCACTTCGACCCGGGCAACCACAGCACTAACTGGGATGGACGAACCGCATCTGGCGAGCAAGCGCCTACCGGCATCTACATCGCCCGCCTGCTTGTCCCACCAACGGCGGGAGCAGCACAGGGCTATACCGATCTTATCAAGATGGTACTATTGAGATAGGGGTTTACCACCCGTAGCAAAACGGATGATTTATAAGGCCTGCGAGGTGGGAACCGTTTCAGTGCGAGCAGGAGTCATACGATTCTGCTCTTAAGGATCTTCATCAGTTCCCATGATTTCTTCCAGCTTCTGTCGCGCATATCGATTTTCCGGATTCAACTCCAGGGATTTTCTGAAATGTCTGGCGGCCAACTCCGGATCTCCATTCAATCTGACAGCCTCACCTAGATCACTATGCACGCGTGATGATTCCGGGAACTGTGCCGCATTCAATCTGAACAGCTCGATGGCTTCTTCATGCCTTCCCAACTCTATCAACCGGTTGCCCAGATAATTCAATTCCCATAGCGAAAAATTATACACGTCCGGACTTGACTCCTTGCGGGCATAGTACTCACCAATGGCTGCCTCAACCCCCTTTGATTCCAGAACCGGGCTGATGATATCGGCAATGCCCGGTTTGAGCGAATCATATGGTTTGCCATGCAAGATTCGCTCGAGGGCTTCGCGAATTTCATAGATATGCCGGCTGGTATGATTGGTCAGTACGATGATGCAGTTGTTATCTTCAATCTCCCTGAAGAGCCAGGTCCTCGCGGCAATCCATCCCCCACCGTGGGTAACTACCTTCCGTCCGACCAGGCTGGTGTCTATGCCCCATCCCAGACCGTACTGGCTCTTGTCACCACTCGTCAGGGTATAGGGGGTGAACGCTTCTTCGAGTGTCGCTTGGGACACCAGTGTTTCCGTATATAGCCCCCGATCCCATTTGAACAGATCCCCGGTAGTGGAATAAATAGCGCCATCTCCGCTGATACCACTCATGTAATGAAAATCGTTCCGCAGGCGATCCGCACCATTTAAAGCCAATCGATAACCAATGACCCGCCGCTCCATAGGATCATCCCGTATCGCGCTGTACAACAGCGTGTTCGACATTCCCAGCGGAGAACAGATGTTGTCCTTGAGGAACTCGTGGAAAGGCATCCCGGAGGCACGCTCCACGATCGATGCCAGAAATACGTACCCGGTGTTGCTGTAGGAATATTGGGCACCCGGATCAAAGCGCAGCTCGGGCTTATGCTCAATGAACATGCTGATCACGTCATCATTATCGGCGTATTTTTTCTCGGAAAAGATTTCATGGTCAGGATCCCAGTACCGTTCGAACAGATAGGTATAATCCGGGATACCCGACGTATGGGCTAGAAGATGCCGGATCGACACACCGCGATAAGGCAATTCCGGAAGATACTTTGAGATCGGTTCATCATAGTCCAGGATGCCGCGCTCTTTCAAGATCATGATCGCCATGGCCGTAACCGGTTTGGACACCGACGCAAGTCTGAACTGGGAATCAAGTTGCAGCGGGGTCTCGGGATCAATATTGCTTATCCCGAACGATTTGTGATAAACCACCTCACCCTGTTTTGCCACCAATACGTTCCCGTTAAACTGCTTATTGGCATATGCCTGCTCCAGGAACGTGTCAATCTTTTCTTCCAGGGGCTGTGCTTCAAGTGTGGCTATGCCCAGGATAAGATAGACCGAAAGATATCGTCCAAGGGCACCGTTCCGTCTACGATAACATGAATTCATGATTCTCCCGCTGGATTATGTAATCTGTGCTTATCGATTTATGCCTGGTGAGGCTTGATCCCTGACTGTACCCGATAATGGTCCTGATCCAGGCAGGTACCTCAACCAATCTGTAAATTTATATCCCGGCCTCGCTCAACATGATATAAAAACGCCGCAACATTCAAATCGAATTCGGCTGTTGCTTTGCGGTTTTGCGTGCTTGAACATTCGGATTAGCCTAAATTTTCGTCTTCCAACACCAACCTGACCGGGTGCTATCTAAGGTTTTAATTCGGGTAATACTCCCAAAGGAGCGTCCATGATTCGTCTACGTAAAAATAGTCTCATATTCACCACAATTGGTATCCTCTTGCTATCCGGCTGTGCAATGCTCAGCCAGCACAAACCAGCCCCCATTCTCGAGCAGTACGTGGTGATGCTTTCCATGGATGGCTGCCGTTGGGACCATCCCCAACTCGCTCACATGCCGAATCTGGCTGCCATCGCAAAGCGGGGGGTGAAAGCTGTGTCACTGCAGCCCTCCTTCCCCGCCAACACATTTCCAAATCACTACAGTATGGCCACCGGGCTTTATCCGGATCATCACGGGATCGTGGACAACTCCTTTTATGCCCCCGACCTGGGCAAGGGCTACAGTATCGGTAACCGGGAAGCCGTTGAAAATGGTGAATTCTACGGCGGTGAACCGATCTGGGTCACCGCGGAAATGCAGGATGTGCACGCAGCCTCGTTTTTCTGGGTTGGCAGCGAGGCTGCCGTCCAGGGAATTCGACCTTCCATCTGGAAACGATATGACGGTGATGTGCCTTTCGAAGCTAGGGTAGACAGCGTAGTCTCCTGGCTGCAGTTACCCGAGGAGCGCCGCCCCCGGTTGATCATGTGGTATTTCGACCAGCCGGATGGTTCAGGCCATGACCATGGCCCTGAGAGTGAGGAAACTGTCGAAATATTGCAGTACCTGGACAGTCTTGTCGGTGATTTTACCGCCAAGGTGGAACAGCTGCCCATCGCAGACCAGGTGAACATTATTGTCACCGCCGACCATGGTATGGCAGCCACTTCCGAGGACCGCGTTATATTCCTCAATGATTATCTGAATTTTGCCTGGCTGGATACTTCCATTGGTGGAATGTATGACCCCCGCGAAGGGTATGAGGATTCCGTCTACCTGGCCCTGCAGAAAACTCCTCATTTGTACGCCTGGAAGAAAGACAGCATCCCGGAGCGGCTCCACTATGGAACTCACGAACGCATTTTGGATATAGTCACGCTGCGGGACATCAATTGGAGTGTAGCATACCGGCGTTCTAATCGTCTGGGGAGATATAACGGTGGTTCCCACGGGTATGATCCGCAAGACATGCAGATGCATGCCATCTTTTATGCCATGGGGCCTGCTTTCAAGACCGGCTATGTGCACCCGACTTTTGAGAACGTACACCTCTATAGCCTGGTTGCGCATATTCTCAACCTTGAGCCCGCCCCAACCGATGGATCCCTGGATATGGTCTCGGATATGCTGAAGCCCGGGTTCAAGCCGTAGCGTTCATGCAGCATTATCAGTAAAAGGCATTCTGCAGAGAAAGGAGCTATCTCATCGAACCAACGGGCATAATCATCATTATCCTGTACCTGATAATCGTCCTCTGGATAGGTTTCCACCATTCACGGAAGAAACAGACGAGCGCGGATTACTTCCTGGCGGGACGTAACGTCGGGTGGGTTGCCATTGGTGCGTCCCTGTTTGCTTCCAATATCTCCAGCGAACACTTCATCGGTCTGGCAGGTTCCGGGGCTACCAGCGGACTGGCGGTGGGGCACTTCGAGTGGATGGCCTGCTTCATGGTGCTTTTCCTGGGCTGGATTTTTGTACCCTTTTATCTGCGATCGGGTGTGTTCACCATGCCCGAGTTCCTTGAAAGGCGCTATAACCGGGCCAGCCGCGTATACCTCTCCGTAGTATCCATCGTCGCCTATGTTCTGACTAAAATATCCGTTACCCTGTTTGCAGGCGGCCTATTGCTGAACAAGGTGATGGGTCTGGATATGGTTACTTCGGCCATTGTTCTGGTTATTCTCACGGGTATCTATACCATTGCCGGTGGACTCCGTGCGGTCATCTATACTGAAGTGATGCAGACGGTGGTACTGATCGGCGGTGCTGTTCTCCTGACAGTCTTGGGTCTCCACGAGGTAGGCGGATTTACCGGCCTGCGAGCCCAGCTCCCGGCTGATTTCTTCAGTATGTTCAAATCGGTATCTCACCCGGATTTCCCCTGGACCGGAATTATCTTCGGAGTTCCCATTCTGGGAATATGGTATTGGTGCACAGACCAGTTCATTGTCCAGCGCGTATTGAGCGCCAAGGGCATCGAGCAGGCCCGTAGTGGTGCTATCTTGGCCGGGTACTTAAAGATCCTGCCTGTCTTCATCATGATCCTGCCCGGTATGATTGCCCTGGCTCTGTTTCCCGATGTCGCCGGTGATGAAGCCTATCCTACGTTGGTAACCAGCCAATTATTGCCGGTAGGCATCAAGGGAATTGTAGTGGCCGGATTGCTGGCGGCATTGATGTCCTCGTTGGCCAGCTGTTTTAATAGCAGCTCGACCTTATTCACCATGGACTTTTATAAAAATTTCAGGCCGGAAGCCCCGGAACGGGAATTGGTGCTGGTTGGACGTCTGGCAACCACGGTCCTGGTGATATTGGGCATTCTCTGGGTTCCCTTCATCCACAGCATCAGTTCACAGCTTTTCGTTTACCTGCAAAGTGTGCAAGCCTATGTCAGTCCGCCAATCGCGGCGGTATTCATCCTCGGCATCTTCTGGCAGCGGGTGAATGGCAAAGGGGCTATCTATGCACTGATCACGGGCGCCATCATCGGGGCGCTGCGATTGATCCTTGAAATTGCCAGCAAGAACTACGGTCTCCTCCTCCCTGCGTTGGACTGGTTCTACAGCATGAATTTCCTGCACTTCGCCATCTTCCTATTCATCATTTCCTCGGCAATACTGGTGGGAGTCAGTCTGCTTACCAATGCTCCCGGCACCGATAAACTGGCTGGCTTGACCTTCGCAACGGCGGATTCAGGGCCCGGCGTGACAGCTGGCAAACCACTCGCCGGCAAGCTGAACTGGACACGACTGAACATCGGCTTCTCGATAATGTTGGTACTGATCATCCTCATTCTCTGGACTATTTTCTTTTAATTCATGGAAATGCATGGCTTGTTTGTGATAGGGACAAGGTGACCGGATACGAGAGGATAAGAGCCGCGCTGGAGGGCTGCCAACCCGACCGTGTGCCTGTTATGCTCCATAATTTCATGCTGGCAGCTCATGAAGCAGGGTACTCCATGGCTGAATTCCGAAATGATCCCCGGATTATTGCCCAGTCCTTTATCAACGCTATCGAGGTGTACCGGTACGACGGGATTCTGGTTGATATCGATACCGTTACCCTCGCTGGGGCCGTAGGTGTCCCTGTTGATTTCCCCGAGAACCAGCCGGCACGGTCTCACCAGGGATGTCTGGATTCGATAGAGCAGGTTCATAGCCTGCCGCCGGTAGATGTCGGAGGCTACAAGTACATTCAGATCTGGTTGGAGGCTGTGAGACTCTTGAAAGATTATTTCAAGGATGAGATCTATATCCGGGGTAACTGTGATCAGGCACCTTTCTCCTTGGCCAGTATGATGCGCACACCGGCTGAATGGTACAAGGACTTGATCCTCCATGAGGAGCCGGCGCGGCGGCTGCTCGAATATTGCACGACCGCCAGCTGCCAGTTCATCGATCTGATGGCCCAGACAGGAGCCGACATGCTCTCAAACGGCGACAGCCCGGCCGGTACCGATCTGATCTCACCGGAGATGTACTCAAGCTTTGCCTTGCCCTATGAGCAGCGGCTTGTAGACCGTACCCATGCGCACAAACTAGCCTACGCCTTGCACATCTGCGGGAACACCAGTCCCATGTTGGAACAGCTGCCTGGTACGGGAGCCGATGCCTTCGAACTGGACTACAAGACCGATGCGGATGCAGCCTGCCGGATATTCATTGAAAAGGCCACCTTTATCGGCAATATCGATCCGGTTGGGATTCTGGTCCGTGGAACGCTAGCAGAAGTGGCCGGTGCCACCGCAAAACTGATCGCACAATTTCAGGGCAATCCAAGGTTCATTCTGAATGCCGGATGCGCTATTCCTGCTGACGCACCGTCGGAGAACATACATGAAATGATCCGGGTGGCACGGCGATAGGTAACGTCGGCAGCACTTGGGAAGAACTATCATGGAAGGGATCAAAACATCATGAAACTGCCAAGGTATATCATCATTCTCAGTCTGCTGCTGTTTTCCACGATGAATGCAGAAAAAGGCGTTAAGCATTCTACACCTGATTGGGCCCGAGACCTGGTGATCTACGAAATCGCCACGAAAGGCTTTACCTCACCGAATGGTCCTGAGAGCGGCACGTTTCAATCCCTGCAGGAAAAGATGCCGTATCTGGAAGAGCTGGGAATCAACGCAATCTGGCTGACGGGGCATTCCTCCTCCGATCCGAAGCACTTCTACGGCATCTGGACGCAGTATGCGTGTATCGAGCCGGACAAACTAGATCCCTCCCTGGGTACCGAGGCGGATTTCAAGGCAATGATCGCCACCGCCCACGACCATGGCATCCGCATCTTCCTGGATACCATCGAGCATGGCGTCATGAACTACAGTCCCTTGATCAAGGAGCACCCCGATTGGTTTAAAGGCGGCTCATGGGGCATGACCGACTACGATTGGGATGGGGATCATCCTGATCTGGAGGAATGGTGGATCCGGATCTGGACCGAGGCCGTGCTGGATTGGGGTGTCGATGGCTTCCGCTGTGACATGGGCCTCCATCGTCCCGATCTGTGGCTGGAGATCAGGAAACAATGCGCAGCTGCGGGGAAAGAGATTTTCATACTGGGCGAGAGCGGCCGCGAAAACATCAGCGACGCTAACCAGCGCGACTTCATGCTCTTCAATCAGGTACGTGGACGCCTGGATGACCATGCTCTCTTGAGGAATCTACCCGCTGTGACCGAACTACTCCATCAGCCATTTGATGCGAGTAAAGTGCTCTTCCAATGTGAAGTGATTTACGAAGACGAGCATGTTGTTCATGACGTAAGCCGCGGCGGTCCCCTGGTGGTGACCCACACCGGCATGGGCGAGGATGTCATCGGAAACTGGGAGCGTCCCCTGGATGGGCTGCCCGACTGGACATGGTCCGTTACCGGCCTGGCTCCCGAACGCTCGATCCACAATGTGATCATCGAGTGTCCCGAACGCAGCTGGAAGTGGCAATCGAACGGCAGTGCTTCCTGGCTGCTCGCTCTCTCTGAAACTGGCGCGGGCCTCACCGCCAGTGGGGGTAATCCGGTGTTGAAGCCGAGGTTGAGGATCATCTCCCCCAGCTGTCACGACTGTGGATGGGATGGATTTCCTTTGGAGAAGAATCCATATACGGCTTTGGGGAGCCGCCATATCATGGGCTATGGCGTCTTCCTTGCCCCGGCCATCCCAATCATGATGAGCGGTGCCGAATTCAATGCGGATTACGTACCCCTACCCGGGCATACACCGGGTCTTTTTGGAGCAGGAACACCGGGTACGGGACGCTGGCTGTACGGTTCGTGGCTGCAGTGGGATCAGTTGGAAGATGAAAAACATGCTGCCATGCTGAAAGATGTGCAGCGCCTGCTTACCATCCGACGCGAGCATACGGATCTGATCCATGCCCTACTGCCGGACGAAATCGATATCGAGCTAAGCGCAGTACCCGCGAAATCCGGGACTGATCTTCCCGTCCCCTATATCATTTCCAATGGCCGACGGGCATTGCTGGTCGTCGGCAATCCCACCGATCAGGATGTGGATGTCGAATTGGAGATAACCCCTGAGCGGCTTGCCCTGCCTGAGGGTACCAAGGCACTAAAGTTGATCGAGCTCTGGCCCACGGAAAAACGGGCCCGCCGGGTAAGCACGGGAAAACTGGCGACTTATCGCTGCACCGTGCCCGCCGATCTCACACCCGGTGGCGGCCTGCATGTGGTACGCTTCGAGCCGGTTCGCTAGAACGTCCCGGGCATCAGTTCTCGCAGGGCTTCACACAGCGGATCAATCCGAGACCGGTATAAAGCGAATAGCCTGCCCGCCTCCCGGAGCCAGGTCAATTTGCAGCTCGGTGGATCGGGACACCTCAACACACCGAACATCAACCGGAAGCGGATTTTGCAGCCAGTCTGCGTCCGGTCCATCCGCGTATATCTCTGCAATATAATCGGTCTTAGCATCAAGGAATGACAGCGGCACGCTGAACGTCCGGCCTGCTTCATCTGTAAGGCTGCCCAGGTACCAGTCCTGGCTGTTGCGGTCCTTACGGGCAATGGTTACATAATCCCCGATCTTGCCATTGAGGGCCACGGTTTCCGCCCAATCGACGGGCACATCCTTGATGAACTGGAAGGCCGGGTGGCCCTCGTAGTTATCAGGGAGATCAGCGGCCATGTTCCAAGGGCTATACAAGACAACGTATAGGGCTAGCTGCTTGGCAATCGTCGTATTCACCCGGTTATTGGGGCGGTCTTGTTCTTCGAAATACAAATCAAATATGCCCGGTGTATGATCGAAAGGTCCGGCCAACATGCGGGTGAAGGGAAGAATAGCGGTATGCTCCGGTGGATTGCCGCCATCCACACTCCAGGCGTTATATTCCTGTCCGCGCGCGCCTTCGCGAGTCATCATATTCGGGTATGTGCGCCGGATACCGGTATCCTTGATGGGTTCATGGACATCGAGCATAATACCATAGCGGGCCGCCAATTCTACGACTCTCCGGTAGTGGTTCACCATGTACTGGCCATGATGCCATTCGATACCCAGCAGCGCTCCTGTTTCGGGATCCGTACGCTTGGTACTGCGGCCATCGGCGGCATAGCCGGACTTGATGGCTTTGATTCCCAGCGATCGGTATAGTTCGTACGCATCCACAATCTGACGCTCATAATTATCAATACCGGAGCAGGTTTCATTATGGGCGATAAGGTTCACGCCGCGCTCAGCCGCGTACGCGCTCACGGCTTCAAGGTCGTAATCGGGATAGGATTCCGTGAACCGGAATTGATCCTTGTTCTGGAACCAATCCCCATCCCAACCGATATTCCAGCCCTCAACCAGAACACCATCAAATCCATGTTTGGCGGCAAAGTCAATGTAGCGCTTGGCATTCTCGGTGGTTGCGCCATGCTTCTCACCTGAGTTAAAGGTGTATTTGCCAATGTGGATACCCCACCACATACCGACATACTTCCCCGGTTTTATCCACGAGATATCCTCCAACACATTTGGCTCGTTGCAGTTGAGGACCAGGTAGGATGTGACCAGGTCCCCGGCAGACTCGGCGATCTGGATCGTCCGCCACGGGGATACCACGGGGAGTTCTCCTCTCACCTTCACACCATCGGACCAGGGTACCAGATCGCACTCCAGTGTATTACGGCCCTTATGGGCCAGGGTCATACTGGCATAATCGGTCAGGGCGGCTTCGTGAATGCTGAGATACAGTCCGTCAGCAGTCTCCATCGTAAAGGGAGTATGAACGGTATCAAGAGTGCTGATCGGCGTATTCGAGTATAGGTATTCGTAGCGGTTGATCTGGTGTGCAGGTATCCACCAGCTGGCATGATCACCTGCAAATTTAAATTCCGTTAATTCGTCCATTATTTCTATGCTGCCCAGTTCGGCTTGCTCGGGAATCTCATACCTGAACGCCACACCATCGTTGTATGCTCTAAAATCGAGAATCAACACAGCATCGGCTTGCTGTGGGCGTTGCAGAACAATTTTCATCGCGTTGTGGTGGTCCCTGATCTCGGCCACTTCACCCCATGGTTGAGTCCAGGTTTCATCCACCGTCCAATGATTTTCTTCGGCAACAACAAAGTTCCCATCAAGGGGATCTTCACCCTGGATCTTGAATCCCAGCCCGGAAGGCAGAATCACGGGCTTCTTCTCCCGGAGCACTTGATATTTCGGCGCGCCTTTCACCAGCGTCAATCGGATTTCAATGGACCCGTTGGGAGAGGTCAATGAATAGGCTTTTGCATCAGACTTCTCTCCACATCCGGTGAACAATCCTAAAGACAGAAGGACCGTCAGCATTAAGCATATACGAATAACATATCTGGCATGCATGGTTATTCCTTTGGTAATTAGCTGGTTTTGATACACTGTAAAATTCGTTCGTTTACGTAACGTCTATTTCTCCATACGCATGGGCTTCGGAAAAAAGTCCCCGACCAGAGGCCGATGATCGGCTGCCCGGGCGCAGTCTCCCGGTTCAATGCCCAGCGCGGAGCGCACCGAATCGGACAGTCCATCATCGTCTAACACGAAGCTGTTCCCCACTTCAAGATTCGAATCCGTGTACAACATGAAGTCCAGACGGCCCGGGGAAAAACCGTGCTCAGCGTTCCGCCAGGTGTATTCCATGGGGAGGGCCAGCAGCCGGGGATTCAGATCCGCGAAAGAGCTGCCGTCCCAATCCGGCGCGAAGGGACGCCCGAAAGAGGCAGTATCCGCAATAGCCCCGTCGCGTAGGGTTTCGTAATGGCGCCGCCAGGTCACCAGGTTGAAATCACCCGCCAGAATGACCGGTGTCCCCGGTTCGATGAGGGAGGATTGGATTGCATCCCGATAGAAAGCCATAATCCGATCGCAGTGCCGCTGCCGGATCGAGTCCTCGTCGCAGCAGGCCGCATAGGCATGGATGACGAAGATCTCCCTGTCCCACGGTTCAGCCAACTGTACCAGGAATCCGTCGCCGGTTTTATCCTCACCACCTTCAACCTGCCGGATTGGATAGCGGCTCGCCACCATGGATCCATCCTGATGACGGATCACGATCCATGGCCGGTCGTCCTTCTGGCCCGGGAGCCATTCCTGGAGCAGCTGTTGAACCTCTTCCGCGTTCGAAGTATACACTTCCCCTAACAGGAGTAAATCAGGATCTGCAGCCCGGTAGATCCGGCGGAAGAATTCAGGTCGCTTGATGATCCCGTCCTCCAGCACATTATGCTGAAGAATTCGCAGGTGCGAAGGATCTTTGCGGGCGACGGAGAGGATTGGCAGTGGGACCTCCAATGGGGGACGGACCCTCAGAGTTACCACCTGTGTATCAGGCAGCCGGTCGCCGCCGGGAATATCGTCCAGCAGCACCACCCGGGCTTGCGCACCCGTAAACACCGCGACAGGGGCTCCGGGAACCGCTTCAAGACCGATCGCCACTTCGTATTCATTGCCGCTGAAGGTCGGAGCGGCGCGAATCGCAACATCGGCCGGGGTGATCGGAATCGGATTGCCGGACGGTTCGTAGAAGTAGCCGCGCCTTTCTCCAAAGATCCATTGAAACTCAGCACCGATGTCCCCTGTTTGCCAACCGGTTGCTGAATCGTTATCTCCATCAATAAGGAGGGTGAGCCTATTCCCCCGCTGCAGCACGATTTCATGACCCACCCCGAACCGTAGCATCAGCCAGCCGTTCTGGCTTGAGGCCCAAAGGGTGTCGAAGTCAATTCCGTCCGATGTTCCATCACCGATAGGATCAGTGGCCACCGGCGAGTAAGTGGCCCAATCGTCAAAGCCCTGCCCAATAACAATGGGTGGATTATCGTCCTCCGCAATCCGATCCTCACGTGTACCACTACAGACCAGGCTCGCGACCAGTACCAACAGGATCAGCAACCCTCTTCTCAGTCCGTATAAGATATTTGTCAAAGCAGTTATCCTCTTTATTGCCGTAGGAATATCCTGTCCGGAAAATAGCCTACGAAGAACTATAGGGACCGTGAACGGCCTTCACTCGAAACTCTTCCGTGGTATCATCGAGGATGATCACCACATATGCATTACCTCCCGGAGCAACCCGGACGACGACATGCCCCTGCTCGCTCTGGAACTTCATCATCCACGAACCCAGTACGATCCGGGATTCGGGCAGCAGGTTCGTTATGAAGATATCGCGAGGACCCGGATAGAGCCGCTCCGAATAGAGGCGGTAAAGCACTCGCTGGCCCGGATGGCTGGGAGCCCAAGCTGGGATAATGTGTACACGGGGACGCAATGTTTTCAAAAAGAACGCATTCTCCGAATCGGAATACCCGTGATGGTTCAGTACATTCACTTCCACTGGTCCTACCACCTTGGCAATCGGGGTTTCAAGATCCTGCCACTCGGGTACGCCGGTGTCCACGATCCCGGGTATGTCGCCACCAGTGAAATAGTCGAAGCGGCCATAACTCAGTCGAATGACGATGGAACACATATTCTCGCCCGGCTGGTCCTCACGCGCCAGGCTATCCAAATCAGGGAAATGGTTTCTCGTTTCGTCGGCAACACCGGTCCAGATCCAACCATTACTGGCGATATTGCGTACCTCAACGCCCGGGTACTTCTTCGATTTATTGACCAGTGCGATCTGATCCCGGCGACCGGGCTTAAATTGCTCAACCACCAGCTGCCGGTTCTCTCGCTGCCACTCGATGAAAGACCGGTAGTTCTTTTTCGATTCATTTTCCCGGGGTGAAGGCCAGTCATATTCCGGCCACCCTCTGTCGATCAGTTTGTGAATGCGTAAATATTCAGCCACTTCGGTTAAGCCGGTTAATTTGTATTGGCCATTGCTCGCCATCTCGCTCCGCTCGCTGACGTATCCCATATGATCGGAGTGGAAATGGGTGAGCAGGACATAGTCTAGTTCGGCCTTGTGCCGAGTGGGCAGTACATGCTTGGCATACCGCGCGATCCACTCACCGGGCTTACGGGACGAGTCAGGCCGCGCTGGCGCTGCGTGGGGTTCCCTCGTATCAACGGCGCCGGCATCGATCAGCAGCGAGGTTGCATCCGGAAATATCACCAGCGTGGATTCGCCCTTGCCCGTATTGATATGATGAATATCCAACATGCCCTCTGACCATTCGGGCAACACTTCTCCGACTGTCTGGGCCTGTCCCGGAACCACCGCCAGGAACTGCCACGCGCATAGACATACAACCAGATACATTCTGCCGCGGAATAGAAACAACGACATTCTGGTATGATCAGGTTTCATTTGATCCCTCCAGCCACGCCTTAATGATGTCCCCGTGGCAGGCTTCCGGTTTGCAATAGCATCCCAGTCGTTTACCGCTGAGTGAAATGACCTGTGCTCGAAACACGGAATCGGCTTCGACCTTCTGATAGAAATCCTTTTTGAAAGCTTCGATGCATCCCGGACGCGTGTGGTATTCAAGACATCTGTCACACCACCCGATGGGATGCGGATTTCCCAGCCAGCCCTCGTCCCCGGGCTTGATTCCAGCCGCCAGCATGTGAGTGTGATATTCGATACCCCGCCCGATATACTCGTCGTAGTCGTCGTTAACCAGGTTTACCACGATAGTTCCTGCATCAGACGCAGCAGATCCATCGGATTCTCTAGGTGTACAGCCAATAAATAATGCGGCTATTGTAACGCAGTGGATGATTAATAAACGGGTGGTATAATGTGGCAGATTCATATCGTTCCCAATGAGTGTTGTTGCCTGGATAGTGATACGCTGCGCAGATCGCGGCTTGACTATAATGACAGTCAGGGCACTGCTAATTTACACAACGTTTTGGCATCCATCTAAGGGTTGATGGCTCAATCTGGTTTCACCCGCAAACTCTGGATTATATTCAATGAGTATGTGTTGGCCCCAAATACGTCTGTTCACAGCTTCTACTCCGCAAAAACTGATCTCTAGATTGGTAATCATCCGCATCCTGGTGCTGCTGCTCGCAATTGTGCCCCTGACAGGGCAGGAAAACCGCCTGGTGGTGATGACCTGGAATCTCCTCAACTTCCCCGACCACTACCAGGGGCGTATTGCGGATATCGGCCTGGTGCTGGGTGGGCTTGAGCCGGATATTCTGGTGGTCAATGAGATGAAATCGTCATCGGGAGTGAGCCTGTTGTACAACCAGGTACTGCAGCCTCTGGCCCCCGTCTACGCCCAGGGACCCTTCGTTGCCAACGATTACCAGAATAATGCCATTTTCTATAACAGTGAACGCTTGTCACTACTTGGGTCAGTGACCATACCGACTGCCCTGCGTGATATCAACGGCTACACCTTCCATATCGAAGACCATGCCGATACCACCTTTACGTTCACCATCTTCGCGGCCCATTTGAAAGCAGGCAATCCTGACTATGACCTAACGGACTCCCAGAAGCGCTGGCAGGAATGCAAGCAACTCCAGGCCTATATTGGTGGCCGAGACTCCGATTTCCACTACGCTTTTGCCGGGGATTTCAATTTCTACACGGCTGACGAACCGGGCTACAGCCTTCTCATGGACAGCATGGCAGTCGATCTGGAGGACCCCATCGATTCGCCTGGAGTCTGGCACTATAATGACAGCTTCAGCTTCATCCACACCCAGTCAACCCGCGTCCCGGATATTGGCGATGGCGGATCGACCAGTGGAATGGATGATCGCTTCGATTTCATTCTGCTGTCCCATCACATGCTTCAGGATAGTGAGGCGTTATCCTATATAGCCGGCTCATACCAGGCCTATGGCAATGATGGATTGCATTATGATAAATCGATCAATGACCCTCCCGGAAACGCCTTTGTGCCTGCCAACATTGCCGATGCCCTGTATGGGGCATCGGACCATCTGCCGGTCCTGTTGCAGCTGGCTTACCCCTCAAATCCGCTGCACGCGGTTAGGGACAATGCTGATGATGATCTTCCTCTTGAATACCGGCTATTCGCCAACTACCCCAATCCCTTCAATTCAACCACCACCATCCGTTACAATCTCCCCGTAGACTCGCATGTGGGGCTGATAGTCTATGATCTGTTGGGCAGGGAGCTGGTCCGTCTGGTGGATGAATGGCGCCCGGCAGGTTCGCACTACTCCTACTGGAGCGACCAAGTGGCTGGCAATCCCGAACTCCCCTCCGGCATCTATATCGCCCGGCTGGCCACACCGAAATACACCAAGTCCATCAAGATGGTACTGCTAAAATAACAATCCCCCGCCTCTCGTCGACCTGTCCGGCGTCTAGTCGGAGAAACGGGGGAATTCCGCAGTAGCGGTGCCTGCGCCGCGCCTGCCCGGCGTAGCGCAACGTAGACGGGTAATGAAACAGCGTCGGAAAAACCGACGCTGCTGAATGTAGCGGTGGAGGGACTCGAACCCCCGACACGCGGATTATGATTCCGCTGCTCTAACCAACTGAGCTACACCGCCGCTGCAAATTTACCGCTCCTGCATGGAGCTGTGCAACGGCAGTGTCGAGGGTGCCGGGGTACGACTTATAGTTGCACCGCAGGGATACCAAGGGGATTCACGCCTATTGGCTCGGGCGAAAAAAAGCCCCTGGTCCCGCGATTTGGAGCCAGGGGCTGTACTGAAATCCCGCCGAACTTACTTACCAGCGCGCTCGAGGATGATGTGGGTAACGAGTCGCACGGCAACTCCCGAACCGCCGCCGGGTGTGTAGGGCTGGTCCTTGCCCTGCCAGGCCGTACCGGCGATATCCAGGTGTACCCACGGCGTATCGCCCACGAACTCTTGCAGGAAGATGCCGCCGGCGATGGTTCCCGCCAGACGGCCTTCCCCGATATTCTTCACATCCGCTACCTTGGACTTGATGTCCTCCTTGTAGTCTTCCCACAGCGGCAGCTGCCAGACGCGCTCACCGGTTTTCTCCGAGGCTTCCTTCACCTCGGCGATGAGGTCCTCGTTGTTGCCCAGGAGACCGCTGGCCCGGTGTCCCAGGGCGATCAGCACTGCACCGGTCAGGGTGGCGAAATCCAATATGGCTGTGGGTTTGTATTTATCCACCACGTACGCCAGGGCATCGGCCAGGATCAGACGGCCTTCTGCATCGGTGTTGATAACCTCGATGGTCTTACCGTTGTAGGCCTTGACGATATCCCCGGGCTTCTGGGCGCTACCGCCCAGCAGGTTCTCCGTGCTGGGGATGGCGGCGATGATGTTCAGCTTGGGCTGCAGCCGGGAAACAGCCTCCATGATGCCCAAAGTCGCCGCCCCGCCGCTCATATCGAACTTCATCTCGTCCATTTTATCCGAGGGCTTAATGCAGATACCGCCCGCATCGAAGGTGAGACCCTTGCCCACCACCGCCAGGGGCGCCTCCCCCGCCTTCCCGCCGTTGTACTCGATGAGGATGAACTTGGGCGGCTGGTCGGTTCCCGCCGCGACCCCAGCCAACGCTCCCATGCCCAGCTTGGTGAATTCAGCCCGGTCGAAGATGGTGCACGTCATGTTCTTGGCTTTCGCGATTCGCTGGGCTTCCTTGGCCAGATGCGTGGGCGTGGCCACGTTGGAGGGATGATTCTGGAGATCCCGCGCCAGGCAGACGCTGGTACCCAGGATAACACCCCGATCCAGGGCCGTCTTGGAAGCGGCACCAACCATGGTCAGGGTCTTCAGCTCACGGGCGTCCTTTTCTGGCTTCTTATGCTCCATGAACTGGTAGGAACCCAGGATCAGACCTTCCGCCATAGCCTGGGTCAGGTCCTCATCCGGCAGAGCAGCTTCGAACGTCAACAGCCCGCAGCTGGTCTGGTTGTGTTTCCGCGCCAGCTGCACCACCTTGCCTGCCGCCTGCCGGGCAATATCGGCGGTGAACTTCTTGGTCTCACCGAGACCTACCAACACTACTTTGGCCAGGTCGGTGGTGGTATGGAGCATGAGGATCTCGTTCTTCTTTCCTTTGAAATCTTTCCGCTTCAATACGGCAGCGATCAATCCCCCCAGGGCTTTATCTACTTCACGCTGGCTGGCCCCCAAATCCTCATCCTGGAACAGGCCGATCGCCAGGAATTCCATCGGTTTGGTGTAATCCGGTTTTTCAATGTGCTTGATTTGCTTTATGTACGACATCTGACTCCTCCTGACATCAATTTTCAGGTTTCGAACTTATCCCGATTGACTGACATGACTGGTGGCCATGCACGTCATGGTCAACCGGCCTTCGGCATCAAATAGCTTCGCGCGCAGGAAAACCACCGTCTCGCCCCGCTTCTCGGTGTACGCCTGCCCATAGATCCGGCCCGCCAGCTGCCCCGCCTGCCGCTGCACCGAGAGGGAAGATATGGCTGCGGCGTCCCGGTTTCCCTCGGCCTCATCCTGCATGGCAGCCTGTAGCAGCTGCATGATGAACGGCATCAGGGCTTCATTAGCGTTGCCCCCGGCAGCATCCAGGTCAATTTCCCCCTCCGCCAGGCCGGCCAGGGGACGGACAATGTAGGGCTGATAATCTGCTTTGGGTGTTTTCAAAACGGGTATCGGAGCGGCCAGTTAGATGGGGAATTTAGGGCCCTCGAACGAGTCTGGGGCATATTACAGCACCTCCTCCAGTAGCTCCCGCCGCATAGTCGTAAATTGCGCCTCAGCGGTAGCAACCAGGTCTCCCCCCTCACTCCGTATCTCCGCTTCCGCCATGACGTACTTCTCACTCTGGGCGACCACGTGCCCTTCACCGGTCAGGGTACCCTTGGCTACCACTCGCAGGAAATGGGTGGTCATCTGGCTGGTGCCGAATCGCACCGCGGGATCGCCAAGGTGGGTGTACACCGCATGACCCATGAGCGTATCCAGCACCGCCATGAGAAGTCCGCCATGGACCACACCCGTAATATTACGATGCTCCGGCTGAATCTTGAATGAGACCCGTGTATGCCCCGGCTCCACCAGTTCAGTGTGAAAACCGAGGTGCTTGGATAGATAACTGTCCGGCAGTGGGAAGGGAGCCTTGGAATGGTCCTTAGTCATAATAGGCTTCCCTTTGCTCTGCCCGTCGGATCAGCCCGGCAGCCGGAGTGAAACGTGGGCCATGCTGCTCTGCCAGTCGCTGCAGCTGTTCCACGAACGCCGGAAGCCCGATCCGATCCATAGCCCAGAAGGGACCGCCCA
Source organism: Fidelibacterota bacterium (assembly GCA_042568495.1). Lineage (GTDB taxonomy): Bacteria > Fidelibacterota > Marinisomatia > SCGC-AAA003-L08 > TS1B11. The sequence goes on along the minus strand of JBHPIW010000005.1, from coordinate 31,742 downwards.
GGAAGGGTGGAAAACCGAATCCGTAAATAGCACCCGTATCACCCACATAGGGATTATCGATGATGCCCTCTTCCAAAACATGGGCTGCTTCATGCAGAATTATCGAAAGTAGCCGTTCTCGTACTTCTTCGTATGGTATCGCATGCCGCTGCGGATGATCCAGCAGCGCGTATAAGGATTTATCCTCCTCTGCCCGATGACCTCTCACATAGGTGTAGAAACCCCGCTCATTCTTATGACCCAACCGGTTGTCTTCCATCAAGCGCTGATTAAGGTCCGTCGCTTCGGCACGCTCACCGAAAAATGCCACCATCACCTGTGCTACTTTGTCGGCCACGTCCAGGCCGATCTCATCCATCACCGCGCAGGGCCCGATGGGAAATCCCATGCGTAGGGCATGGCGGTCCAGTTCGGTGATCGTAAGACCGTCTTCCAGCAATTTCATACTCTCGTTAAGGTAGGGCGTAAGGATTCGGTTGATATAGAAACCTGGACTGTCCTTCACCACTATCACCGTCTTGCCCAATTTCCGACCAAGGCTCACTGCAGTCGCTAATGTCTGATCATTCGTGTGCTTGGAAACCGTGATTTCCAGCAGCGGCATCCTCTCGACGGGTGAAAAGAAGTGCATGCCGATAATGCGTTCCGGATTCTTGGCCTGCTCAGCAATTTTCGTGATCGGCAATGAGGAAGTATTGGTGGCAATAACGGTATCCGGAGTCAGGATCGCCTCCAGTTCGGCAATGATGCTGTGTTTGAGCTCCAAATCCTCGAATACCGCCTCGATCACCGCCTGGGAGCGCTGGAATCCCGTATAATCCGTCGTGACACTATAGTGGGTGAGGATTAGATCGGCTTCCCGCCGTGTGATGATGCGCTTTTTAGCCCGCCCCTGAAAGTAACCCTGGATATGCCCCCGCGACTTGGCCAGTGCATCGTAGTTCAGGTCCTTCTGCCGTACAGTAAAGCCTTTGTCCAGTGCCACGATGGTGATACCAGCCCCCATCAGGCCGCCGCCTAGAATGCCGATCTGGCTGATCAATTGCGGCTCGGTGACTAACTTGTGTCTACTGGTGCGCTCGGCAAAGAATACGTGGGTCAAGGCACGGTGCTCCGCCGTCATGGAAAGCTGGCCCCAGACCTTGGATTCGATTTCCAATCCCTTCGACAGGCTCTTCCCCAGTCCCTTCCTGACGGCCCCCAGGATTTCCAGGGGGGCGGGGTAGTTCCCCTTGGTCTGCCCCAGCACCCGCTTTCGCGCCATCCGGTAGACAATCGATTTCAGCGGTCCGTCCAGTGCGCGCATTATCAGGGACCGCTTCGGTTTGATCCGGCGGGCTTCCCCCCTGGCCAACCGCAGCACCCGCGTCTTGGCCGCAGTCAGCAGCACCCCCGGATTAACGATCTCATCCGCCAGGCCGATCTTGCGCGCCTTGTAGGGATAGATGTTCTTCCCCGTCAGCAGCATATCCAGCGCCGCCTGGACGCCCACCAACCGCGGCAGGTTCTGGGAGCCTCCCGTTCCAGGTATCAAGCCCAGTTTCACTTCCGGCAGCGCTAAGACCGTTTTCGGATGATCGGTGATGATTCGGCTGGTACAGTTCAGCGCCATCTCCAGCCCACCGCCCATGCAGGTGCCGTTGATCGCCGCCACCGACGGAAAGGGCAGCGCCCGTATCTTCCCCCAGATTTGCTGGCCCATCCGGCTGGCTGCTTCAGCCTGCTTCTCCGACACGAACGTAAAGTCCTTGATATCCGCGCCTACGATAAAATTATCGGGCTTGTCACTGATGAATACCACTCCTGCTGGAACCGGATCTTTCAGGTTGGCTATCTCATCCAGTATGTCGCTGAACTGCTGGAAAGAAATGAATAGCAGGATATTGAGAGCTTCATTTGGCTGGTCAAAGGTGACCACCACGATGCCCTGCTTATCAATCTCATATGTGATCATAGCGTCTCTCATATATTCCTCGGAGTAATAAAGGTAGGATGTACCGCCGCCCTACGCCCGCTCCAGTACCATGGCTACCCCCATGGCATTGGCGGTGCAGATAGTCAACAGGCCCAGTTGTTTATCTCGCCGGCGCAGTTCCTGCAGCAGGCTGATGACGATCCGCCCCCCGGTGGCACCGAAGGGATGGCCGTAAGCCAGCGAACCACCGTTCACGTTCATTTTATCCATATCCACCTTCCCCACCGCCTGGCTGCGTCCCAGCTCCTCCTTGGCGAACTGGTCCGATTCCAGCTTCTGGATCACCGAGAGCACCTGGGCGGCGAACGCCTCATGGATCTCGAACAGGTCCATATCCGCCAGCGTCAGCCCGGCCCGGTCCAGCGCCTGGGGTACCGCATAGGCCGGTCCCAGCAGCAGCTGCGGCTTGGGCGGGATGGCCACATAGGCATAAGATTTGATGAAGCCCCATGGTTCCAGGCCCAGTTCCTTGGCCCGGCTCTCGCTCATCACCATCACCGCACTGGACCCGTCCGTCAGCGCCGACGAATTCCCCGCCGTCAGTGAGCCGTGCCGGCGGTCGAACACCGGCCGCAGCTCCGCCAGCTTCTCCAGGGATATATCCTCCCGGATCAGGTTGTCCTCCACGAAATACCGTTTATGATCCGGCGGCATCGATACCGGCACGATATCCCCATTCACCCTCCCCTCCTTACGTGCCCGGGCGGCCCGGGTATGGGTCAGGTAGGCATACTCGTCCTGAGCCTCCCGCGTGATACCGTTGATCTGCGCCATCAGCTCCGCGTGCTGGCCCATGCTCAGGCCGGTACTGGGCTCCTCGATAGCGGGCGGTACCGGGATGAAATCCAGCAGATGGATCTTTCGGATACCCCCCAGGCGGGCGCCCCACGTGCGGGCTTTCATCAAGCCCTGGAGCGCCATGATCAGGCGCTTCTTGTAGATCACCGGTGTGTTGGACATGGACTCGGACCCGCCTGCCACCACCGCCTGGGCTTGCCCGGCCTGGATATGTTCCGCCGCGCTGGTGATTGACTGGATACCCGTCGCACACTGCCGCGCTAGCGTATACCCGGGGGCGTGATTCAGCCCCAGGGCAATCGCCACCTCCCGGCCCACGTTCAGGTTGGACATGGTCGGCAGCACCGCCCCCCATACGATCTCATCCACCGCTTCCGGTGCCAGGTCCAGCCGCTGCAGCAGCTCCTGGGTGGTGAGCTTGGCCAGGTCTGAGGCGTTCAGGTCATTCAGGTCGGTAAAGGCTTTGGCGAAGGGGGTGCGAACCCCACCTACAATGGCAATGCGGTCTTGAGTCATAATACGGATTCCTGTCCCATGATTAAAGCCTGATATACATCACTAAAAGTGCAATGAATGGCAATATCCGTCTCATCTCACACCTGAATTTACTGCTGGCAAGTGACGAAACAGTATAAACCCTGACTCATAACGCCCTCTTTACCGGTTCTGCCCTGCTCCTCATGTAAATCAGGGATTCCCCCACCGTTGTGCAGGGCTCCTCCATCCCAAATTCAATAGGTTCCACCATTTACCACGAGTCGCTTTGCCGGTAATCTCTCCCACGACCTGCCCCACCGACGAAGGATTAGGATATGAATGTAGCAGATCCGGATCAAATGAAGCAGGTGAATGAGAGGTGATGATGGGGCAATTGAATAATGAACCTATCTATCCCAATACCTCCGGAATCGGTCTGTAAAAAAAAACGAAAAAAATAGCTAAAGGAATACAAAAACAAGCCGATAAAGGGAGTAGCTAAAGTATTCGTGGATATCCCTACCCTCTCGGATTTGAGCCAGGAGAGATTTCGCGAGAATACCAAAGCTTGACATGATCACAGAATGATCAACACACAAGACCAATACTTGAATACAGAAAAAAACCACAGAGGGGGATTTACCATGAAGTGTTTGGTTAAAATCCATCTGCTGGCGCTTACTGTCTTGACGATGACGGCTGTCGTGGCCCAAGCGGCTACGGTTACAGCCACACCCAGCACATATCCTAAGGGTGCCTACGTCAATGGCGGTGATGGCGACCAGCAGTTCCTCGGGGTCATCAATATCACGCTTGATGAAGCGGTTGGAGCCTGGATAAACCTTGATGATATTACCATCACGCTGCCCGCCGATATCACCGTTGCTGATCCCGATAATGACGGTACCTACGAAGACGGTATCTTTTTGGTAACCACGGCAGCTGTCGCAATCACGCCTACAATCGTAGCCGGGGCAACAGCCTCGTTGATTACGATTGACTTGGCAACCGGCGGTGTCGCCGCCGCCGGTGATAAATTGACTGTGATATTCCCGGTCGAAACGGCCGCGGTTCCAGCGGCTGGAACAGCCGACATTACGGTCGGCTTCCCCGCCGGTGTCGAGACCAATGACCAGGAATTAGTCACTATTACTTTCGCCGATAATCTGTCCCTGGTGACGTATGTTGCCGATTACCTTGGCGGCGATCAGAGCTCAGAGCGCGGGGATGTATATCCCAATGCCGCTGCGGCAGTTACTGCCGCCCTGACCGACTTCGTGGACGACCTCGATGATTTGGCCGTCAGCACGAATAACTTGGGTGCAGGGTCCGATAACTGGTCAGGCTTCTTCGGCATCGACGCAGCCTTTGGCGGCGGAGATGACCTGCTGGACAACGACGCTGTAGTGGCCAACCAGGAGGTGGAGTACACCCTCTGGGCTTCCCAGACTGCCAGCCTGACCAAGATTGATCAGCAGGACGGACATGTACCCATTGACGTCATCACTGGTGTCCCGGTAATCGCCTTTACCGAAGGCCTGACCTTCGCCGGCACGCAGCTGAACGGCCGCGCGCTCGCTGAGGGTACCTGGTATTTCTATGTCACCTCACAGCTTACGGGTGACTGGGTGCTGGGTACCAGTGGCTCCGTCGATATCCGGCATTATCCCGTATTCTACGCTGGCGCCACCGAACTTGGTGACGAAGTTGGTATCGATTACGATGGCGACCTGCTGTTCGAGCCCACCGGCAATGATGATTGGGCCGGTGGAGCCATTACACTGGAATCAGGCGGCGTTATCGCTCGTGATGGCGGATTGGCCGACGAAACAGTCGATCCGACAGATTATAACACGGACAACTTCAATATCTATTGGGCCTTTGAGGACGTGGATGACAATGCGAGGGTCATGGTCTTCAAGTCCACCCTTAATAATATAGTGGTAGGTGATATCCAGACTTCTGGCAGCGATGGCAGTGAAGCGGTGACTGGCCTCACAGGCGCCACCAAGATCCATACTGGCTACTTTTTTGAAGAAGATGACACCAACTGGGTGAACTACGATATCTATACCGATGCCAGTACGTTTGAAACTGCGGGAATCTGGTACTTCTATATCGTGACCAACGATCAAACGAACCAGATCCTCCAGCAGGTGAACACGTATGACGCTGGCGGCGCCCAGGAACAGATCGCGGTAACGGTATCCCACTACCCCTGGTTGGACTTCCATCAGGCCTATGATGATAATGCCGACGGTGTAGTTGATGCTGACATGGAGAAGAACTTCGACACCGCCACGGAACAATATTACATCATTAGCTGGGGCGAAACGATTGACGGCGACCTCGATCCTGATGCCGCCGGAACGGCTACCATCGACCTCTATTATTCGACTGACGCCTGGGCTCTCGTCTTCGCCGGTGGTATTGCCGACGCGGTCGATGATGACGCGTACGACTACCTGGAAGCGAACGCCACTCTCATCACGACAATTACCGATGATGGCGACGAACAGTCGGATAACCGCTACTTGTGGGATCTTCGCGCCGAGGGCATTGCTGCTGCCAGCTATCATATCTACGGTGTGATCACCCATGGAACTGATCGGCTGACAGTCCAGCTGAACACCGATGGCGATTATGATCCTGCGGTAGCCGATGATGGTACCATCATCCTGACCCATGGTTCCTATATGCGCCCCATGGCACCGTTCACTGGTCCTCCCGTGGAACTCGATGATGGGGACAAGTTCCTGCTCAGCTGGGAAGGTTACGATCAGAGTACTATCGGTACACCGGCTGTCTTCGCCGTTGCCGTGAATGAAGACGCTGCTACTCCCGGCAATCAGGACATGAGTGTCTGGGCTGCCGCACCGTATAATACTGCGGACTTTTGTTGGCTCCTGCCTACCTCCACCAATGGTGCCATGCCTGTTGGCGCTGAAGTAGGTGCCACCGGTGCCAATGGATACGTCGGCATCGATATGTCCGATCTCACCAGCACTGCGGGCGGTGCAGTACGTCCTGCTGCCGGTACGTATGATGTCTGGTACTTCTTCGATGCCGATGCCGATAATGACCAGGATTGGTCAACCGTTGTAATACCGACTGCCGTTAAAGCCACTGGGAACATATATATCACCGGTATCAACAGCGCTTCCTACGATATCGAGATCCGCCCCAACAAGGCCTCTATGGCTCCCGGGGATATTCTCACCTTTGGCATCTACGCTTCCGATGAGATCCCGGGCGGTGCATCCAATCCAGATAAGGCCATCTTCTCGGTGATCATCCCCAACTCGTCCTATTTCACACTTGTGGATCAGGTGAGTACAACTGCTGGTACCCAACCCTTCACCCAGGACGGTGACGGTACGGGTTCCAGTGTTCTTAACGGTACGGTGTTACTCAATACTTCGGGTACTTCCGGCAGCAACTACGTGCTGGGCTACTTCGAAGACGCCGCAGCCGGTGTTGATCTGGACGAGGTGGAGATAACCACGTTCCAGCTCCAAATGACAGGAACGCCCACTGAACCCATCGAGAATATCGAGATTACGTTCGGTCTGGATGATCCCTATGTAACCAATCTCTATAACGTCGATGGATCCGCACAGGGCCTCTCTCAGCCGAATACGGCTGTGGCCTTGCAGCTGGGGCAGCCTGGCATGATTACCGGTATCGTGGATGTGGAAGGCCGGGTGGACAATAACCAGGTAGTTGACTTCCTGCTCTGCCCGACCGGCTCGCTAACCCCGATCACCACCTCCACCTACCTGTCAGCCAATAACGATGCTGACGGTACCGATGGGGTTCAGATCACCCTCGACGGCGGTGGCTACTATACCCTCTCGGGTGTACCAACCGGTGAGTACGATCTCTTCGTACACATGGATCGGTACGTGGATGCCCTTCGCGAGAATGTAAGAGTCACTTCCTTTGATAACGTGGTGCTGAACTTCACCGGTGCTTATAAGCTGTTCGGTGGTGATGCTGCCGGTTACACTAATAGCAGCGGTTCCAATGTGCCCGACAACCGGATCGATACAGACGATACACAAGCCATTGCTACCGCCGGTATCGGAACGGTATCCGGGGATCCTACCTGGAATACCTATGCCGATATCGACGAGAGCGGCACTGTGGATGTCAACGACCTCTTCATGGCCGGCAAGAACCTGAACACCGATGGTGCCGGCATCTTCTACAAAGCAGTACCAGCCACCTCTGACGGTGCTCTGGTCTGGCTCGCCTTTTTCGAAGAGTCTGCTGAAGGCCTTGTATATGCTGTGAGGGCTGAGAATCTTTCCAGCCTGAGCGCCTATTCGGCCGTGCTGTCCCTCGGCAGTGAGTATGAAGTGGTGAGTATTGTTGATGGTCTTTCAGAACTCAGATCTGCCATTCATATGGACTGGGACCGGGGTGGTGAGGCGATTAGCGCCAGTGCCGTCATCGGTAACAATCCGGTAGTTGGAGAGAGCATGGATCTCATGTCCATCACACTCCGCTCCAAAGTGGCCGATCCGGGTGAGCCCACCATTTCCAAGGCGACGCTCATCGATGGCAACGGTGCCATCCTCAATCCGGTCATCAGCAGCGCCGAAGCCATGATGCCCACGGAGTTCAGCCTGAGCCAGAACTTCCCGAACCCCTTCAACCCCGAGACAACCATCAACTTCAGTCTGCCTGTAGATGGCAGTGTGAAGCTGGCGGTGTACAATCTGCTGGGGCAGGAGGTTCGTACACTGGTATCTGGCGCAATGGAAACTGGCTCCTACAAGGCGATGTGGAACAGCCTGGACAACTTTGGACAGAAAGTACCTTCAGGTTTGTACTTCTATCGTCTGGTTGTAGATAACAAGGTCATTAATACGCATAAGATGGTCTTGCTTAAGTGAGTTTGATGTAAATGTGAATTGAATAGGAATATGGTCCCGGGGATATCCGTCCCTGGGACCATTTTTCCTACTAAAACCAAATCTCATCCAGTAGATTTATGATAAGGAGGATTATGGCACAGGGATAACAGTGAAAATCATATTTGGCATGTTATTTGTAACTTATCTGATTCGATGAACATAAACCCGCTGAAACACTACCTCCCGAGAGGGATCTTACCCTTTTTATGGATAGTTCTAGGTCTATCGGCCGCCAACGCCCGTGTGGACATCTATATCACTCCTGCCAATGGTGAAACCATCGTCGCAGTAAATGATACCTTTACTTGTCAGGTCTGGGTCGATCCCCATGGAACCGATGATCTTGTCGGCTACGAGTTCTATCTGACTATCGACCCAACCGTATTTAGGCCGATTGTAACCGAATATCAGGAAACTGATACAACCGTCATCTACCGGCCATTCACTAACGGCAACCTGATCTCGTACGCACCTTATCCCAACTCAACCCACGGAGATATCTGGAGTGATCCTTACGTGGATCTCAATAATATGCCAGGCTTTCAACTCGACTATGTTCAGCGTACACCCGAGGCCGTCCCTGGCGTACCTCGACAGTCGTTCAATCAAAAAGGAATCGCCGCGACCTTTGATCTGATCGTCGTTGGTGTCTCTAGTGATCCCTCTGGTTTGTCGACTATTAAGTTTGATTATCAATATATCGTGCCCGGCGGTGGCAGCCGCCAAACGCGCTACCACCCCCTCGGTGAAAATGCCCAACCGTATGATTCCATGACTGATTTGGACATACTTGTCGCCGGTCTCAAGATCCTGCCGGCTATTCCCGATACGCTCATCGACCCCGGATCAACACTGCGGATCAAGCTTTCGGATCACTTTACTAGTGGTCTCTACACACCTGATCAGGTTACCTGGTTTTTAACTAATGTCACCACCCCCGGAGGCACCACCGCCAGTCTTGACCTTTCGGATACGAGTCTTGTGGTAACCTCTCTGGTCTCCGATCACGCCATAGTGGATATGACGGTTACCGTGGTCTCTAACGATTCCCAGTATGCGGATTCCCAGCCACTGCGCGTAACCGTGGATTATCCGCCCGTATTCCAGGCTCCATTGCCTCTGCTCCAATTTGATGAAGACGATAGCCTGGTAGTCGCCGCTGCTACCATCTTCAGCGATGACGATGACAGTGGACCTGATATCTCGGCCTGGCTGGACCCGGATTTCCGTGTGCATGTGCGATATAACGAACTGGCTGAGACCCTCACTTTCAGTGCCGACACCAACTGGTATGGTTCTATAGATGCCAGCATTTTTATCGAGGACGTCCTGGGAGTGGGCATCGATAGCCTGCTTTCATTCACCGTGAATCCCGTGAATGATCCGCCGATAGTGGACTTTACAGCCCTCAATGATACCATTATTGTCTATTATGGTTTAGCGGATACGGTAGATTTAAAGCAGTATGTGAGCGACGTAGACGATCCTGTTCTCATCGTGTCCATAAGTAATCCGGATCCTCTCCATCTCGCGACCACACTGCTTCCCGATACCTTGCTGAAACTGGAGGCACGTGAGCAGGTCCCACTTTTCTACGGCGACATTGACGTCACGGTCACCGCCGAGGATCCTTCGTCTGCTCAGAGTAGCGACATCCTGGTTGTTAGTATCCGCTCCTGGCCGCCGGTCATCGATTATCTGCCTGATATCAGGATCCTGGCCGGCACACCTGATACCCTCAGCCTGAACGAGCTCGTTAGTGATAACGACACCCCCGACGCGGCCATGACCTGGTCCTTCACCATCGTCGATTTCGCCGACACCCTCACTCCTGATCCCCAAGTGTCATTCACCTACGATCAGGTTACCCAAACCGTCATTTTCAACACCCCTCCCTTGTACGCCGCAACAGATTTGTTGATTGCCACCGTTGAGGATGACGATAATAACATCGATACCGATACCACCAGGCTGGCGGTGTTTGCTACCCTGAGTCCGGTCACTTTCTTCCCCGTGGATACACTCATCGTGTACCGGGATTCAATCACCGACATATTTGACCTGGATGATTACGCCCTGGATCCCGTCTACGATCCGGAAGATCTGAGCTGGACCTATTCCGGTGGGGATAGCCTGGCAGACGTCGCCATCGATCCGTCTACCCATGTCCTGACCCTGACCACCGATCCCTTCTTCTTCGGCTGGGACTCCCTCACCCTGATCGTGAGCAATATTGATGGGTACAGTGATACGGCTGACTTTGTCATACGTGTCATTCCCCGCACCGATGGCCCACCGGTCTGGACACCATTTGATGCTGTTGAGATTGTTTACCCCGACACCATCGACCTCTTCTTCCTCACCGATGTCTGCAAGGATGATTTTACCAGCGGGGCTCAACTCATCTTCACCGGCTATACCAATCCTGATCCTACCAAGCCGGTTGACGTGATTATCAATCCGGCTACCAACCTCGCCCGGATTGCCGTACCCGCCGTTGCGATTTACGATACGTGGGTCTATTTCTCCGCCGAGGATGATCTGGGCCAGATCTCCTACTCGGATACGCTGACGATCCACGTGAAGGACTCCTACTCCCCCGTCTGGACACAGATGCCCACGATACAGATGGAGACCGGAGAGACCGATTCCAGCCGGGTGCTGTCGGACTTCCTTTCTGATCGGGATACTCCCCTTGCCAATCTGACTATTACGTATACGAATCCGAATCCATTGATTACGGTCAGCTACAACACCACGACCACCCGGGTTACCATCACCGCCCGCAGTGTTCCCAGTGACAGTCGGCTTACATTTACGGCTACTGACCCCCAGGGGAACTCGGTTTCGGCCCAGGTACGCGTTATCGTTCGGTTAATCCCGGATTTCGATCCACCCATTGGAGACTTGAGCTACTTCTTCAATCCTGTGGCGGACCGGTGGTTGCATTACATCCTCATCGGGGACAGCACCACCAGCCGGATTCAATCAACCTATGTTCACAACCACCGTGAGGAATCCCTCAGCTTTGCCCAGCAGGATAGTCTGCCCGGCACATTGACCTGGATCGCACCCTATTATTTCCAGACTGACGGATCGTATAACCTGAGCGTGGAACTGGTCGATGCCGTGGGCAATGTAAAAAGATTCTCTCAACCCCTTTCTGTCAGCATACCCAAGGGTACCGGAGCTGCCCTCACCAGCCCCGACGGACATTTAACCCTGTCGTATCCCTCAATGACCTTTGCATCAGAGGGCTTGATCATCATTGCCGAAGAAACGGATAGCGTGCGTACGCGGCTTATACCGGGGAATTCCCAGGCGTCACTGGGCAAATCCAGCCCGAACCGGGAACCGACGACCATCTACGCCCTGGATACGAACCTGCCTGAGGAAATGATGGTAACGCTTGCATATCACCAGCCGGACTCCCGCGGTGATGCATACTATTCCTTCTATGAACTGGATGGAGATGAACCCCGGCGTATTGACACCTACACCGGATCGGCCGGGGAGTTCTCGGCGGTGACCCCCTTGGGTCGGGATATCATTTTTTCCGCCTCCGATATTCCCGCATCCAAAGCCCCCTTGCCCGATGAGGAATTGTTCTGCTACCCCAATCCCTTCAATTCCACGATCCAAGTGCGGTTCCTCCTGCGAATGGAGGATCGGGGTCGCGTCGTGATCTACAACCTGTTGGGGCAGGAGGTGTTTTCGACACCCGCACAGCCTTTTAATCCCGGAGTGCATACGTTCAATTGGCAGGGGGTCGATACCCGTGGGCAGCTGGTGAGCTCGGGGCCTTATTTCATCCGGCTCCAGACCGAACGGGGCAAGGTCCTCACACGGAAAGTGACACTGTTGAAATGAGAATCAAGGTTATACTGATGCTACTCGCTGCTGCAGTCCTCTCCATGGGTGTATCCTGCAAGGGCAAAGGACCCACCAAACAGGAACGCATCGATGCCTTCAACGAAGCGGGATGGGTCAGTATGGAAGAGGGCAACTTCGCCGAAGCCCTCCGCGAATTTGAAGACGCCATCGCCCTGGATTCCGACAATATCGAGGGCAACATCGGCCTGGGTTGGTCGCTTATACTCATGAATAGTACCAATCTGCCCCGCATATCCACTGCCCTTGGAAAAGGAACCGCCGATACCAAATGGCAACAGGATGCCTGGTCGGGTCTCGCCGTGACCCGCCTCAATCAGCAGCGCTATGCGGAAGCCGATTCCCTGGCAGGTCTGGTGCTGAACGCCGATTCCAGCTATGTGCTGATCTATTATTCCGAAGTGGATTGGCGTGATCTCCTCGTCATCCAGGCTCAGGCCCGCTATTACAATGTCGACTATGCCCAAGCCTGGCAGGCCGTGCTCCCACTGCTCGCCGAATCCGTTACCCTGACCGTCGGGGTACCCAATGGCAACCTTGACCCTTACGATTCGGCTACCTGGGTGGTAAATGGCACAAACTTTGCACTTTATGAAGCAGCGCTGGCCGACGTCATATTCCGGCTGGTAGAAGTATACCGTCATTAATGACGAGAAATCGTATCTGGTATTATTGCAATGAAACACGGTAGTCAGGAAGAAATGATCACTGCAGGCCGAAATAACTCCATCCGCTTGCCGTCTAGCCATCGCCATCCGGGAATCCCGGCCTGTATCATGTTGCTCACTCTATTTATGGGCTGCGAACTGGTGAATACTCCGCCGGTCATCGATATCGTCGTGGAGGACGAAACTCCGCTGACCGGCTCTACCCAGACGTTCACCGCCGTTGTAGAGGACTTGGATGAAGATCCCGTAACTGTCACTTGGGCTGCTTCGGCTGGGGAATTCTCCAAACTCAAGGGCGAGACGGTAAAATGGACCGCCCCACTGGTAATTCAGAAAGTGGTTGTTACGGCAACAGCTGACGACCGCAAAGCAGGGGGTGAGGATTCAGTGCAGGTCACCCTCTCCGTGGTCAATGCAGCTCCCTCGATTTCATCCTTCGAGAGTAGCCAGACCTATGTCAATCTGGGCAATACCATCAATCTGACTGCCGATGCCTTTGATCCCGACGGGGAAGACATCGTCTATGATTTCTTCACATCGCCCTTGGGCGCTGGAAGCTTCGCTCCCCGGAATCCGGAAGACAACACAGCTGACTGGACCGCGCCTGTGGACGCCACCTTCGCCAGGACCTATGATCTGATCGTAAAGGTGATTGATGAACAGGACTATTTCTCGACGGATACCCTGGTAGTCCTGGTCTATTCTGAATATGGCACCCTCTGGATCGTAGACAGTGTGAAACGCAAGGTGTCCAAGTACACAACCAGGGGTGAGAAGATCCTCTCCTCAAGCCACGATTTTGACAAACCGGTAGCCGTTGCCAATAATATCGATGAATTCTTCGGCTGCTACGTGGCCGACCATGACGCCGGTGAGATCGTGAAGCTGGATGCCAAAGGCGAGTTGATTACGACGTTCACCGATATCCCCAACGTCACAGACTTGGCCATCCATTACGGCACCGGCACTCTGTGGGCTATCAGTGTTAGTGAGGACGGTCCCCGCCTTACGATTATCGATACCTATACCGAGAACGAGATTGCCCGGGTGAAAGGTCTCTACCGGCCGGGCGCCATTACCATTAATCAAACCCGTGGTGATGTCTGGATCGCAGACGTTGGCGAGAACGACCGGATAATCCAGATTGAGGTCAATGAATTCTTAAGCGCGCCGCTGGATACTCTGTCAACCGCTTTCGCACGGACATTCGATGGTAACTTCGATTTTGACCGTTCTTCCACCCCCGGCTTGTCGGTCCTCGATGCTCAGGCTGCAACGGTGTACTTCACCGATACCAATGATGACGAGGTTGAACGCTTAACCTACAGCGGCGCCACCGATTCCTACCTTCGCGGGGTACCCGTAGCGTTTGATACTGGTGTGAATCCTCGGCAGGTTGCGGTAACGCTTTCCGGTGAAGTGTGGGTACTGAGCCTGGAAGGGACCGTCCAATTCTTCCAGGAGATCAACACGACGCAGCGAACTCCCATTTTCTCATACTTCTTTACCGATCCAAGCATCATGGTCGCCGACCGGGCCACCAGTAACGTCTGGGTCGCCGACAACGGCACCCACCAGGTGGTTGAGGTCAGCAGCGTGGACTCCATTGGCGTGAGAATCAGTGGCTTCGAGTTCGTGGAAGACCTGGTCATCAACAAGTAGTACTCCCCTTCCCCCTGCTGAAATTTGCCCTGCCTGTCCTGGCTTTCCAGCCGGTCCTCTAACTGTCCAGCTCATTTCTTGAAATTCGGACAAATAAATCATAATTTTTGCTCTCGTTGTATTTCACCGCATTCTCGGTTACGACCGCTTGTTGTTTTCATTGAACGCTGCTTAATTTGTGGCGGTCTCAGTTGCAAGGGAGCTAGCCCATGGCCAAGATTTCGGGCACCGTCGAATTTCGAACCGAATACTGCAAGGGATGTGAACTCTGTATTGAGGTCTGCCCGCAGGATTGTCTCGCCATGTCTTCCGATCTCAACCGCCGGGGTTATCACTACGCTCGCCTGAGCGATGATACCTGCACCGGTTGTTTGAACTGTGCCCTCGTCTGCCCCGAAGCAGTGATTACCGTCTATCGGCAACCCAAGTCGGCTGCTGCACCCGGCTCCAGGGTAGCCTCCCTGGCGGAAATGGAGAATTGAGCCATGGGTGAGACTATCCTGATGAAGGGGAATGAGGCCTTGGCTAAGGCTGCTATCCTTGCCGGCTGCGACGGATATTTCGGCTATCCCATCACTCCCCAGACTGAAATACTGGAATACATGTCACGGGAACTGCCCAAGGCCGGGGGCGTAATGATCCAGGCGGAGAGTGAGCTCGCCGCCATCAGCATGGTCTATGGTGCTGCCGGTGCCGGGGCTCGGGTCATGACCAGCTCCAGCAGTCCTGGGATCAGCCTCATGCAGGAAGGGATATCCTACCTGGCCTCCGCTGAATTGCCCTGCCTGGTGGTGAATGTCAACCGCGGCGGGCCGGGCTTGGGTACCATTCAACCCTCCCAGAGCGATTATTTCCAGGCGACCCGCGGGGGCGGCCATGGCGACTACCGGACTATTGTCCTGGCTCCCGCCTCGGTTCAGGAAATGGCCGATTTTACTTATCTGGCCTTCGATCTGGCCGACAAATACCGCATGCCCGTGATGATCCTGGCCGACGGAGCATTGGGCCAGATGATGGAAAAGGTGACCTTCCCCGATTATAATCCTGATGAGCACAAGCTGCCCAAACCATGGGCTACCGTCGGAAAACCGCCCGATCGGGAACGCAACATCATCACCTCCCTCCACATCGATCCGGAACCCATGGAAAAGATCAACCTGAAACTTCAGCAAAAATACCGCCGGATCGAAAAAGATGAGGTACGCTGGGAGGAAATCGAAACCGGGGATGCCGACATTATCGTGGTCGCTTTCGGCCTGTCGGCTCGTATTGGCCGCAAAGTAATCGAACTTGCTCGGGAAGCAGGTCTGCGAGTGGGTCTGTTCCGGCCCGTCTCACTCTATCCTTTCCCCAGCCGGCGACTGCACCAACTGGCTGACCAGGTCCATCTGATGCTGACCGTGGAAATGAACGCCGGGCAGATGGTGGAGGATGTGCGCCTGGCGGTGGCTGGCCAAACCCGCGTCGAGTTTTACGGGCGGACCGGCGGTGTGATTCCCGCACCCGAAGAAGTATGGGAATACCTGAGCCGGCTGCTTGAAGACAACACTTCCGGAAAAGGGCAGCCTATGGCCCGGACCATGGAGGGTGCCCAACCATGACCCAACTCGAATCGGAACTCAAGCTTAAGCGTGACGGCTACGAGGTGGTCTACCAGCGGCCTCATACGCTGGTGGATGTTCCTAATCGTTACTGCCCCGGCTGCGGTCACTCGGTCGTCCATCGTGTGCTGATGGAAGTCGTGGAAGAAATGGATATCCAGTCCGATATCGTCGGCGTAGCCTCCGTTGGCTGTACCGTATTCGCGTACGACTATCTGGATATCGACATGCAGGGGGCGGCACACGGCAGGGCTACCGCAGTTGCCACCGGCATCAAGCGTATGCTTCCGGATAAATACGTGTTCACTTACCAGGGGGACGGCGATCTGGCCGCCATCGGTACCGCCGAAACCATCCATACCGCCAACCGTGGTGAGAATATCCTGATCCTTTTCATCAACAACGGCATCTATGGCATGACCGGCGGCCAAATGGCCCCCACCACTATCCTCGGCGCCACTACATCTACCTCCCCAACCGGCCGTAATCTTGAATTGCACGGCCATCCGTTGAAGATAACGGAACTTATCGCACAGTTGCCGGGAACAGCATATGTGACCCGGCAGAGTGTTCATAAGCCCGCAAACGTACGCAAATTCAAGAAAGCCCTGCTGAAAAGCCTCCAACTCCAGCACGAGAAGGCCGGATTGTGCTTGATTGAAGTCGTCAGCAACTGCCCCTCCAACTGGAAAATGACCCCCGTTGAATCCATCCGCTGGATGGAGGACAATATCTTTCCCGAATATCCGCTGGGAGATCTCAAAACTCCCCCTGAGGAGGGCAAGTAATGTATCAGGACGTACTCATTGCGGGCTTCGGCGGACAGGGCGTCCTCACCATGGGTATGGTGCTGGCTTATGCCGGAATGGTGGAGGGCAAGGAAGTCTCCTGGATGCCCAGCTATGGCCCGGAGATGCGCGGCGGAACCGCCAATTGTATCGCCATTGTATCCGATGAGCCCGTCAGCTCCCCCATCATTACCCAATACGATACCGCCATTATTCTCAACCAGCCCTCCCTGGAAAAATTTGAGTCCGCTGTTAAGCCGGGTGGTTTATTGCTGTATGAAAGCAATAACATCCTTCAACCTCCCACCCGCACCGACATCACCTGCCAGAGTATTCCGGCGGCCGTCGAGGCCTCCAACCTGGATAACAGCAAGGTCCTAAACATGGTCATGCTGGGAGCTTTCCTCGCCCATCGTCCCATCCTTGAGATCACATCCATCCGGGCCGGGCTTAAGCAGGTACTCCCCGAGCGCTATCACCATCTGCTCCCCATCAATGAAAAGGCTATCCGGCGTGGGCAGGAGCTCGCTCAGCAGGAAGTCGCAGCATGAGCAAACGATCCAAGGGGATTATCCCCGATTTCAAGAGCCTGGAGGATATCCTGGAGGAAGCCATCCTCCACGAGCAGGAGTCACACGACTACTATCTCGAAGCCGCCCAACGGACCCGCAACGCGGATCTCAAGCGGTTTCTCCAGCATCTGGCCGAAGTCGAACTCCGGCATAAGACCGATCTCCAGGAAAAACTCGAGATGGTTCGTGGCGAGCAGGCCATGGTAAACGACCTGCTGTACTCCTTCGGCGAACCACCCGTTTAGTCGGGTGGGTTCCCCTCCCCCACACTACCCCGTTTACCCGCCCCCAATACCTGTTGAACTCTACTCTCCGAAGGAAATATATTCTCCCGCCATGACTAACCCTTTTAACACCCGTTTGCGCGCTGAGGTTGAGCGCAAGCAGTCTCACCTGTGCCTCGGCCTCGATCTGGACCCGGCCCGCCCCAGCCAGCTCCATGACAATACGCTCCAATCCCTGATCGATGCCTCCTTCGCGATTGTCGAGGAAACCTGGGACCAGGTATGGGGCTATAAACTCAATTTCGCCTTTTTTGAGCGCTTTGGATCTCAGGGATATGCCTGGCTGGAGGACCTGGCCGCGGCCATCGATCAGCGTGCCCTGATCATCGGTGATGCCAAGCGGGGTGATATTGGCAACTCGGCCCGCAACTACGCCCATGCCATCTTCCAGCATCTTAACCTGGACGCCGTCACCGTGAATGCCTACATGGGCCGGGATGCCGTCGAACCCTTTCTCGCCGATCCCGCCCGTGGCGCCTTTGTACTCTGCCTCACCTCCAATCCCGGTGCCGAGGATTTCCAGCGCTACGGTGATGACCGCCCCCTGTTCCTGGAGGTAGCTGCCTGGGCGCAGGGCCTCAATGATGCCGATAATCTGGGACTGGTGGCGGGTGCCACCCATCCGTCGGACCTGGAAAATATCCGCCATGAAGCCCCCGACCTCCCCTTCCTGATCCCGGGTGTGGGTGCCCAGGGCGGCTCTCTGGAGGCTGCCATGGCCAGCAGTACCCTGGAGGCACCCAATATCATCAACCTGTCCCGGGGCATTCTGTACGCCGGTGAGGGCGCCATGGACGACATCCTGGCTGCCATCGAGCAGTATAATCATGATATCAACCGGCTGACCCGCAATCATGGCCTTTGACCTTCAAGACATCCTTCAGCAAAGCGGTGCCTTGTTGGAGGGGCACTTCCAGCTCACCTCCGGCAAACACAGCGGCCGCTATATCGAGAAATTCCGTCTCCTGGAACAGCCCACCGCCCTGGACGAAGTGGCTCACGCCATCGCCCACGATCCCCTCGTAAAGGATATCGATGTAGTGCTCGGAGCGGCGGTAGGCGGCATTCTGCTGGCCGGAGCCGTAGCCCGGGTATTGAACTGCCGCACCATGTTCACCGAACGCGTGGATGGCACCATGACCCTCCGTCGCGGCTTTGCCCTCCAGCCCGGAGACCGTGTGCTGGTAGTTGAGGATATCGTCACTACCGGCGGGTCGGTCTTTGAACTGCTGGACGTGGTCCGGGACTCCGGCGCTGAGCTCGTGGCGGTCAAATGCCTGGTGGATCGAAACACCGCTCCCGGCATCGATTTCGGCGCACCCGGAAATGCCCTGCTCAACCTGCCTATCCCCGCTTGGGACCCGGATGAATGTCCCTTGTGTAAGGAGGGTGCACCGCTGGCAAAACCGGGGCGTACCGGTAAAAAGTAGCTCGCCAGCCTGTTTCCACCGCTGAGGAACAACTGCAAGTCCGAACGGGTATAATCTCTCCCTTAGGAAATACTGAATGGTTTTAGGGTCGTAAAAGCCTAATTTTTTCTGCTATTTTAGCGGGATAACATTGATATATTTAAGTTTATGGTCCTTATCATCGGAAGGGGTTACGTGATGAAAAAAAGAGTTCTGTTATACATTCTTACCGGCTTTTGGTCTCTTCTGGTGGTCACCTGCAGCAATGCACCGCGAGAAGAGGTTGTAAAAACCTACCCCGATGGCATGAAACAGGAGGTTGAACGGTACCTGGGCCGCGGCAATGACCGCCAGCTGTTGGCCAAGCTCGGCTATTATCAGGACGGCTCCGTCTCTTTCGAGGAAAACTATAGTTCAGCCGGGGGAATCGAGACTTATCGCTCCTGGTGGCAGAATGGCAATCCGAAAATTATCCGTCAATATGAAGCCGACAGTCTCATCAGCGAGACCAGCTACGATTCCGATGGAGTTCGTCATCTCGTGGCCGACGAAGTCAATCGCATTATTGCCGATCTCGCAGCCTATCAGGGTGATCCCGCCACACCCCAGGATACGGTTGTTATGGAAACTTCCGTCGGGACCATCAAGCTGGTTCTGTTTACCGACGTGGCCCCCCGCCATTGCGATAATTTCAAGCGTCTGGCGAATTCAGGCTATTATGACAATACCACCTTCCATCGTGTGGCACCCGGCTTTGTGATCCAGGGCGGTGATATACTCTCGCGGGATGCCACCCGCCGCAATGACGGCACGGGAGGACCGGGCTTCACCGTCCCCGCCGAGTTCAATCCCCGGCCGCACCGGAAGGGCACCCTCGCCATGGCCCGCGGTACCGATCCCAACAGTGCTGGCAGCCAGTTTTATATAGCTCTCAGCCGCCTGTCCCGGTTGGATAATAACTACACCGTTTTTGGCGAAGTCGTCGAGGGTCTCGAAGTAGTGGATGGCATCGCCACCACCATTACCGACTCCGGAGAAAATCCCATTTATCCCCAGCGTATCCTCCGCGTGCGGGTTGATTAAACCGCCCTTCGGCGCCCGTGTCATCATGGAAATGAGGAACAGTCATCGCGTGCCGGAGCAGACTATCCCAATTCATGGATTACCAGCATAATGGCTAGGCTTCCTCAAACGGGAATAGCCCTGGGGGCTGGTGGAGCCCGGGGTTTGACTCACATCGGCATCCTGCGGGGACTGCTTAAGCATGGGGTTCCCATCGATATGATCGCCGGCTCCTCCATCGGGGCTGTCGTGGGTGCCATGTATGCCGCCACCCGTGATGTGGATTGGGTCGAAAAGCGTTTTCTCGATATGCTCGAAAGCGAACCCTACACCGAATCGGGGATTGACTGGATCAAAGCTCCCAGCTCCGAGTCCGAGCCCGGCTTCCTGGAATGGGCCGCCAGCTACGTGCGCAGCAAGATCGTACTCAATTTCTATGATAGCCGTGAGGGCGTCGTCAAGCCCCAAAGACTCGCGCGTGTGATCGAATTCCTCCTCCCGGTGCACACCTTCGAAGAGCTGCAGCTGCCCTTCGCCTGTTGTGCCGTGGATCTTCACACTGGCCGGGACCAGATTTTGGATCGTGGCGACTTGGTTGAGGCTATCGTCGCCAGTTCGGCGATCCCCGGCTACCTGTCACCCGTTGCCCGGGGTAATCAACTCCTTGCCGATGGCGCCATTGGCCAACCCGTTCCCGGGGCTGTTGTCAGGTCCCTGGGGGCTGAGTTCGTCATTGCAGTGGACGTATCCATCAACGCCTTTTCACCCCTGCGAGAGCACAACATTATCAGTATCCTGGGCCGGGCCGGCGAGATCTCCGCCGCCAAATTATCCCAATCACAGAATGCCCAATGGGACTTTCACATCCATCCCGATACCCTTAATCTCCACTGGTCACAGTTTGATCAGCTGGAACAACTGGTCACGAACGGTGAGCGGGCTGTGGATGAAACCGCCGCCGAATTGCTGCGGAAACTTCGGCAGACAAAGGGAGTCAGGGCCTGGCTGCGAAATAAATTCCCCGGAACCGATCTATCCGGCCATACCTGATATCGTCAATTTGGAGACAGCATGTACGCATTTACAGTGGTAAACTGATGGAAATGATACGGCGCAGCATCACCATCCTGCTCCTTGGCAGCCTAACCGGAGTGCTCTGGGGCCAGAATCCGGGCCAGGTCGTCCGGGCCACCGTCTCGGTCGACCGTAACGGTGTCCGCCCCGGCGAACAGCTAACGCTCCAAGCCGAGATCGACATCGATCCGGGCTGGCATATCTATTCCAGCGACCTGGAGGGGCTGGGACCTGTACCTACGCAATTCAAGATCCCTGACAATGGCTTCATATCCCGGTTTGGCTCCTTCCGGGAACCCGAGCCCAAACGGGTGTGGGACGAGGGCTTTCAGATTGGGGTCGGCTGGCATTCCGGCCGCTTCACCGTATCGCAGCCGGTGGAACTCTCCCGCCAGTTAGTCGCCGGGCCGCTCACACTCCATGGACAGTTTGTGTACATGGCCTGTACCGAAACCCATTGCCTCCCGCCCACTACCAAGGAATTCACGATCCAGCTCCTTGTAGAGGAGGGTCCGGTCCGGGATGCCTACGCCTTCACCGATGCACCCACCGGAATGGCCGCCGTAACCGGCCTTGAGGGTACCGAGCTGCAGCACGCCATCCAGCAGGGGCTGTGGTCCTTCCTGCTGCTGGCAATAGGTATGGGACTCATCTCCCTGCTCACTCCCTGTGTCTTCCCCATGATTCCCATCACGGTCTCATTCTTCCTGAAACAGGGTGAGTCCGGTGAGATACGGCCCCTGAAAGCCGCCGGTCTGTACGGCGTCGGCATTGTGATCATCTATTCCCTCCTGGGCTTCCTGTTGGCCCTTACGTTGGGTGCCACCGGCGCCAATCAGTTGGCGTCCAATCCCGTGGTCAACCTCTTCCTGGCGGGACTGTTCGTCTATTTCGCCCTCAGTCTCTTCGGCATGTACGAGATCCAGCTGCCTTCCAAACTGCGGCAGTTCAGCCTCACCCAGGAATCGCGGGGAGGCATGCTGGGCATTTTCTTCATGGCCTTGACCTTTACCCTCACCTCTTTCACCTGCACTATTCAGTTCGTTGGCCTGCTCCTGGTGGCCGCCAGCCAGGGACACTACCTCTGGCCCGCCATCGGGATGATCACCTATTCCATCACCTTTGCCCTGCCCTTCTTCCTGCTGGCGCTCTTCCCCCAGTACCTGGCCCGCCTGCCCCGCAGCGGCGGCTGGCTGAACTCAGTGAAGGTCGTTATGGGCTTCCTGGAAGTAGCCGCCGCCTTTAAGTTCATCAGCAACACCGACCTCGTCTGGGGCTGGGGCTTCTTCGATCACCAGGTCGTCCTCGCTTCATGGACCGTGATCATCCTGCTCACCGGCATCTACCTGCTCGGCAAGATTCGGCTGCCCCACGACTCCCCCATGGACCAGGTGAGTGTACCGCGAATGATGCTCAGCGGCTTTTTCCTCGTATTCGCCCTGCTGTTAGGGGCTGGCCTTGCGGGAGCGAAACTTCCGGGGCTCGTAGAAGCCTACCTGCCCCCACGCCTGGAGAGCGACCGCGGCGGGATCGTCCTGAACAACAGCCTCGAAACCCTCCAGTGGGTGGATGAATACGAGGATGCCCTGGCTGAGGCTCAGCGGACCAACCGGCCCATCTTCGTGGATGTCACCGGCTACACCTGCACCAACTGCCGCTGGATGGAAGCCAACATTTTCACCAAGCCCGAAGTTGTGGAACGCTTTAAAGAATTCGTCCTGCTGCGCCTCTACACCGATGGCGGCGAAAACTTCCGGGAGAAACAGGCCTTCGCCACGGAACGCTTCGGTACCGCCGCGCTCCCCTTCTACGCAGTGCTGACCCCCCTGGGAGACGAAATCGCCCGCTTCCCCGGCATGACCCGCGATGTCGCTAAATTCGCAGCCTTTTTGGATGAAGGATTGAGATAAAACGCTCTATTTGCAGGTACTTGACAACGAACGCATTTTTAAGGAACAAACGCTTACCTGCGCTGTTATGATGAGGAGATTCTTGAAAAATGATTGAAAATGTGAATAAAATCAGGAAATCGATGATGAAAAAACCGGTACTGACACTTGTAATTGCTCTTTTGGCGATCACCGCCCTGGTGGTGAACAGCACCCGTGGCATCGCCGCGCCTCAAGCACCAGCCAAAACGGAGGCCTCCGCCAAGCCCATGGCGCCCGATTTCACCCTGCGTGACCTGGACGGCGAGCGCGTGGCGCTGAAAAGCCTCCGCGGCAAGCTGGTGCTGGTAAATTTCTGGGCCACCTGGTGCCCCCCCTGCCGCATGGAGATTCCCGACCTCAACCGCATCCATTCCGCCTATAAGGAACAGGGTGTGGTCGTGCTGGGAGTCTCCTGGGATGAACTCAGCAGCGAGCAGATCAAGGGCTTTGTCCGTAATTACAAGGTGGTCTACCCCATCCTCCACGGAACCCAGTCCGAGCTATCCGAGATCGGCCGGGCTTATAAATGGGAGGGCTACCTGCCTACCACCTACGTAGTGGATCGTGAGGGCCGCCTACAGGACAAGCACGTCGGTGCCGGCAGCGAAAAGCTCTTCCTGCAGATGATCGAGCCCTATCTCTGATCGCTACCACTACCCACTGGCAGTATTCGGACGCTAGGCAAGACCGCGCTTACACCCGCCCCTGCTCATCCAGGAACAGCTCCGCCGTAATGCTGTCCGCCAGCAGGATTCCCTGCTCCGTCAATGACAAGCGATCCTCATCCAACACCAGGCTTTCCTGGAACTGCTCAAGCTTGGAGTCGTACTTCTCAAGGAAATCTTCCACACTTCCGTAGCCCAGCTCCCCCGTAACCGATACTCCCTCCCGCAGCCGCAGCCCGAACGCCAGCTTCTCATTGTGGATTTGCTGGGACGTTAGCCTCTCCTCACCGGCCACGGGACATTCGCCCCCCTCAACCCGCGTGAGATATTCGTCCAGGTCCCGCACATTCCAGCTGCGCACTTCCCCGTCGAAGCGGTGGGCTGAGGGACCAAATCCCAGGTACGGCCGGATGCGCCAGTAATGGAGGTTATGCCGGCAGACTCTGTCATCTCGGGCATGGTTACTGATCTCGTAACTGTCATAGCGCTGCCCCGCCAGGTATTCCCGGGTCCAGGCGTACATGGCCAGGTCCGTCTCCTCCTCCGGCATGCGGATGCTCCCCCTCGCTACCTCCTCGCTCAACGGCGTTCCCCGCTCCACCGTCAGAGAATAGGTGGAGATGTGTTCCGGCCCCAGCTCCACTAGCCTCGTCAGGTCCTCCTGCCACCGCTCCAGCGATTGCCCGGGAATGTTGAACAGCAGGTCACAGCTGATATTGTCGAAACCTGCCCTCCTGGCCGCCTCGAAGCTGGCGAAATTATCCTCCGGCGCATGGATTCGCCCCAGGAATCCCAGCAGCTGGGGATCGAACGACTGGAACCCGAACGAGATCCGGTTCACCCCCGCCTCACGGTACCCTCGCAGCTGCGCCTCGGAGGCTTCCCCGGGATTGGCTTCCATGGTGCATTCGTCCAGCCCTTCCAGGTCGAAGGTATCCTTCAGCGCGTGCATAACTGCTTCCAGTTGCTCGGGCGTCAGCAGGTTGGGTGTCCCGCCCCCGATATACACCGTATCGAATCTCCAGCCCTTTACCTCATCCACCGACTCACGAATCTCAGTCACCAGGCTAGCTACAAAACGGCCTATCTGATGCTCACGGTCCGGCAGGGAATAGAAATCACAGTACATGCACTTGGATCGGCAGAACGGCATGTGGACGTAGATTCCGGCGGTGGGGACTGCGATCATTCAATGCGCCTTGTCAGGGCTTCTTCCCTATAATCAGGAATTCATTCGAATCTAGACCGTAACGCACTCGGTCCGAATTGTCAAAATGCTCTGCATAAGGAACCAGATCGACCTCAAATCCTGCCCGGCTGACACGGTCCACGATGTCTCTGCCGTATATCCTCACGTGATCGGCTCGTCCGTACACCCGTTCCCGGTCCTCGGCGCTCGTGGCAGCAGGATCTTCGAAGGTACGCTCACCCTGCAGCGGAACCTGGACCAGCGCCATTCCCCCTGGTGCCAGGACCCTGTGCATCTCCCTTATTGCGGCTTGGTCCTCCTGTACATGCTCCAGAACATGGCTGCATAGTACCACCTGAAACGTCCCATCCTTATATGGCAGGGCGGTCATATCGCCCCGCTCGAGCGCCCATGGAGACGCAATATCCATGCTATGATAGCGTAGAGCGGTCTGCCTCAGACAGGTGCGTTGAAAATGTCGCCATGGAGCAATATCCAGGACGGTTTCGTTCCTTCGGAACAGATCGTATTCCTTCTCCAGGTATAGCCATTGCAGTCGATGCCGGGGGCTGGATCCACACCCGGGACATAGCCGCCTGTCGGTTAGAAATCGACGCAATCCTGAATGACAGCATGGACAAGTATGTCGCTTGCCTGTGTACCATACCTTCATCATCCTGCGCAGGCTGGGTTCCAGCTTTACGATTGTACCTTCGCTCCAGACACGCCGGGCGATCCTCTTACTGATAGTATAAAATCCCATTACGATACGTTAGTCCTGACAGGTATGATTTAGGGAACTTTTTCTATCTAAGGCATTTAGTTAATTGACATTACGAACGCACATCATTGACGTTTCATCTTTGGCAGATACCTCCCAGGATGCTCCTCCGGTAGAGGGAGCATCCCTCCTGCACTGGCACAATCTACCCAGCCTGCACGAGGCGGCAGTTGCCCGATTGCCGCCTCGTCTGCTATTCTCATTCGTTCTATCCTGATGCTTGGTTCACCGACTCCAGCATCCGTCTTGTAATGAACCGGTCCGCCCAGGATACCCGCAGGGTAGGCCGGATAAAACCGATATGCCCGCCGTACTTCTGAACCGAGAACCAGACCTTCTCCAGGGATAAATAGTCCGTATAGGGAACGTCATCCAGCACGGGATCATCTTCCGACACGATGACGGTTGCCGGTATCCGCACTTCCGCCAGTCTTTCGGGCGTAAGGGTATACTGGTCGAAGTAGGCTTCAACCGAAGGGAAATCCGTGTATTTGCCCAGAATTATTTCGGTCATTTTCAGGATATGCGACTCCTGGTACAGCTCCTCGAAATTATAACGATCGGGGAAGAGCGCCTCTTTCCGTTTCATGGAACGCAGCCATTTCTCCCGGAAATAGGCCCGCATAAGCGGATTCTCATCCATTTTGCGGGTACTGGCCAGCGGTTTCAGCACCGGGCTCACGGCATAGATAGCACTCAGGAAGGGGAGTTCCAGGCAGGCCAGGCGCAGGGCGAAATTGCCCCCCATGGAAAATCCGATCAGGGTTACTGGTGTCCCATTAGTGTTAGCCCCGATCATGCCCACGGCATCCGCTACTTCCTGCAGCAGCGCCCCGTGAAACATCCCTTCATTCAAATGATGGGTCTCGCCGTGATCCCGGAAATTGAGACGATATACGTCGAATCCTTCATGGAACAGCTTGCGGCCCAGGCAAACCATATAGGTTGTATGAGCGCTGCTCTCCCACCCCGGGAGCAGTATGGCTGAACCGCGTCGCGTTCTCCCCTTGAGTGTTGATACAAAGCATTGCAGCCGGACACCCTCGGGAGTCGTGAGTATTTCTTCCCTGGCGTGTTCCAGCATGGCATTCGGTCCCCATCGCCGGTAGCGCGCTCGTCCCAGGCTGGTTTGCACCAGGGGATCGCGCGCCCAGAATGGCGGATGATACGTAAATCGGTCATCCAGTGGCATGCCTTGCCTTTCCGAAAATCATCGCTAGTAATATGCTTACCATTAGACCGGGGATCATCGGCTGCAGTCCCAGCGGATAGCCCGCGCTGTCTGTGCCCAACCAACGGGCCAACTGCGGGATGAGTTGCCACACCGCAGCCGTAATTACCCCGCCTGAACCTACCATGATGGCCGACC
This sequence comes from Fidelibacterota bacterium, assembly GCA_042568495.1. Lineage (GTDB taxonomy): Bacteria > Fidelibacterota > Marinisomatia > SCGC-AAA003-L08 > TS1B11. Next base: position 4,624 of record JBHPIW010000005.1, on the reverse strand, counting down.
GGTCGGTTAGGGAAAATGCTGAGGTAAATGTCGCCAACACCGGCAGCAGCAGTCCCGGGACCAACAGCATGCCCAGACCGTACCACAGCTCCACCACCGATGGAAATCCCACGGCCAGAACATATCCCACACAGCAGCTGACGATGATTCCCCACTGGATCCGCTTCCGCTCGGCATGAACGTCATCAGTTTGCCGAAGGAAAAAGTCCCTGCCTATAGTTGTGGCGCTGATAAAGGCGAACGAGTCCACCGTACTCATGATCACCGCCAGCAGCGCGACCATGAATAAGCCCCGCAAACCAACCGGCAGGACGGACAGTCCCAGCAGGGGATATGCCGCTACGGGACCCCCGGCCTGCAGCGCCAGATCAGGCAGCCTGCTCACCGCGTACAATCCGGTGGCTGTTGTCAACAGATCGAATACCAGCCAGAATCCCACGCTGATGCAGATTCCCCTGGCAGCTGTCTTGCCGTCACGGGCAGCCGCCGAACGCTGATAGAATCCCGGATCTACAAACGTCCAGCTGGCGATCAGAAACCAGACCAGGATCACCTGCCAACCCATGGATTCGGGACCCCTGAGATCCCGATGACCCGCCGGCAGCCGGTGCCACATCTCTGACAGGGACTCCTGCCCCATGAGCATACCCAGCAGCACCGCGAATCCCATGAACATCAGCACGAATTGGAGCAGGTCGGTCCGTATGACCGACAGAAAACCCCCGCGCCATAAGTAGACTGTGCTGAAGATCGTCCCCAGCAGGATGGCCGACCATAACGGCAGCCCGAACATGAAGTTCAGCATGACACCCAGCATCAACAGGTAGGGGGCGGGTGTGGTGAGCAGGAAGACGAGCACCGCGCCGAACCGCGCTGCGCCCGGTCCGTAGTGCTGGTGGAAACGCTCGGGGATCGTCAAGGCGCCACCACCGCGGATCCTTGGTGCCAGAAACGCCGCATACAGCGCAGCATAGATATAGTAGGGGATGCCGAACACCAGCAGGTTCACGATCCCGTTCCGGTAGGTAAACTCTCCGACTCCTAGAATTCCGCCATACCACGTGGAAACCAGTGTGGCCACGAATGGAACCAGCGTCAGCCTGCGGCCGCCCAATAAATAATTCTGGACTGCAAATCCTTCCGGTCGCCGCGACCTCAGGCCCAGGTACAGCAGCCCTGTAACGTACAGGGCGATGAGTGCGAGATCAACAGGATGGAGCAGTGTGTCACCCAAAGAAGATTCGGCGGGATTGGGCAATCCTATTCCTCGGGCGGGTAGCCCTGATAGACCAGCACCGGGCCACCGGTGACCTGGATGGTGAAGGTCTTTCCCTGGCTGCGGTTGGATGTTCCCATATGGTGCCTCGGCAAAGTCTCTTGATCCAGTGCATATTCCAATCCGCTGGTGGTGATACGTACCTGGGATGATTCAGGGAAGAGTGACACCTCCTGCCCTTCGAATGAGCAGAATGTCCCGGTCGTGCGTGTCACGCTGAACTGCCCGGTATCTGTAAGCGCCATCACCTCCATGCCAAAATCAGTCCACAGCATCAGGAGATTCCCCAGCGTATGATCATCCCGCTGGCCTACAGCGCCCAGAATCGTCACTTCCCGGCAGCCTTTCTCGGTCGCAAACTGCAGCGCCTTCTCCAGGTCACTCGACTGTTCTGAGGGGAGCGGCACCAATCGGTCATGGAACATACTGCGGGCTTTTCCATCGATGGAATCCAGGTCTCCCACCACGTAGTCGGGCTTCCGTGAACGCTTCAGGAAGCTGTTCGCCGCACCATCACAGCAAATGATGGTACCGGCCCGCTCCAGTACCTCCAGGGGACGATGATGGGTAGGAAATGTGCCGTCCGCCAGAATCACTACCGGCGATTTGAGGGCCACCGGACTATTCCCAGGGAACCTCGAGCCAGTTGGAATACAGCTCCTCCTGCTCCAGGGTCGGTGGTTCAATCCGAAGAATGGAATACCTGTCGAATGGCGATACAACGGGCCTGATTTTATACGTTTTGAGAACGCCGCTTCTGCTTACCAGCAGCGTCACTTCTGTGTCCGGGCTGCGCGAGGATAGGATGCGTCTACCGGTCTCACCTGCGACACGGTATCCGTCCACTGCAATCAGCTCGTCCCCCACGCTTAAACCGATCAGGGTGGCCGGTGTGTCATGGTTCACACGATCGATAAACAGTCTGCCATCCTCAATCCTAGTCTGAATCCCGTAATACGCCTTCAGGGAGTCCTCTGGACTGCTGTAATGCTTCATCAGGAGAAGCCCGAATGGCTCCAGGATGGGCTCCCACTCGATCTCTGCTGTCGTAGTGATATATTGGTACACATCGTCCAGGGGGCGGCCGGCCAGGGTATCACAAATGGATCGGATTAGTTCAAAATCAAAACCCTGTGCGGTAACGACGTACTGCTCCCAGAGCAGCCGGAACACATCGTCCAGGCTCCGTTCCCCGTTCGTGGCCGATCTGAGCGCCAGATCCAGTGCCAGGCCCACCAGTCCGCCTTTCCGGTAGTATGAAATCGTGGTGTTGGGACTGTTTTCATCCGGTTGATAATACTTGATCCAGGCATCGAACGAGGCTTCCTCAAGCGTTTGCACCAACCTCCCCGGCGCTGATTCAAGCTGCTGGATATCTGTCGCGATCAATTGGAGATAAACATCGTCCGAGATAAGATCCGCTCGCCGGAGAAGATGACGGCCGTAGTATGATGTGAATCCCTCTACGAACCATAATAGTGCCGTATAATTCTCCTGCTCGTAATCATAAGTCAGGAAGGATTGGGGCCGCAGCCGCTTCACATTATATATGTGAAACAGCTCATGCGCAACCAGGTCCAGGAAACGGCGGTAATCAGCTTCCGGACTGAAGGCCCACCGCGATTTGATAATGTGCATGGCGTTCTGGTGCTCCAGCCCTCCTCCGCCGCTATCCCGCAGCTCCAGGAAAATGGTAAACTCCTCATAGGGAACCGAGCCAAATATATCGTGGATCTCTGTAACGATCTTGCGCGTGTCGGTAATCAGCTGCTCCCGGTCATAGTTGCCCTCGCCCGAAATGGCGTACCGATGGGGGATTCCCCCCACCTCAAATTCCAGGACCCTGTGATTCCCCATCATGATCGGTGAATCCACCAGTATATCATAATTCTCCGCCCTGAATACAGGGCTGCTACCCCCCACTCCGGGTAGTGCCGCTGTAACCTGCCTCCAGGCCCGTGGCTTGTTGATCACCACCAGGCTTTCCTGCGATTCCATCCCCACCGGATACACAAATACACTGGCGCCGTTGAGCATCGCTCCCTGGTCATCAACGTAACTTGTCCGTTGCGTAGGTTCGAACGCATAGACCTTGTAAACCAGATATATCCGCCGTCGACCATTCAGACCCACGCGCCAGGTATTCTTATTCATCTTTTCAACAGCCAGGTCCCCGGATCCGTCTCTCGCACTCATTTCAACGATGTTCCTCGAGAAATCCCGGATGCGGTAACTGCCCGGTGTCCACGTGGCCATCTTGAAATCCACATACTCACTCCCCCGCCGGAGACCGTCCACCTCCATCTCCACACTCACATAATGCTCGGTGCGGTCCTCGAAACTGAGAGTATACGTGATTCTCCCGTACAGCGATCCACTGTTTGATATGAGCAGAATCAGGGGTAGTGCAAAGATTTTCGGAAAGATGGATGTATTGAATCTCATAGCGCCATTCAAATATTTGTTTTTGTGTAATCCATGAAAACCGGTTCAATCACATATGATTTTTGGCTCGGGGCTGCGCGGGTAAAAATACTCCCTTCGACTATGGAAATCCACCCAAAGTTCCGGTTTTCCTGTGGTGCTGGTATCCTCTCTAATAATCCTTATTGCCGGGGCATACCCTGATTATTCGGTGCTGGCTACCACCTCGCGGATGACTTCCCCGCTATCCGTTATCTTCGCCCGTACACCTTCACGAATCTCGTAGTGCGCAACTATTTGGTGCAGCTCTTTCTGATACCCGTCTGCATCGTCAAACCACGCTTTGATCTCATCCCGCAGCGGTTGGATCATTTCCGCCGGTTCCCAGTTGTATACCGCACCCGTTTCTCGCTCCAGCAAGTCTCCCCAATGCTCCGCCCATATGACTTCCGTACGGCCAGACCTTTTCACTGCCCGGCGGATCTCCAGTAGCTGCCCATGGATTTCAGGCGAGCGTGCATAGTAGCTCTTCAGGAAGAACAATGCCGAGTGAATACTCGCCGGTACCGCTACGATGGCGCTCATGTGCAGATTCTTCCCCAGTGCCGCGATGAGACCGAGCGTCATATCCCCCAATGCCAGGCCCGCGTACTCCTGCCCGGGCAAGGCCGGATGAGCACGATCGAACCGGCGGTGTGGATTCTGCAGGAGGATCCATTCCAGGTGTAGACACGGATTCTGGCCCCCATCACCGAGACTTTCCAAGGAGTCTGATAGGCGTGTCCGCCGGAATACCAATTCTGCCGTTAAGGACTCCGGTGCAATATCCCCGTCATAAAGGCGCAACACGTGCCGGTAAGCGTCTGTCAGGTCAAATTCCAGTTGGGGAGCTTGGATCCCCTGTTCCGAGAGAGCATCAATCAG
>JBHPIW010000049.1:0-11438 GCA_042568495.1 Fidelibacterota bacterium | reverse complement strand
TTCCCCCCGTTAATAGGAAAATCACTAGCAATGCCATACCTGCCATTCGGGTTATATCGGAAAATATCATGACACCACGTCTGCTGAATCTGTCAACGATAACTCCAGCAAAGAGACTGAACAGTACCGCAGGGAGATAGGCACTCAGAGCCACCAGAGAAGTCGTAGTCTTGGAACCCGTCAACTCCAATATAAGCCATGGCAGAGCCAATTGGTAGATAGCATCCCCAGCGTGGGAAATAACATGACCCATCCATAAGAGAAGAAGATTGGGGCTAAACAAGATCGGCTTTTTCATCGTGGCATATTACTGGCAATATTATCTTTAGCAATGCTTGGGGAACAGGCCTTGATTTTAATTGTGCATCAGGCGGGGAGCAGGGTAATTTTAATGGCACTAACTAGTGCATAGAGCCATTTTTCTATGATAACAATCTAAAATTTGATGGAGGGCATTCCCAATGGCCTATATTATTTGTGAACCCTGTGTTGATACTTGCGATACTGCCTGCGTCGAGGTTTGTCCCGTTGACTGTATCCACCCTGATGAAGGCTGGCAGAAAGGGGATGATCCTGCTGGTCATATGCTATATGTCGATCCTGAAGAATGTATCGATTGTGGAGCCTGTGAACCAGAATGCCCGGTCGAAGCTATCTTCGAAGAGGATGCTGTGCCTGACGAGTGGAAGAAGTTCATCAAGATCAATTACGAGTTCTTTGGCCGCGATTATTCTGGGTAAGCTAAAGCATCTTCAGCCATTTCGGAGCGGCTGTCTGGTATCCGGACAGCCGCTTTATTCATCCGTTCGTTGATGGTCACCCCATACATTCATCCCGTTCATCCAGTCTTGAGGTAAACACAAATTGAAAATCACACATGATAAAATCATTGAGGTGCTGAAGTCGGTCAACTATCCAGGCTTCAATCGTGATATTGTATCCTTCGGGATGGTCACCGACATCGAGATATCCGGAAAGGATGTGAAAGTAGTTCTGGCAGTGGCTACCAGCCACGAAGAACATAAGACTGCCCTGATTGCGACTGTCAAGTCCGCCCTTTCCAAGCAGGTGAAAGCGATAAGGGTAGATGTCGAGATCATCCAACCTCAACCCAAGGACGGGAGTCCTGCACCGTCTACTCCGGGAGAAATGCCAGCCAGATCCGATCTTCCCGGTGTTAAAACTACGATCGCCATTGCCAGTGGGAAAGGCGGTGTGGGCAAGTCAACCATCGCTGTAAACCTGGCCGCAGCCATGTCGATGACCGGAGCCTCAATCGGTATCCTTGATCTGGATATTTACGGACCGAGTCTGCCGATGATACTTGGGTCTCAGGAACAGCCAGTCCTGAATGCTGAACAGAAAATTGTTCCCTTGGACTGCCACGGGATGCAGGTAATGTCGTTTGGTTTCATCTCGGGCAATCAGGCGCCCACAATTTGGCGTGGTCCATTAGTAGCCAAGATGACACAACAGTTCTTCGAAGATGTTGCATGGGGTGAGCTCGATTGTCTCGTCCTAGACCTCCCGCCTGGTACGGGTGATATTCAATTAACACTTGTCCAGCAATTGGCTCTGACAGGCGCTGTTATCGTGACTACACCCCAGAAACTTGCTCTACTGGATGTCCAGAAAGGCGCCGATATGTTTCAGAAGGTGAATACACCGGTACTGGGTGTAATTGAAAACATGTCGGGACTTCTTCTCGATGGGATTATAAAGAACCAACAAGGCGATGCGATCCCCGATGCCGTTCTTGAACTGGAAGGATTTGCTGATATTCCCACGATAAAGGGGGACGAGCAGGGAAGATTTCATGCTGCGTTACCCGTATTTAGAAGCGGTGGTGGCGATCTGGAAAGCCAGAGGTTGCAGGTTCCATTGCTGGGTCAAATTCCTTTGTCTCCCGATTTGGTAGTCGCCTCTGACGTGGGAGAGCCATACGTTCTTCGACATCCTGAATCAGTAGTGGGGCGTGAATTTCGTCGCATTGCCGAGGCCCTTTTGAATAATACAAATATTGCGGCCTGATAGAGCTGTCTAAGCCCTTGCATGACGAGCTAATGAAAGGGGAACATCCCCTCCCTGATTTGTTCTTGGCTCATGTCACAGACTGCTTGCAGCATGTTCTTCATATTATCTTTGGTCCCCGTTAGCCTTCCGTGATCTCTTGGAACAATCTATTGCCAACTGGTCGGGAACAGTTCCCTATGCTCAGACGTTGGAAAATGGTCCTGTGGCAGGTAGATGTAGTAACAATACCCTTTACCAGGGTCGTAGTCAAGTAGTCTGAACCTGTATGGTATGCTTAGAGAAAATGACTTTATTGACGGCGCATTTTCAGAGAAAACCGGAAGTTCTTCACCCCAGTCCTGCTCATGCTACGGCACTGTTTGAAGATTTCCGCAGGAGAGAATGTACTTTACGAGTAATGATCTGATTCCATCTGGAAATGAGCCTATAGTTGCCAATAGCGAGGGTGTACGGTAATTTACCCCGAATATAGAACAATGAAATCAAAGAGCGAATCGGAATTGAAAATCTTGGTGCTCGAGCAGGGAAACCTGCCTCGGCATATTGCCATTATTATGGATGGCAACGGGAGGTGGGCCAAGTCTCGCGGCTTACCAAGAGTTTCCGGACATAAGGAAGGGGTGAATTCTGTTCGGGAAATCACACGCGCATGTGGTGAATTAGGTATCCAGATCCTTACCCTCTATACGTTCAGCTCGGAGAACTGGAAACGACCCCGGGCGGAAGTTGATGCACTGATGAGGTTGTTGGTGACCACTATCCGCCAAGAAATCCGGGAGCTGATGAACAACAATGTGCGCTTAACCATTATTGGGTGTCTGACGGACCTACCTCCCGTCGCCCAACGTGAGATGCAGAGTGCAATGGAGCAAACCGCCGAGAATACCGGGTTGAATCTTAATCTCGCGCTAAGTTACGGCGGTCGTCAGGAAATCCTAGATGCCGTTCGGGGTGTTTCGCGTTTGATTCAAGCAGGTAAATTGACACCGGAAAGGATAGATGCTGCAGCTTTTGAGGATCACCTGTATACTCATGGGATGGTCGATCCCGAACTAGTGATACGCACCAGTGGCGAAGCCCGCATAAGCAACTTCCTGCTTTGGCAATTAGCCTACAGCGAACTGGTCATCTCTGAGGCAATGTGGCCTGAATTCAGAAGCCGGGAGCTGTATCAAGCGCTTCTTGATTATCAGTGCCGCGAACGACGCTTCGGCCTGGTGAGTGAACAATTAAAAACCTCTATACCCCAGGATTAATCTGCGTGCGTATCTGGTTGGCTATATCCTTTCTGCTACTTGGGACCTTCATTGGGGCTCAACCTGTTCCTACATTCCATATTAAGGAGGTTGTCGTTGAGGGGAACAACCGTGCCTCGGCAATGGTGGTGCAGACGACTTCGCGCCTTTATCCGGGACGGGATGTTACGGCAATAGATATTCAGCGCGGTATTCATCGGTTATGGGATCTGGGATTTTTCGCCAATGTTCAGGTGTATAATGAAGAGGAAGCCGAAGATAGTGTTATGCTGCGCATCGCTGTTGAGGAATACAAATCGCTTGAAGACACCAAATTGGAAGGTAATCGCAAGATTGGGAATAACAAGATCCTGGAAACGATCGAGATAAAATCTCCTCAAATTCTGACTGATTACGCTATCTCTGAAGTAATACGCAAAGTGAAAAAATTATATCACGATGATGGCTATCTGAACGTGGAGGTCACCACTTCTCAGGAACCGGGGGATCATCCCCACGGCGAAATCCTGACGATTCAAATTGTGGAGCATAAAAAGGTACGGTTGAGGATTATACAATTTGAGGGAAATGAGAACGTATCCACCTTCCTAGTGCGTAGCCAGATGAAAGAGACCAAACGCTGGCGCTGGTATCTCTTTTGGCGATCCCCGTTTGATCGGGATGCCTATGAAACGGATTTGCATAACATCACGAAATACTACCGCAATCATGGCTATCGGGATGCGAGAGTAACAAGCGATTCGGTGCATGTAACTCCTGATGGCAAGGGTCTTGGACTGGTTGTTCAGATACATGAAGGCGACCCGTATTATTATCGTGATTTTATATGGGAGGGGAATAATCTTCACTCCGATGACGACTTGGAGTCCGCGCTGGGTTTCAAGAGGGGGGATTTATATAACGAGGACTCATTCGCAAACGCCGTTAGCCAGAAGGTTCACCCCGTTTACATGGATGAGGGCTATCTCTACTCAGCCGTGCAGCCGGTTGAGTTGCCGGTAGGGAAAGACTCCCTTGACGTGGTATTCAATATCGTGGAAAATCAGAAGGTCTCCATACGATATATCAACATTACTGGAAATGAGCGAACACGGGATTATGTGATTCGGAGGGAACTGCGGATAGATCCCGGAGAAACGTTCAGTTATGAAAAGTTGGGGCGCAGTCAACGGGATATCTGGATTCTCAATTTCTTCGAAAATGTTGAACCCAATGTCCTGCCTGTCGATGAAGATGAGGTGGACTTGAGTATCAAGGTGACCGAGCGCTCCACGGGCAAGGCCAATCTGTCTGTAGGTTATACAGAGCAATACGGTATGATCGGTGGTGGCGGTGTTGAATTCGATAATCTTGCAGGGACCGGACAACAACTGAACTTGACTTACAATCGAGGGGCCTCTGCCAATTTGAATTACTATTCCAGCGCAGCACAAGCTTCCTATGAGTCCTTCTCCGTGAGTTTGATCAATCCCTGGCTTTTCAACACACCGAATTTGGTCGGATTCTCGGCCTTCTACTCTGAAAGAGGTCGATCTCCGTATGAAGTGAGCTACTTCAATTTTGATATTCGTCAGTACGGTGGATCCGTAAGATTTGGGCGTCGGTTCCGATGGCCGGATAATTTCTTCCAGGGTTCCTGGATCTTTCAAGGTGTAAATAAGACCTATCTAGGCTCTGCCGCCAACCTCAGCAATTATCTGGTCGGAGTCGAGGAAGAGGATATCCTTACCGATGAGAACGGGAACACCTACGTCTCGACGGTAGGAGTCGCTCTAACGCAGTCTATTCGCCGTGATAGCCGTGATCGGCCTGAGTTCCCCACGAATGGCTCGGAGATGAACTGGGTGTCCACGCTCTCCGGTTCTGTGCTGGGAGGGAATGAAGATTTTCATAAACATGTCTTTTCGATCAAATGGTTCCTGCCTCTCGCGGAAAAGCTTGTCTTCCATCATAATTTCAAAATGGGTGCGATTAAACAAATTCTTGCAACAGGAGATCGATCCATTTTACCACCGGAAGAAAAATTCTTCATGGGCGGTTCCGGTATCCCGTATGGCGAGATGCTGAGGGGGTATTCGGACAACACGGTAGGTCCTTACTCCGGAAATCGGCCACTGGGTGGCACCGTGATGATGAAGTATTCAACAGAGATCCGGTTATTGTTATCGGAAAATCCGACCATCTATACCCTCGCATTCATGGATATGGGGAATAGTTGGTATAACTTCAGTTATGTTGATCCTTTCAATCTCAAGCGTTCGGCAGGTGTCGGTGTACGAATGTTCATGCCCATGTTGGGTATGCTAGGACTTGACTTAGGCTATGGATTTGATTCGGTAGATTTCGATCAGGATCAGAGTCCCCATGGCTGGGAAGTAACTTTTATATTCGGGATGCCCTTTTAATTATTCCTAAAGGAGGTGCAGTGAAAAAGAGTAGTATCGTTCATATTATCAGTATCCTGGCTCTACTACCGGTCGTGGTATTCGGGCAACTTAAAATCGGGTATATCGATTCCAATCGTATCATGCGGGAATATGAGGACGTTCGTGATGCCCAGGCAAAGTTGGACAAGGAAACCAGACGGCTGCAGGTAGAATATAATGCATACATCGAGCGGCTGGATAGTCTGCAGCAGGAGTTCGAAAGACAGCGTCTGCTGTTGAGTAATGAAAAGATTCGCGAGAAAGAACGTGAGATGCAGAATCTCGAACAGACCACTCTGGAATTCCAGCAGGTCAAATTTGGCCCGGAGGGAGAAATCTATCAGTATCAAGCTGAGCTCATGGGACCGGTGCTTAATAAGGTTGATACCGCTGTCAAGAAGATTGGAGCAGAGAGGTCCTATGATTATATCATTGATGCTGCCGGTGGAGCATTGGTCTATGCGCTCCCTGCTCACGATCTCACGGAAGATATAATCGCTGAACTGCGCCGATCCGCTGCTAAATAGTAGCTTTGGCATATCCCCGTGCCTACACTAGACGAGATCGCACATGTGATCCATGGGGTAGTAGAGGGTGATGGCGCGATAGAGATCACCCATGCCTGTGAGATTACAGCTGGCAGTCCCGGTGGGATTACCTTCCTCTCTGATTCAAAATACGAGCCGTTCCTTGCGGAGTCACCGGCGAGTGCCATAATTCTTCAGGAAGGGATAGCTACACATGGCAAGGCAGCTATCCGTGTGGACCATCCCGGTCGTGCCTTTGCTGAACTGCTTGCCTACCTGTATCCCGAAACTCCGCCTGAACCAGGAATCCATCCAACCGCAGTCGTTGAGGCGGATGTCCATATGGGACAGGGAATCGTGATTGGGCCACATGTGGTGATAGGTTCCGGAGTCAAGATTGGAGATGGATCAATTATCCATGCCGGTGTCTCTATTGGTATGGGGATTAGTATTGGGCGCGCTGTGACACTCTATGAGAATGTCGTAATCTATGATAAGACTCAGGTAGGGAATGAAGTCATTATCCATAGTGGCGCGGTCATCGGTGCGGATGGCTTCGGTTATGTTACTCAGCAGGACCAACACTACAAGATTCCCCAAGTTGGTCGAGTCGTGATAGGTGACAGAGTTGAGATCGGTGCCAATTCCACAATTGACCGGGGATCTCTTGGAGATACGGTGATTGGCGCAGATACAAAGATTGACAACTTGGTTCATATTGCTCATAACGTAAAGGTGGGCCGTGGTTGTCTCTTCGCTGCCATGGTGGGCATTGCCGGATCAACGACCATTGGTGATTTTGTAACCCTGGCCGGTCAGGTAGGTGTAGCTGATCATCTCACCGTAGGTGACCGTGTGGTGGCAGCAGCCAAGTCGGCTATAATGCAATCAGTGCCGGCGGGCCAATCCTATGCAGGTATTCCGGCAGTGGAACATTCCTCATGGCTGCGACAGTATGGAGCTGTAAAAAAGTTACCAGAGCTGCTGCGACGTGTACGCGATCTGGAAACACGCCTGTTAAAAATGAAAACTGAGATTCAGAGTGGAGGAGATTAATAAATATGGCCGGGTATCAGCGGACACTTAAGAAAGATGTATCGGTAACCGGTGTGGGACTCCATACAGGATTGGAGTGTACGGCTGTTTTCAAGCCAGCGGAGGTCCATACCGGTATCAACTTCCAGCGTATGGATCTCGAAGATTGCCCACCCATCGCCGCAGATATCGACCACGTCATCGACATTTCCCGGGGAACTACGATTGAACAAAACGGAAATCGCGTTCATACGGTGGAACATATACTGGCAGCGATTACCGGATTAGGCATCGATAATGTCCTAGTAGAGTTGAGTGCCAAGGAACCGCCTGTGATGGATGGGAGTGCCAAGCCCTTCGTTGATGCTCTACTAGAGGCAGGCATTGTCGAGCAGAGTGCCAACCGCAAGTTATTGGTAATCGACAAGACTGTCTCCTATTCCGATCCTGGTCGAAATATTGATATGCACGTACTTCCTTCAGATACATTCCGTATCTCATTCACCATGGACTACCAACACCTTACCCGGAATGGTACGCAGTATATGACGGTCTACAGTATGGAAGAGGATTTCGTGGAGCGGATAGCCCCAGCCCGCACTTTTTGTCTGTTCAGCGAAGTCGAAGAATTGAAAAAACAGGGATTAGCCAAAGGTGGCAGTCTTGAAAATGCCGTCGTTTTCGTAGATAGACTCATTGCTCCCGGTGAAGTGGAACATTTAAAAGAACTTTACAATGTCACCGATGATATTCCTCCCAGCAAGGGGGATCTTCTGGGAGGTCAGGATCTTCGATTTGAAAACGAAGCTATCCGGCACAAAATTCTTGACCTGATCGGTGATCTGACGTTGTTAGGGATGCCCATTCAAGGTCATGTGGTTGCCACCCGCAGTGGACACGCGTCCAATGTAGAACTGGTGAAACGCCTAAAAACAGTCTACGGTCGGAAGATGGAGCAACGGCGTGCCCGCAGCGTCAGCCCCAATATCAAATTCAATATCCAGGATATACTGGAAACCCTACCCCATCGATATCCCCTCCTGTTGGTGGATCGCATACTCGATGTGGAGCCGGGAAAACTGGTACGCGCACTCAAAAACGTGACTTTTAACGAGGCTTTCTTCCAAGGACATTTTCCTGGCCAACCAGTCATGCCCGGAGTTCTTGTGCTGGAAGCCATGGCTCAGGCCGCCGCGTTCCTGGTGCTATCTCCGGTGTCCGATCCGCACCACAAGCTGGTCTATTTCACAGCCATAGATAAGGCACGTTTCCGGCGTGCGATCACCCCTGGCGATCAACTCATCCTCGAGCTCAAACTTTTGAAGGTGCGTCTGAATACGTTCAAAATGTTTGGCCAAGTATTTGTAGATGATGAGCTGGCTACTGAAGCAGAACTAATGGCGACGGTCGTTGAACGAGAGGACTGAGCATTTCTACTACCATTCATCCCATGGCAGCTGTTGATCCCCAAGCCGATCTGGCTGATGGTGTAACTGTTGGGCCAGGGGCCGTTATTGAAGGCGGTGCGACTATCGGTAATGGGACTGAAATCATGGCACATGCTCATATCCTGGCTGGCGTTACTCTCGCCGCCAATTGTAAGGTGTTTCCCGGTTGTATCATTGGTGGGGCACCTCAAGATATCAAGTTCAAAGGTGGCGACACGCCCGTCTTTGTCGGTGAGGGAACTGTACTTAGGGAATATGTAACAATCCACCGCAGCACCCGTGAAGAAGGAACGGTGATCGGGAAACATGCTTATCTCATGGCATACGTGCACGTGGGACATGACTGCAATATCGGAGAGCACGTGATCCTGGCTAATCTGGTACAGTTGGGAGGATTCGCTCAAATACATGATTATGCCTTTATCGGCGGCACCACACCCGTACATCAATTCTGCCGAGTTGGAGCATATACCATGGTGGGCGGAGGATATCGCGTTGTCCAGGATATACCGCCTTATATCATGGTATCGGGTGAACCACTCAGGTTTGGTGGCTTGAATGTCATTGGTTTACGGCGCCATGGTTTCTCTTCCAAAGTCAGAGATCAGATTAAGAAAGTCTACAAGATTATCTATCGCTCGGAGTACAATCTTTCTCGGGCACTCGCGGTGGTCAAGAACGAATTACCGCCCACCAAGGAAGTCCAATCCATCTTAGACTTTTTCGAGCGCGGCACTCGTGGATTCATCTAAATCCCTTCGTTTCCTTCTCCTTGGTTTATGCGGATTTCTTGTTTTCAGCAACCAGGCTCATGCGCAGGACATTCCGGGAATGACTATCAACGACAAGATTGCCCTAGCAATGGCCGCTGATCTCACGTTCGGATCCCTGCCTAAGGCAACCAATAGCCCAGCAGATTTGACCTTCTATCCTGCTCTATACCAACCCGTTGGACAGGAAAGGTATTTGCTTCCCATAGTGGGACTCCAATACTGGGTGTCGCCCAACCTGTCGCTACTGGGTGGCATCGGTGGCGGTATTGCGGATGGGAACGTTGTCCAATTCTCCCACATCGGATTACGATATTTCCCAGCAACGCTGCCTTTAGGTTCCTTCATGCCTGAGATCTTAATAACCCAGAACCGGATTGAGGGACTAAGTCTATTGATCGATCAGTTCTTGAAGGATTCTCTGGGCAATGAGATTGAGGATCCTGAAAATTACGAGACCCGGTATGATTCCAAATGGAACGAGTTCGGGTGGGGGTATCAAGGTCGAATCAGTAAGTTTTCTCTCAGTGTGGCAGTCATTCTTATTTATCAGAGGACATTTACAGGTAATGCGGTCAAACTAACCGGGAAGGCTCAGCTCCTGTCTTTTACCTTGGGCCGGGATATTTTTAAAAAGGTGCAACTGTCCATTCATGCCAGGATCGGTCTACTGGCAAGCATGGGTCTATCTGAGCCTATCCATGGTGGCGGCATCCAGCTGAGTCTGCCGATCTGATGCGCCGTATAAGTATACTTGGCTCGACAGGCTCCATCGGTGTGCAAGCCCTTCAGGTGGTCACAAGCCTACCTGGAGAATTCCAGGTCGTTGCGCTTACTGCCCGGCGAAATGCACAACTGCTTGCCGAACAAGCTCAACGTTTCCAGGTGAAAGCAGTGGCCATAGCCGATAAAGAATCCGCTGAAGAGCTGCAGGAACGATTGACAGACACGAATATCGAAGTGTTGACCGGCATGGGTGGCGTACTTGAAATCGCTGCCAGAGATGATGTTGATATCTGCTTGAATTCTCTGGTAGGCGGGGTGGGGATGGCGCCGACAGTCGAAATCTTGAAAGCTGGTGTTGATGTCGCTTTATCCAATAAGGAAAGCCTGGTGATGGCTGGTGAACATATCACTGAGCTGGTTCATCAGAAAGGCCTTCATCTCTTTCCGGTGGACAGTGAGCATAGTGCCATCTGGCAGTGTCTGGTGGGAGAGCGGCACGAACAAATCCGGAAACTCATCCTCACCGGTTCTGGGGGCCCCTTCCGGACTTGGAACAAGGATAGCTTAAAAGAAGTGACGAAAGCGCAGGCTTTAAAACATCCCAATTGGGATATGGGTCCCAAGATCACTGTCGATTCGGCAACCATGATGAATAAAGGATTGGAGGTGATCGAAGCGCGCTGGTTATTCGACTTGCAGCCCGAGCAGATTGAGATCTTGGTGCATCCTCAGTCTATTGTGCATAGCCTGCTGGAATTTGTGGATGGTTCGGTCAAGGCACAACTGGGGGTACCGGATATGAAAGTACCAATCCAGTATGCCCTCACATATCCGGATCGCAAGCCTGCGAAGTGGCCCCGTCTTGATTTGTTGGAGGTGGCAACGCTTACCTTCGAAATGCCTGATATGCAGAAGTTTCCTTCGATTTCCCTTGCCTATCAGGCACTTAAGCTGGGCGGTTCAGCCCCCGCTGCACTGAACTCGGCCAATGACCTGGTGGTGCAGGCATTTCTTAACGACCGGATTTCCTTTATTGAGATTCCAGTGCTTGTAGAGAAATCTTTGTCTGACCACCCATTTGTCGAACACCCAAACCTGGAGGCTATTGATGAGGTACAAGTCTGGGTGCAACGCTATCTGCAGCAGCAGATTTCGTAAACCATGATTGTCTTGTGGTAGACGGTTTCGAAGCGAGGTGGTTATCTGAAGTGATTTT
>JBHPIW010000048.1:0-12004 GCA_042568495.1 Fidelibacterota bacterium | reverse complement strand
ATTAGGGACTGGACGTTTAGAATGCAACCAGCACAGGTACAGGGCAGGCTACCCAACCCCCTCATAACTTGCCATGATTAAAGGCTTAGCCTTCTCCAGATCATTAAGGGAATGGATGGTAATCTCAACGCCGCCTGTACCATAATGCCCTGTCTTTGAAACATCCCTTGTGAAGCTGCTCTCATAAGCGATTTTATCCGGATTCAGCTGTATATATACAACAAGTTTGTTAGATTGAGGATATACTTCAACACAGGCGAAGTTTCGCAGCCTTTTGAAGGCGACATAGTACTTCAAGGTTTTTACCTGTATATCATCTCCTAAGGCGTGCATGTAAGCTGCAAGATCAGCGTACAGGTTTTTAAGATCGTTGCTGGATTTCGCTAATTTCTCCTCGAAAACTGAATATGCAGGCTTGGGCCCACCTACAGTTTCTGTCGGTTCAGCTTCAGGGAAAGTAGCGTTAACTAATTCTAGTAGTAAAAGCCCCGCATCATATTTCCGGTAACGAAGCAGCTCAATATTTCTTTTTATCTGTTGAACAGCGTGTTCATCATATTTCGTGAAATCGCCTGCGATACACAAGAGGCGTGGACTAGACCATTCGATGGATTCAGCTGCTTCCGCACCCAATACTTTTTGAACCAACAGTGTGAGTTCCCCCTTATGGTCCATTAACCAGTCGAGATAGAAGAGCCCTTGATTGATGACATTCTCATTTATTGCCCGTTTGTATTCGATGATAACTGGGCAGCCATTCTCATCAAGTCCTAGAGTATCAATGCGCCCACCATGTGTTTTTCCGGTCGTGTGCTCAGATGCTAGAAAGCGCACACCAAGCAGGTTCTCAAGATTCTGTTCAATGAGTGTTTGTAGTGATTTCTCTAAGGTGGTTGGTCCACCTTGCAGCTCCCGGACTTGGTTACCATCGATTTGGAAGAGTTTTATGTCGCTCATGACGAACCTATTTGTTAAACGTGCAATGCCGCTAATGACTCTCTAATAACGCCTCACTGCATATAATCCTTGGAATGGTATCTTCTGCCCGACGAATGCTTTTTCTCTCGGCATACTCCTTGAGGTTGTGCTGGTAATATATATCGATAAGGTTCTTTAAAAGCGCATCCCCCGACACGCCATTTCTTCGCAGTAGATTCAACTCCTTTATTACCGCTCTACTCAATGGCCCCCGATAGGTCTTTTCAAGAACGGCTATCTCGGCCTTGGTTTCATCATCCTTTTGCAGCTCGTATTGCAGGCGAAGCTCCCGGAGTACGTACCGCTGTCCGTGTGTCAGCGACAACCGGTGCTTTCTTTCGGACTCAATTTGCTTGAGTTCTTTTTCAAATTGTTGCCTGATCCGAGTCACAGCCTTATTGTGCTGTTTAGGCAGTGGTAGCGATTTGGCACTAGGTGCTGCTTTGATGGCACTAAGTATTCGTGGAATATCACGCGTTATGATTTCCCCTTTCTCGTCCAGCTGGAATAGCTGCTGGTACCTTCCTGACTGGCAGAACACATAGAAACCATTTTTGTCCGTGGCCTGCGCTGTTCTTATACCATCCCTCAAATTGGCAATCCGGTCATACTCCTCCGGATTCTCAGCGCGTAGCTGCCGCATCATTTGCTCGGCTTCATTGATATCGAAAATATCTTCTTCTTCATCTTCAAGATGCGCCAGGTAATCCCCCTTCATTTCATAAATGGCATACATGGCTTCTTCATTCAACCTCTCGCTCGGATCGAGGATTGCTGCATCCTCTCCAATCGTGTCATGTATTTCCTGTATGCGGCTTTTCAATATGCCCTTCAGCCCCAATTGACGGTCTATCCCGGTTTCCGGCAGGAAGTTGAAACCATATACCTTATCATGCTCACTGCCAATACGGTCAATACGACCAAACCTTTGGATAAGGCGTACTGGATTCCAGTGCAAATCGTAGTTGATCACTTTGTCGCCATCCTGCAGATTCAGACCCTCCGCAAGTACGTCTGTCGTCACCAGCGTATGTAGCTCGGACTCTCCCTTCGCAAATTTATACTCTGGATTAGCTTTCGGAGCAAATCGCCCTACAACACGCTCTTTGCTCTTGTCCCCACTATAAATGACATCGATTTCATCCTCTGGATAATTAGACACTATATTTTCGAATATGTATCTCGCCGTATCAGCGTATTGAGTAAATATCAGCCGTTTGCCACGCTTTACTGCTGAACTCCGTAGCATTTCCTTTAACACTTGCAGCTTGGTGTCTTTTTCCGGGCTGATGGGCTCGATGATGCCCAGTATCTCTCTTAAAATCTTTGTATCATGCTGGATATGTTTCTTAAGCAGGTCAATATTGAAATCCGCTGCATTGTATGTTTTTGATACATCGCGAATAGCATCGAGAAACATTGATTCTTCATCAAAATCTGACTCGTACAGGATAGTCTGTGCATCCTCACCGGCTGGTACAATGCCATTTTCCAATGCAGTTACGAATAGAGCGTGCATATTAAGTAACCGCCGCACCGTCTCTTTAAAGGCATATACGCTCGATTCAAACCGCTTGAAAAGCAGTATCCTCATCAATCCTCGCAAGTTCGCTCCCGCCCTGTGCAGACTTGCGTAGGGTTCTTTGCGCTGCTTCTCCTCGTGGACGTAGTGCCATAAACCGTAGCGAGCGTAGGTGAGTTCCATTTTCAAAGGTTCTTTTGGTAATCGCTTTCGGGACCGCCCTAAATAATCCCGAAGATCCTTGTACAGTCCTAGATAAGTATCTTCGATACTGTATTCCACTGTTTGAAGTTTTCGTTTTGGGAAAAACTGTGGTTTCCCGGCCACAATTACATATGCCCGCCGCTTACCTTCACGGTATTCCTTCCAGACCGTGGGATCTACCGGCTGATGCGTCTCTGAGTCATATCCATACCAGCGAAGGATATGATTGCGCGTTCGCCGAATAAGGATGTGTGATAGCAGCTCTGGTAGTTTGCGCTCACCGGCGTCTACAAGTTTGAAATAATCTTTGAAGTTGGGGGGATCGATGGGAAGGTCTGTCCGTTCATCCTGGTGAAAGAGCTTGATCTGGTGATAAATATCCCATGCACTCTTATTACGTGGTGTTGCCGTAAGAAAACAGCAGAATCTTCCCGCTCTACCACCCAGGTAGCTCTGAAGGATACTGTACCGCTGTGTTGATGAATGGCGGAAATTGTGGCTTTCATCCACCAGGATGAATTCCCGGTCACGGAACTTCACATCTTCCAGCAGAATGTTCAGGGAACTATCCTTACTCTCCCGCAAGTATCCCATCGATAGTACACGTGCGTTGAGCTGGTAAACCTCATTATACCTTTCCCACATATCGACCAAGGGGGCGGGACAGATGATAAGGGGTCGTTTATTATAGGCTCTTTCAAAATGCTTGACGATTGCTGATCCGATAAAACTCTTTCCCAGACCAACAACATCGGCGACGAATGCACCCCCGTAGTCCTTTACGATCTGAATGGAGTGTCTCAAAGCCACCTTCTGAAAATCCGCCAATTGAGCGGTAATCTCATCATCCCAAAGGATCTCCTTTTCATCATCACCCTCCAGCCGGTCTTTCACCAGATTGAAAAGGGTTTTCATATAGATGTCGTAGGGGCTCACCTCCGCCGCCACCCAGGACTGGCTCATCTCATGCATCAGCGCTTCATCGAAATCCTCCGCCTCTGCCCACAGATCTTCAAACCACCGCACCAGTTCACTGTGGTTATCATTGCCCTGAACAATCACATTCAGTTCGGTATTGTGCGTGATTCCCGATAAGGTCAGATTCGATGACCCAACAATGGCGATACCATCCTCATGACGCTCAACAGGCTTACCGTGATCATCATACACCTTTCCATAGTCAAAAATGTAGGCCTTGGCATGGAGCCGCCCCTTGGTATACACCCTCACTTGTAGCCGCTTCTCTTCAATGAGATTGATGAGCCCGGAGATAAGATCTTCGCCCTCGTCCGACTGCACCATGATTTCCATAGCTGTACGGACATTCTCCGCTGTCTCTTTCGCCATACGCCGGGAATCTGCACGGCGGGGATATGACTGACCCTCAAGCGTATCTTTCACCTCCTCTAACCGTTGGTATCCTTCTGCAATCTGTTCAATGGTCTCACGATTTGTAGTATTACCGATCAGAAGACGGAGCTCATTGATTTTCTCAAGGCGTTTTGCGAACGGCACCAGACCTGAGATAAAGAAATAGCCAACCGCGAATCGTCCAGCTTCACTGGACTCAAGGACGCGGTTGATGTGATCTACCAGCTTCTCGCTACGGTTGTCAATGATATTATGGCTAGGCATCAGGCTTTCGTTTTTGTATTAAACGGGTCAGAGTCGGTCCTTCAATCTTCCGTGTGGTATTGCCATCCCGGACATAGACATCTTTTCCATCCAGGTAATGAATCTCCTCGCTTTTCAAGACATCAATTCGGCATACAGTGTTCTCATTAAACTCCTCGAATTGAACTCCTACTTGACCAATAGGATCGGGCTCAAGGCGGTCTTTTAGTAAGGATCGTAGTTTAAGCTCAAATCCATCTTTATTATGATGCTTGCAGTGCTTAAAATCCTTATCCAATCCATTGATTTCACCTGAATCTGAAATTCCGATTAGAAGGGTACCTCCTTCCGTATTTAAGAATGCGGCTATCGTTTTAAGGGCAGAATGCATTACACCTCTGTGTATCTCCCCTGTGTCAGCATCTACGGCCAGGGTTTCTTTAAACTCAAGTGCTTGCCCTTCACCTTGGGCAATCATCTGCAGAATGGGATGGGATTCCCAGTATTCTGGGGGTTCTTCCAATATATGTATGCATCGCTTCAAATAAGCGGCGTATTTGGTCCGCACTTCATTTATTATCCCTTGTGGCTCAGCTAATCTTGGATAGCGACGACAGTACCAAAGCTCTATCTCACGGATATCGACATCCGATAATCCATATAGTTTAAATATTTCTTTGTCGATCTCCCGTTGTTCGCTTGAGAAATATTCATAATGTGGATCATTTTTCTGCTTATCTATTATTTGACGTACTTTTTCCTCAATTCCTCCCAGTACATCTGGATCTTGGATGCATGGGAACTCTTTGATGCTATCTACATGCGAACTAACTGTATGGTTAACAAAGTTCTTATAAATATATCTGGCCCATATTGAAGAAAGTAAGCCTAGGAGCATATCACGGCTTAAGTTGCCAGTTGGTACTATTATTGAGCCTTTTTGGTCAAATACACTCCCTGAACTTTGACGAAAGCTAGGAGAGTATATACCTGTATCTGAAAATGTAATCCCAGACCTAAAGTAATACTCCGGATTACGTATTACAGCTGCTAAGGTATTCTCATCTCTCGGCCTTATTTGGCTAGCTCTTCCCCTGCGGCGTTTTACATCTGCACATGTAGCTGTTCGTAATCTTTGTACAGCTATCGTTGACCAATCGATATAATATTTGGTCGGTACATAGTAGTTTGGAAGCCACCCTTCGCTAGTTTCGCTCGCTCCCCCTTTATCGTATGGCACAAAATATTTGCCGTCGTGCTCTTCAGGATCTATGCCATCTCTCTTTTCATCAGCACTCAATTCGGCTAATTCAGTATCCGTCAATAGTAGTTTTTCATCCAGTATTTCGTAGCTCCCTCGCGCTTCTGTATTTTTTCTTATATAATACTCATTATCTCCTGTTTGCAGCCCGACCCTTACCTGAGCAAGCTTGCTCAATGGGATAAAGCGATGATCATTCATCAGGCAATGTAGACTTGGCGAGGCATTAAAAAACGATAGATTCCAATAATTCCTGATCAGGGCTTGATTGTATGTATAACGTGCATAATTGAGTGTCTGTAAGTCACGGCCATGTGCCGCGATCGCAGTGAGGTTCTTGCCAAGCACATCCCAGTCATTCTGTTTGATACCTCTAAGATCTGCGGCGATTAGAGAATGCTCTTCAGGAGGTGTTCCCCTTGATAATGTCAGAATGCATGTGTTCACTGTGGCCCTGAATATCCACGCAGGTAGATCAATAAAATGATTAATTTTTGTTTCGTTGAGCAATCTCCTCCTAAGTGGTCGATGTGTCCGAATCGTTCGCCAAGTATCTGATACGATAAAAGTCAAATATCCTCCAGGGCATAAGAGTTGCATAGCGCGAGCAATAAAGAGGCCATATGTATCTTTGGATTGGCCCCCTTCGGGGAAATAAATATCTCTCAGGCTTCCTTCAACATTTGCTCCATATGGTGGATTCGCTAATACAATGTCAAATCCGGCAGTGTCCTGTCTACTGAAGACTTCAATAAACTCAACTTGCCAATCAAAGCCAGCTATTACTCCTCTGGGATGGATCCATTCAGCAATTTCTAGGCGCAATCTGCCAATCTCCTCAAGAAGGGCTTGTTTTTCCCCGTGAGTGTAGGCCTGTTGGTATCTAGATTTTACTTCGTAGAATCGGGAGATTTGTTGTTGACGAAAGACGTCAATTGTGATACCGCCGCCCATAGATGGGTCCGGCGCAGTTAGACTATCACCGACCTCAATTTTGAAGTCCAAGTGTGGCAGCGGTTCAGGTATGGCACCCTCATATTCGACTGCAAGCGACAGCCATAGGCGTAATCTGGCGATGTTCACCGCGAAGGGATCAATATCAACACCATAGATATTGTTTTGTATAATGGACATCTTTCTTTGATAATCATCACGAGCGGAGTGCTCCTCCGCATGTGTGTCCAATATCTTCATGAGCGCGTGTAGTTCATGAAGCATACCCAAGAGATAGGCTCCACTACCACATGCGGGATCAACAACTTTTACATTATTTATATTTTGGAGGATCTGACGGGCTTCTTCAAGGCTGATATTCGATGATTCATGGTCATCGACTAAGTTTGCGTAGCCACCAAGGTATCCCTTAAGGGCTTCCCGGCACATGAATGAAACTACGACCTTGGGTGTATAGTAGCTACCCGTTTCATTCCGCCTGGTTACCAGTTCCTCAAATACCTTTCCTAGCATTTCAGGATCAACTGCCACCTCTTGATCGAGAGGAGTACTTTCCGTGACTGTAAAATTGAATCTATTGAAGAGAGACTCAAGGATTGTCCTAAAGCAGTTGTCAGGGATGATAATTCCCTGCATCCTATCATCGTCTTCTTCCTCAAACAGGCCACCGTTGAGATAGGGTACTTCACCTATTAGAGTTTGTAAAAATCCTCCTCGATTGATTTCTGTCAGATCAACTTCTTGTGTATTGTTTAAGCCAGAGAAGAAAAGATGTTTGAGGCGCTCATTATAGAAGTTGCTCTTCTCCGTCCGATCACGGGTGTATGAATCCCATAATTCATTCAGGTAATCAGCGGTGTTATCATACTTCAACCACCCTTTTTTCTCGATGAAAGCAATGAACATCAGCCGGTTAAAGAATTTTTGGGTAAATAGCCTTTTCTGCTCTTCACCCGTTATGCCTTGTATTTGTTCTTCAACATACTGGAACACCTGGTCATATTGCCGAAAGAATTCATTGGAGATAGCTTCTACATCAAATGCCTTGTCGTGTATGATCTGTATGTCAACGGGGGTTAGCTGGCTAATATCACAGCCCAAGCCATGACTGATATGCTCTAAATCAAGCATACTAATTCGCTCGGTTGCTGTACGCAATCGTACGTCCGGTCCTATTATAATTCTCCTAAATACTCTTCTGCGTTTCTCGTCCTTATCGTATCTCACGTTTACAAAATGCCAGTTCACTTGCTCTTGATCGGAGAATATGAAGAGAGAGTATAAATGATTGCTCAACAATTTTGTGATGACTGCTCGTTCTTCAGTAACGGAAAGATTGTGTTCTCTTGCCATTCGTGTGTAGACGACATGAAAATCTTCGTTCTCACCGTCTCCTCCTGCGAATAGCAGAGGATTTTCTGCTAATAAGGCACGCGTGTTGTCTGTCCATTCCCGGGGGGATAGTGGTTGATTCACCCGGGTGTAGTTCAGTTTAGACCAGAAGAGTTCTTTGAGGGGTTCATCACCCTGGAAATCTTTTAGGAGGTCCCAGATATCCTGGCGGATGTCATCGGTTGGCATTGGCTAAGCTCCTAGTGTCAGCGGGAAGTCGATGGAAAATATAATTAGAAATTTAAAGTACATTACCTTATGACTCAACTGGGAATGTGTTTTCGCGCATCAGGCGCACCAGGCGAACGACAGGGGGTGGGAAAAGCTGTAAGCTGGGTGTATGATGAAGGTATGGAAGCGCAAGCAGCCACGGTCGGTACCGCGGTATCCCGATGCGATGCGGGACGAGGCGTTCGACGTGTACTGCACGGGATTGAGTCGCAGGCGGGTGGCGGCAGTGCTGCAGGAGAAGTATGGAGTGATTAACGCGCCACACGCGAACACGGTGAAGCGTTGGATGTCGGAAGACTATTGGACGGATCGGCGGGAGAAAATCCGCAGGCGTGCGATGGGGCTGGAGGACCGTCAGCGGGCCTTGGAAGGGATGCGTATGCTGCGGGGGCTGGAGGCGGTGCCTTACAAGAGCAAGGGGGAAGCGGTGAGAACATTGGTACAGGGGCAGAAGGTGGTGCGGGAGCTGGCTACGGAGCAGGAGACGACGATATCGCTGGAGGATATTGGGAAGTTCATGAAGCAGTATTGGGATGTCCTGTATACGGACGAGGAGGTGGGTCCGGTGCTGAAGCGTCGGCAGGAGATTATCGGTGCGAAGCTGAAGAAGATCAAGGACGAGTGGGAGTAGAGGGGGGAATGGCGCGAAATAATACCCGGCAGCGGTTTTCTGCACACATTCCAACACGTTCTCGACGGGCGGTTTTTTGAAAGTGTTGGGTTTTGTATGGGTTTTGTTGAATTCCTGGCCGCTCCATCCCGTCGGGGGCGCAGCAGCTGCCTGGCCGGGGCTCTGGGGGTGTTGAATTTGTGACTATGAGGGGATGAAGAGGAAGACCGCCTTCGGCGAGGAGTTTCATGTACTTTTCTTTTAGAAAGAAAAGTACCAAAAGAAATCGGCGACTTTTAAACTCGGTCCGTCCCGAATAGTCGGGACGGGCCTCAGACAGTAAAACTCGCCATTTAGGAAAAAGAGGGAGAATAAGGGCAAGATGGAAGGGGGGTGTTGAATTCCGGATCGGTGGACAACGGTCCCGGGGGGGATTGAGTCCAAGGCATATAACCGGTAACGGTATTGCGGAACTGTTGCTATAGAATTGTAGTATGAGGGGACCGGGATGATCAAGCCCATATTGGTGTCAGTGGTGGTTCTGCTGGGGATACCTGGTTGTGAACTTTCAACGGAGTCGAAGGCTGATCCGCTGGTGTTGGATTTGGAGCCAGCGCGGGTGAGCGCCTATGGCGGCTCCGATGGTGCCATCGACCTTACGGTAACCGGCGGCACCGCGCCCTACGAGTATGCCTGGTCCACGGGCGATACCTCCGAGGATATCGACCATCTAAGCGCCGGTACCTACCATGTGGCCGTAAGGGATGCGAAGGCGCGTATGGCCATGGATTCGGCTATCGTCAATCAGCCTCCCAATCCGCTTCTGGGCAGAACGTACCATAAGCATGTGCCGGCATCGTACACGGGGGTCCGGGCGGTCCCGCTGGTGATTGCCCTGCATTATTATGGGAAAGATGGGAGTTTTTTCGAGGAATATACCGGCTTCAGCGACGTGGCGGACACGGCAGGCTTTATCGTGGTCTACCCCGACGCCACCGGGTCCCCCAGCGAATGGAATGAGGGAATTGGCATTACTACCAGCACATTGGCGGTGGATGACGTGGCGTTTATATCGGCGCTCATCGACCGGTTTAAGAGCAATTACAATATCGATGCCAATCGCGTTTTTCTCACCGGTTTCTCGAGTGGATCGGTGATGGCACACAAACTGGCGGGTGCGTTAGCGTCAAAGATTGCGGCGATAGGGGCGGTGTCGGGTCAGGCCACCACGGCGATCATGAACGGGCTGCATCCAAGCCGGCCGGTGGGGGTCATTCACATTCATATGCTGGATGACCAATCCCTGGAATATGATGGCGGGGTGGTGAATGGAGTACCCTATCCGGCGGTGGAAACGGTTATGGAAAAATGGGTGGCCCTGAATAATTGCGGCACCACGCCGGCGAACTTCAGTATTGGCGAAGCGGTATCAGGGCGGCGCTGGACGGCGGTGGGCTCCAATGCCGATGTTGTGCTGTATACCGTTGCTACCGGTGGGCATTCGTGGCCCACGGACCTGGTTTCGGCGACGGATCGAATATGGGAGTTTTTCAGGGAGCACCCGCGATAGTGGCGGAGGAAGATTGTGTGACCTGTTTCGCACGGTTTGACGATATTCCGGTGGTAAATTTGGGGGCAAATTCAGGGGATTAAGGACAGATGAGTGGCAACCTTTTCCCCGGTTTAGCGTCTAACGGATGCGCGGACACATCGCAAGGTGTCCGAGTGCGATAGTGAGGGTCTCACAGGAGTGAGGGTCTCACAGGAGTGAGGGTCTCACAAGAGTGAGCGAGTGAGAGTTTGATTGAAATGAAGGTAGTCCCGCGATGATACGAAGTGACGCATTTACGGAGCAGTACCCCCAGCGGATCCGGCTGATCCTGATCAGTGTGGTGGTGGTGCTGGCGGCGGTATTCTACATATTTCCCCGGTTCAGTCGTGGTGTGGTGCTGGCGGAGGCGTCGGTAGCGGAAATAGTGGAGACGTTCGACATTCCCCCGACACAGCAACTGGAAGCGCCCCCGCCCCCGTCGCGGCCGTCAATTCCCGTGGAGGCGGAGGATGACGACATAGCGGAGGACATCACTATCGAGGAGACGACGCTGGAGAGTTTCTCGTGGGAAGCCCCACCCCCACCCCCAACAGAGGGGCCGATCATCAAGTTCATTCCCTACGACGAGCCGCCGGAGCCCATGGGTGGGCTGGACGCGCTGATGCGGAACGTGAAGTATCCGAGCATCGCGCGGGAGGCGGGCATCGAGGGGACGGTGGTGATACAGGCGTTCATCAATGATCGCGGGGTGGTGACGGAGACGGTGATAGCCAAGGGCCTGCCGGGTACGGGTCTGGACGAGGCGGCGGTGAAGGCGATCCGCGGCACGCGCTTCAAGCCGGCCAAGCAGCGTGACCGGGCCGTGGGCGTGTGGCTGACCATCCCCATCATGTTCAAGCTGACGCAGTCCAGCAGCTGATCCGACAGCGGCAGCAGCCCTATTTTACCCCATATAGAACTTCATTAGCGAGCGGGCTAGCCGTGGTGCCAGGCGCTCAGGCATCATCCTCGACAAACCGGTTCGGTGACATGAAGACCGGTCCATCCATTGCTATGTCCACCCGCTTGATGGTGTAGCTGGCCGGGAAGCGGGCAGGACAGGTGGCGCAGCTGGACTTTCCATTGGCTTTGTGCCGCACGATATCCAAGAGCTTATCGTCGACGTCCGGTATGCCCGGAACCAGGTGCTCGTCGGTTTCCACAATCCAACTCAACGTGATGACGTATTTGTTAGCCATGGTTAAAGTATCCCTTTAAGGCTTCGATGGGGCAAAGATAGTGAGCGGATGGAGCAATTCCTAGCGAGTGAGCAAGTCCTTGAGCCGCTCCTTATCAAAACCGATTACCACCTCATCATCGATTATAGTAGCCGGAGTTGAGAAGACGCCAAGTCCCTTCAACTCTTCCAGAGCAGTCGAATCTTCAACAATGTTCCGTTCCAGAAAATCTATCCCATTTTCAGAAAGCCACGCTTTCTGTAGACTGCAGAAGTGTCAACCGGGTTGGGTATAGAGTATGATCTTTTTATCAGCCAAGTTTGTGCCCTCTCCTTTCGCCAACGTTACTAACTCATCGGTCCATAATTTATTGTACAGGGATAAGGACACCTAGTGATGCCATGAGAAATAACACGGATCGGACAGATCCCCGATATATGGACAACTTTGTTCCACCTTCAGCAGAACC
>JBHPIW010000047.1:0-12780 GCA_042568495.1 Fidelibacterota bacterium | reverse complement strand
AGCCTTATCCCGCGTTCTACCGCACCATCGGCGACTTCGCCGACAAGTCCGGCACGTACTTCTCGCAGCTTGGTGTGAGTTCCATGATCACCCATTTCTTCGGCAGCATGAGCTCCATCATGGACACCCTGGAGACCATTGCCCAAAAGGAGGTGGACCGCCAGCCCTTCAACGGGGAGGAAAAGTGGTTCCTCAAGCGAATGTTGTACCAGAGCGGGGGCTGCGTACCGGTCTTCAACGGCTGGTACACCCATCTGTTCTATGCCGGCGCCGATGATCCCGCCGGCGAGGATTTCGTCATCGCCGATGTCCATACCCAGCCTACCGATGAGGGTGGGATGCCGGTCGGCAAGATCCTGCACGTGGGTGTGGGACCGGTGAACCTAGGCGTCTTCCTGGCGCCCGCCCCTTCCAGCGATTTCCAGACCATGGCCTTCGTGGGACCCGTCATGTCCTATTACCAGCACATCACGGAGGATTGGGACCGTCTGACCGATGAACGCTGGACCGACCTGGTGAAAGCCCGCGAGCTGCCCCCGCGCCCCGACTGGGTGAACATCTACCTGGCCGACAGCCTGGGAGTGGCCTTTTTCACCGGCCGCCAGCTGCCGGGAATCACCTACACCGATGTGGGTACGAACGATCCGGGTGGTCTGCCCCAAAGCTTCATGCTGGCGCAGAACTATCCCAATCCCTTCAATCCTGCCACCACCCTGCGCTACACTCTACCGGCCTCGCAATATGTGACGCTGAGGGTTTACGACCTCGCCGGACGAGAAGTCGCTACCCTGGTCGAGAAGCACCAGCCCGCAGGTGAATACCAGTTGGTGTTCGATGCCGGTGACCTGCCTTCCAGCATCTACATCGCGCGACTGATCACATCCGAGGCGACCCGGTCCATCAAGATGCTGCTGTTGAAGTAGGGAAAAGGGGGGTATGTTTATGCGATCCCAGCTTATCATCATGCTATCGGTAGCGTGGGTAGCTCTGGCACCTGGTCTACTGCCGGCTCAGGCCCCGCCGGACTCTCTGATCATCTACAGCAATTCCTTCGAAACTCCCGAAGACACCAGCGGCTGGATCGGACTCGGCAGCTGGATGTTCGTGGACGACCCGGCCCCGGATGAGGGTACCCGCTCACTGCTTATAGGTGGCGGCTGTATCCAACCTGCCGCCTGGATCGATGTTCCCTGCACCACGGGGGATGGCCCCTACCGGCTATCCTTCTGGGGCAATACCGGGCTGATCACGCCCTATGGCGGGTACGTGCTGGTCGGTCCCGCCGACCCGTATAGTGCCTTTGCCGCCGGCATCGAAGTCCATGTCGATTCCCTGAACTGGCACTACTACCAGGCCGAGGGAGAACTGAGTCTGGGTGGGATCGATACCCTGAGAATCCAGATTTTGATTGGCGGGATCGTCTACGACGATATGCAGATCGACGGCCTGGAAATCGCCGCCCTCTCTACCTTAGGGATGCCTGCGGATACCAGGACACCGATCGCCTTCAACCTGGAATCCGCCTGTCCCAATCCTTTCAACCCGGCTACGACTCTGCGCTATTCGCTGACTGCTCCCGGACCTGTGTTGCTACGGGTCTATGACCTTGTGGGACATGAGGTAGCCACCCTGGCAGAGGGGTATCAGCCCGCGGGCGAGTACGAACTGTCCTTTGTTGCACACCAGCTCCCCTCCGGCCATTACTTCGCCCGGCTGGCGGTCGGTTCGCACAGCCAATCCATCAAGCTGGTACTGTTGAAGTAGGTTTATGGGCGATGACACAATTAAGTATAGAAACCTGGTATTTATAAAGGATTGATCCCATGCGACGATCTATTACGCTGATAGCAATTGCCGCCCTCATGAGCGCCTGCAACACTTCCACTTCCTCCGATCCGGAACCGCTCCGGTTCCATGAGGTGGTGTACGGCGGTTGTGCTGGCATGCTCGATATGTCCGAATCGACTCTGGCCCGCTGGGATAGCGGCAGTCCTTATACGCATCTGGACACCTTGGTCGTGACATGGGATGACAGCCTGAAAATCTTCCTGGGGCTGAACTATATCTGCTGCGCACCCTTCGCTGCCGGCCATGAGATCGTGCAGGATACGCTGGTGCTGGCTGTCAGGGATACTTGTCCGGTACCCGCTACTACCTGTTATTGCCGGTGTATGTGCTATTACACGTTCACCTGGATGTTCGAGGGTGGGGAAGAGGAGATCGGCAATCTTCAGGTGGAACTGTACGATCCCCGTGTTGGTACAGTTGCTGTGCTGTACCGGAAGCAGCTGGAGTACCATTGATCCTGACTGTAAACCATGGTCTTTCGGAATGCCGGAAAGTCGGTATGATTCTGCACAGGGAGGACTAATCCCATGCGACTTTTTTTAACTCTGCTGGTTTTTACCACTCTCATCGTAGCCTGCAACACTTCCACTTCCTCCGATCCGGAACCACTCCGGTTCCATGAGGTTGTGTACGGCGGGTGCGCTAGAATATTCAATATGCCCGTACCCGAGCTATCGGCTTCGCCTATTCCCGTGTCCTTTGATGAAGGCCCGGATACCCTGATCGTGACATGGAATGACAGCCTGAAAATCTTCCTGGGGCTGAACTACATCTGCTGCGCACCCTTCGTTATCGGTCATGAGATCCTGCAGGATACGCTGGTACTTGCCGTCCGGGATACCTGTGTGCTGAGCTGCTACTGCGATTGCATCTGTTATTACACGTTCACCTGGAAGTTTGAGGGTGGGGCAGAGGAGATCGGCAATCTCCGGGTGGAACTGTTTGATCCCCGTGTGGGTACCGTGGCCGTACTGTACCGGGAGCCGCTGGAAGCCCACTAGCCTCACTGCCGGTTGCAGCGAGAACTAACCGCCCTAAACTACCAGCTGATCCAGGATAACTTGGGCAGGAAGGTTGTGCTGTATTTCAGGAGGATGGTCCGCGAGTCCGACACGGGCAGCGCGGGATGCACCCGCTCCCGGTCGGTGTTCAAGCCGTCGTTGTACACCAGGTATAGGTCCGTGCCCTCCCGGGGATTGTAACGCAGCCGGAAATTGAGGCTCACCGCATCGTCATCGCTGTTGTACTGTCCCAGCGTGACAATGGAAAGTTTGGTGTTGAAGGTGATCTGCGTCCGCAGGCTGATCAGATGGGCGTTGAACGCCTGGTTCCGCTCGTGGAATGTTCCCCGGGTGAAGCGGTATTCTCCCCCAAAACTGAGATGGGACGATACGATCCAGTCCGGCATCAGACCCACGCTGATCTGCTGCCCGTCATAGAAATCACCCAGCTGCAGCCGGATACCAGAGCGCAGCAGCTTGCTGTAGGGCATCCGGTAGAACAGGGCGAATTCGTTGAAAGTGTACCCGCCCGGTGGCACCCAGTTATCTTCCGGCAGGAATAGTGTGTCGGTCAGGTTTTCGTATTGCTGCCGCACCCAGATGCGGCCGAAATCGCCGGCCTTTCCCTCGTAGCCCCACGCTGGCCCGAATTGGTAAGACTCCACCTCTCCAAATCCCAAGCCCGCCGAATCGTTCTGGAAGTGGAAGGATATATCCACCTCAGGCGACTGGCGGTAGGTCTTTGAATCCTCTCCAGGCATCCACTCGTAGCCCAGTTCCATCCCCAGGCGGGTGTAGTCCTCCCGGGACTCGAAGCCCAGCCGCGGCAGGTAATCGGTCCCTGCCCGGGAGATATTCAGGTCGTAAACCCAGCCCTCATTGGCCCGGCGTTCCCAGCTGCCCAGGAAGCGGGTTGCACCCAGCGGTTGCGAGCCGGATTGCTGTTCGCTGTCCAGGGTCTGGGCCAGGTTGAGGACCAGGTAGTCGTCGCCGAACAGCCGCAGCAAGGCATCCACCCCGAGCCCGGTGTTGGCATGACCATCCTTATTGATCCGGCTGGTGACCATCCCCCCTGCGTACGAATAACGATTCAGCACCTGCCGCCGCAGTCGCAATACACCGAAATTCTCCGCGGGCACCTCAACGGTGGAATCGCTGCCCATCGCGATCTCTGCGCGGGCCGTCTGCATGTTCAGCAGCCCGAAGTCCCAGGCACCCAGGCGTCCCACGAGCCGGGCACCGCCCAGGATCGGCACCGACTGGTATTCGTCTTCCTCCAACTCGTACAGTCCGATTTGCCGGCTGTAGAACAGGCGGTTGGGGCCGCCCATCCGGAAGTCGAACACCGACGCCCGCTCCTGGAAGAACAACCGCTTTTCCGGGAAGAATAGGGAGAATTGGGTCAGGTTAATCTCCTCATCGTCCGCTTCCACCTGGGCGAAATCGGTGTTGAAAGTCAGGTCCAGCGTCCAGTTGCTGGATAGTCCGTACTTGATATCCAGACCGATGTCTCCCGCCGGTTGCGAGGATTGCCCGTAAGCATTGCCGGCTGCGTTCAGTTCCGATACCTGGTCCGTTCCCCCCAGCAGGTACGGTTTCACGTACAGCGGGTTGCGGCTTTTAATTCCTGTAAACACCACGTCTTGCGCCACCGAAGGCTTGAAGACTCCCCAGTCCCACCGGGGCGGAATGCTGGGGTAGACGTGGGTCTCGTTCTTGCGGGCGATGAGGCGGAACGTGCTTAGACCCATCACTACCCGGCCGTCCACATCCTGAAAGCGCAGGCTCGACAGGGGGATCCGCATCTCCGCGAACCAGCCCTCATCCGTGCGCACAACCGCCGCGTCCCAGAAAGTGTCCCAGCTGCTGTTCCACGGATATCCATGTCCTCCCGCTACAGCGTCACCGTACACCGCCATGTCCCAGCGGATGCCCGTCGGCGTGGTCATGAATCCCAGGGCGTTCTCGTTGTCGTTGAAGGTGTCCAGGATCAAACCGAAGTTGTCCTCCCCGGGACTCGAACCATCCCGCACCAGGGAGTATCCCCGGATACCGTCCGGATCCGAATCATAGAAGCGTCCCGCGGCGTAAAGGTAGTCATCGTCATACCCTACCCTGATCTCTGTCCGCTCCGTCGGCGGTGCCTCAAAGACGGGACTATGCACCGTCATGGGCAGCGGGTCCAGCGCCTCCCAGGCTGCTTCATCGCTGCGTCCGTCCAGGCGAATAGTGCCGCTCAGGCGGGGCAGTTCCACCAACTCCTGCGCCTGTGCGGAAAGGTGCGCCCCGCTCCATAAAATCAGGATCATAACAAAGGTATGCCACCGGTCTGTCTTCATCGTCTGCTTCATTCCCCAATCATATCTGATAACAAGCGTGGAGCTTCCATATAGTTAGTGCCGAAATCAAGGGAAACATCCATGCCTCAATGGGTATCACCATGGCTCCGGAAGTGTACTTTTCTCTGAAAAGATTCCATTGCCATTGCCGGTATTCAGGCCTACAATTCTGTCCCGAACCTTGGTTCCGGGTAAGCGCTCAATATTTATGTAAGCCAGGACAGCGCTCACCGCAATGGAGGAAATCATGAAACGGATCATCCTTGCTACTCTATGCATTCTTAGTTTTGGAATTCTCGCCAGCCTGCAAGCCAAAGACGGCTTGAAGGTGTTCATCTCCGTGGACATGGAGGGCATCTCCGGTGTCGTCAGCCGCAGCGATGATGTGAGCCGCGATGGCCAGGATTACGAGTATTTCCGCACCGTCATGACCAAAGAGACCAACGCCGCCATCGAGGGCGCCCTCGCCGCCGGGGCCACCGAGATCCTGGTCAGGGACTCACATGGCAGCGCCCGAAACCTGCTGCCTGAAATGCTCCACCGCGACGCCAAACTCCTCCGCGACTGGTCCGGCGGCTTCCTGAGCATGATGGAAGGCATCGACGAGTCCTTCGACGCCGTGATCTTCATCGGCTACCACGCCAAGGCCGGTACTCCCAACGCCCTCCTGGAGCACACCATGAGCAGCCGCAGCGTCACCGATATGTCCATCAACGGCATATCCCTGCCCGAAGCGGGGATCAATGCCCTCATCGCCGGTCACTTCAATGTCCCCGTAGTCTTCGCCGCCGGGGAACTGGCTCTCTGCGAGCAAACTGAAAGCCTGCTGGGGAACGTCGAGACGGTGGCCGTGAAAGAAGGTGTCGGCAATGCTGCCCTCTGCCTGCATCCCGAAGTTGCCCGCGAAATGATCCGCGCCGGCGTCGAGAAAGCCCTCCGCAATTACAAAGCCTATAAGCCCTACAAATTAAAGCCGCCCTATACCCTGAAGCTGGTTCTTAAAATCGAGGAAGAGCTGCACGAAGCCTCATTCTACCCCGGGGTTGAGCGTACCGGTGATTGGGAACTC
This sequence comes from Fidelibacterota bacterium, assembly GCA_042568495.1. GTDB lineage: Bacteria > Fidelibacterota > Marinisomatia > SCGC-AAA003-L08 > TS1B11. The sequence goes on along the minus strand of JBHPIW010000047.1, from coordinate 6,523 downwards.
ACCTTCAAGAGCAGCGATCTGCTGGAGGTCATGAAGACCTTTGATCGTATTCACTGATCTTCGGAGGTGACCTGATGAAGCTCAAGTCCAAACTGCTCGACATTCTTCGTGATCGCCTCCACAAGCAGCCGCAGCAACAGAGCAGCCAGGCCGCTATCCCCGACGATCCTCAAGTCACTCAGGCCATGGCGGACAAGATCGCTGACGATGCCCGCAAGCACCGCCTGGCCATTGAAAAGAGTACGGAACAGGAAGAGGGGGAGGACTGAGCTGCTTCAGGATTTAGCGTCTGCCGCAGTGTCCTTGATGGCCGCCAGGTGAATGAGGGCGTCGCCCCGGTGTACCAGGGGATTGGTGGTCATCCCGATGATCATTCCCCCGAATGGTGCCTTGATCAGCTTGCTCGTCTCGCCGAACGGGTCGGCAATGACTCCCAGCGCTTCATGCCGCCGGATGCTGCTGCCCAGGGTAGCAGTCAGGCGCAGGATGCCACTCTGACGGGCCCGGATCCATGACGTCCGGCTAACCTCCTGCGAAGGCGTGCCGCGCCGTGTCCGTATCCCGTCCAGCATCTTGAGATGCTTCATCACCCGCAGGATTCCCTCAACGCCAATCCGGATAGAATCCTGATCGAAGCGCAGCGTTTCCCCCGCTTCGTATAGCATCACCGGAATGCCCCTATGGGTAGCCACCCGCCGCATGGAACCCTCCGGGCCCGCCTTATGGATCATAATCGGTGCCCGGAACGCTTCGGCACATTCTCGCGAAACGGACGAGTTGAGATCAGCCCGTATCTGGGGCAGGTTTGTCCGCGGCGGCGCTCCCGTATGGAGATCGATACCGTAGGTACATTGCAGTACGACTTCATTCATGAACAGATTCGCCAGTCGCCCCGCCAGGGAACCCTTGGACGATCCCGGAAACGACCGGTTCAGGTCCCGCCGATCCGGGAGATAGCGGGACTGGTAGATGAAGCCGAATACATTGACGATGGGTACGGCAATGAGCGTACCCCGGATGTTGCCGACATCCAGCCGGTCCAGCAGCTGCCGGATGATCTCCAGCCCGTTGACCTCATCCCCGTGCAGGGTCGCGCAGACGAACAGCCTAGGACCCTTGCGTCTGCCGTGCAGTACCTCCACCGGCATGTGCAGTTGGGTATGGGTGTACAGCTTGGCAACGGAGAGATCGATGTTCCGGCGCTCTCCGGCTGCCACCTCTATCCCGCCAATGGTGATCGGTTCGCGCACGCAGCTACCCGGTGCCCTTGGTCCGCGTTTTCCCCGGCTTGGCGTTGGCTTCGATGAATTCGATAATCATTCCGGCCACATCCTTGCCCGAGGCCCCTTCGATCCCCTCCAATCCCGGCGTGGAGTTCACTTCCAGCACTACCGGACCGTGGTTGGAACGGATCAGATCGACGCCGGCGATGTTAAGTCCCATGGTTCTCGCCGCCCTCACTGCGGTGGAACGTTCTTCCGGCGTGATGCGCACCATTGAGGCGGTCCCGCCGCGATGGATGTTGGATCGGAATTCGCCCGGGGGAGCCTTGCGCATCATCGAGGCTACAACCTTGTTCCCGATCACGAAACAGCGGATATCCGCCCCTCCTGCTTCCTTGATGAATTCCTGCACCAGGATGTTGGCATTCAACCCTTGAAACGCCTCAATCACCGCCTCGGCTGCCTTCCGGGTTTCCGCCAGCACCACCCCAATCCCCTGGGTCCCTTCCAGCAGCTTGACTACCAGGGGAGCCCCACCGACAGTATCAATGAGACCGTCGATATCCTTGGTGGAGCGGGCGAATCCGGTGACGGGCAGACCGATGCCCTTTCGCGCCAGCAGCTGCAAACTGCGCAGCTTGTCCCGGGATCGCGAAATGGCTACCGATTCGTTCAAGGAGTAGACTCCCATCATCTCGAACTGGCGTACCACCGCCGTACCATAGAAGGTATAACTGGCACCAATGCGCGGGATCACGGCGTCGATCTCCTTCAAGGCATGCCCCTGGAACATCACCTTCGGCCGGTGGGCGGTGATGTTCATATAACAGCGGGCATAGTTGATCACCTGCATCTTATGACCGCGGGTTTCGCCAGCCTCCTTCAACCGGTTTGTCGAATACAGGGAAGCTTTTCTCGACAGTATCGCTATATTCATTCCATCAGCTCTTTTCAATTATTCTTCTTCTTGCGCATCACTTTCCGTGCCAGGTACGAACGTCCGGCGTGTACCAGGAACCGGCCTCGGACAGCCTGCCGCCCCAGCAGCATACGGAATCCCATCATATCGCGATTCGTCAACGTCAGATCGATAATCCACTCCTTACCCAGGAGCTTGATCCTGGTTCGAATGCAGGGACGGGACTCGATCCGGCCACCAGGATTTCGGACTCGGCGGTATCCGGCTAACTCAGCTTCTGCGTGTATCGTGATACGGTTATCACGTTGATATGGGTGCAGCACGAAGCTCACCATCAGCTTGCCATCCCGTTCAAATTCATGGATCTCGAAGGCGTGCAGGGCGGAGCTGCGGGCTCCCGTATCGATCTTGACCTTGATCTCTTCCAGACCCAAGTCAGGTAATCCGGCCCATTCCCGCCACCCGATGACTGGTAATTCTTTTTTTATTCGTTTCGTACCCCGGTCCCCGGTTTTCTTCGTCGCACGGCCCCGCTTTTCCTGTACGGGCATCTGCCCCCAATCATTGATTCGTGTTGCTCAACCACGAGCTGCGTTGCTCGCGTTCTCTCCGGTGCGGAACCTAAATCGTGAGCACCATCTTTCCAAGATTCTTTTTCAGATGATGAATAATTATTCGGGCTGGTTTTCCGAGCTGGACGTGCTACCGGAGCTTTTCCAGTAGCGCGGTGTAGCTGAACCGGATAGCTGGCTGATTGATGACTTGGAAACCGGTTACTTCTGCCTCCTCCACTATGGTCTCGAACTGGGAGTATGATGTATGTCCCTTTGGCTCCACGATCAGCCATTTTCCACCTTCCTTGACAAGACCGTGCAGCTCTAGCAGGAATGATTTCACCTCCGGCACTTCGTGCACCATCCAGAAAGTCAGGATGAAGTCCGCTTCCTGGCTTACTCCCAGACTGTCCGGTTCGCATCGATGCAGGGTGATCCGGTCCATCCAGCCGTGACGTTCTGCACGCTTTCGTAGTCCCCGCAGCATCTTGTCCTGGAGATCCACGGCGATCACCCGACCTTCTGGACCCACCCTGCGCGCTAACTCCAGCGAGAAATAGCCCATTCCACAGCCGATATCCAGCACCGTCATTCCCGGTTGGACATGGGGAGCAATGATCTTTCCCGCCGGCTGGATAAGGCGGCGCAGCGGATTGTCGAAGCTATACGCGAACCACCACGGACAGACGTGCTCATCCATCAGGAGTAGTTTGCGTAGCTTCTTAAATGCCAATGGTTTGGGTCAACCCAGATCTTCGCCGGGCTTTCGCTCAATCCACCCGATTATTCCCGGCAGTATGATCAGTGTGGTCAGGAAGCACGCTCCCACCCCAATCACCAGTGCGATACCCAGGCTGCCGTAGCCCCGCCAGATGGAGAATGACATGGATCCGAACGCCAGCATGGTGGTCAGCGATGTTAGTAATATCGCCTTACCCGTGCTGGCAAAGACTGTTCGTACGGAATCGGCGCCCTCCCGGCGCCAACGATGGATAACGTGTACACCATAATCAATCCCGATGCCGAGGATCAGCGGCAGGGCCATCACGTTCATCACGTCCAGCTGCCGGCCCACCAGGTGCATCAGACCTACCATCCACACCATACCAGCCACCAGCGGGATCATGGCCATCAAGGCATGCCCGGGTTTGCGGAAATCTATGGTCAGGAGCACGAATACAACCACCAGTGTCAGCAGAGCCGCATTGCGTCCGTCCCGGCCGATAATCTCGATAAGTGCCCGGAACACCGACGGCAGGCCCGTGACGCGGTCGCTTATCTCGTCCAGGTCATCGGTGAACCGCTTCAGAAAGCGGGCATCCTGCCAGATGACATCACCCGGCAACACCGTCACCAGGAACAGGGTGCGGTCCTCGTTAGCATAACGGTCGAGGACCGGTTCGGGCAGCTCCTCCAGTCGGATGGGATCCGTGTTGGCCATGGCCAATACCCGTTCCTTGAACGTAGCGAAATAGGCTTTCTGGAAAGCATTCGCTCGGGTGGTCAACTCCTGCTGCGGATGATCAAGGATTCCCTTCAACCGGGTGAAAATGGTTTCCCCCGGCGGGTTATCCGGATCACCCGCCAGCGCCCGACTTTTCCGATCCACCTTGTCCTGTCCGCCGATGAAGGACATCACCTGCAGCTCCATCACATTCATCTCCAGTCGTTCGATTTCATCGCTTAGTGACTCCAGATCACGGCTGGTGATGAGGGGCCGGTATACCGCTTTGGCCATTATGCGCCGGATATTGTTGATGTGGGGCCAGCGTTTGCGCTGCTCAGATGCCGAAGGCAGGTATAGTGAGATGTCCTCCACCGTTGCCACCGATGCGTATTCCTTGGCCTTTTCCGCCAGGTCCCGCGATTCATCGGCACTCTCGGCCACCAGGTAGGCGAAATCCATGCTCAGGTCAAACTTGTCCATCACCGTGTCCTGCAGGGTGATACTGGGAAGACCCTCCACTTCGATGTCCATAACATTGTGGTTAAAGCTGATCCTGGTCGCAGTCCACAGCAGCAGACCCGTCAGGATTACCGCTCCGATCAGTGTAAATGCGTACCGCTGTTTAAGTGCCTCACTCACCCGGCCCAGGGATACAAAGGAGATGTCTTTAACCTCCCGCTGAGCGGTCTCCCCCTTCTTTGCGAGCCGCTTCTCTACACGGCGTTCCCTGATTGCCAGCATGGAAGGTAGCACCGTGAACGTGGCAATCATCACCGCTATTAAACCGATACCCGTCACCAGCCCCATCTCGCTCAGGGCCCGGGAATCACCGATCATGAGCGCCAGAAAGGCACAGGCTGTAGTCAGGGCACCGGTGAAGACGCCTTTGCCCGACTTCAGCATTCCTTCACGCATGGATTCGTCCAGCGGTTTGCCCAGAGCCCGCATCTCCGTGAAGGTGGAAATGATGTGAATAGAAAAATCGATACCGAGCCCCAGGAGCACTACGATGAACATGGCGGTCATGATATTCATCACCGGTACCAGCAGGGCGGATATTCCCGCGGCCCAGATCAGGCCTACGATCAGGTTCACCAATGCCAGGATCGGTGCCACCCACATGCGTAGAGAGACGAATAGCAGAGCACCGATGCCTACCAGGGCCAGCAGCGTAGTTAGCCCCAGGCCTTGCATGGAATAGACCATCTCGTCCCGGCCCAAAGGGAGGGCACCCGTCAGTCCAGCCTGGACACCCGGGAATTCCTCCAGTGTTCGGTCCACCAGCGCCTGGATCGCATCGGTGCCCTCCACCATCATGTTGATGTCCATCATGCTGAAGGTGGGGATGACGTTCATGATCAGGGCCTGGCGGTCGTAGGAGATGAAGTATGGATCACCCGTGAGGAGCTCGTCCACCGCCGCTTCAGACTCAGCAGCTGCCACGGCTTCACCTTCCAGATACCGCTCCAGGATTCCCATCCAGCCCTCGATGCCGTCCAGGAACATGTAGGCTTCATCCTCCTGCTCCCGGGTGCTCAGCGACGCATCAGCTTCAATATACTCCTTCTCGAAGCTGTCGTTAATGTTGGTGAGCAGGGGCACCAGGTTGGGATCCTCGAAGATATCCTGCATGTTCTCCAGGTCAGAAGCTTTCATTAACATGAAACCGTGGTTCCGGATGAAGTCCAGCTCCTGCTTGTAGTCCACCCGGCGGGCGTAAAGCTTGGTCTCTCCTTCTTCACCCCCTGGCACTGGTAGTGGCTCGATCAACTTGGGCGATAGGGCGTCAGCGAATTGCTTGATCCGCTGCTCTTCCCCTTGGACTACCACCACGATGCTGGAAGCGGAGACGAATTCCTCGAGGATGCGGTCAAACTCGACAGTACGCTTGTCACCCTTGGGTAGCATATCCGACCATTTCGGGCTCATCTCGATATGCTCCGCCATTGCACCCAGGATGATGGTAACAATGATGCCGCCGATCACCATCCACTTGGTCTTATTCACCGCCAGGTCCGCCAATCGAAGTAGAAGTCTGTCACGCATGGATATGCTCCCCGTGTTGTCGCCGATTATATGATAATTTGATCAAACATTCTAAAAGTATGCCCGCACCCGAACCCGCCAGGCCCACTCCTGCAGCCCGAACTCAGTGTCCGCATCACCTACTGCGAAGCTCCCGAACAAGCTCACGCTCACATTCTCAAAGGCATTCCAGTCCAGCAGCGGATTGATGGCAAAACTACCATCATTCAGATTGGCGATACCGAACAGCCCCGCCGACAGTACATCACTGATGGGGTGATTCGCCATCACGAAAACATAGTCCTGCATCAGGCTGTGAGTTACCCCGCCCAGGTTGTACATGTAGTCGAGAAAG
>JBHPIW010000046.1:0-14120 GCA_042568495.1 Fidelibacterota bacterium | reverse complement strand
TTGGGGACCTGGTCGTACCAGGCAAGCCCTTGCTCAAAAAGGTATAACGCAGCAAGTGAGCGAACAAATCATTGAAGAGGTCTATGGCGATGCTGACCTGATTGAAGGATTGCTGCCACTGGCAAGGAAGCGATGGCGTTCAACCGAAGGACTTTCTGATGAAACCAGGAAACGGCGCTTAACCGGATTTTTACAACGAAGAGGCTACAATTGGGACACCATCCAGCGCGTGCTGAATGAAGTATCTAAAGGCTCCCCTGAGTAATCGTCGTGATCGGGAGCTGTTTGTCCAGGGAATCACCATCACATCTCAGCACCAGGGTACATTAATATTCCATGCGAAATCCAGAGGGTTGTGATTGGTTATAGGAATAGTAAATTTTGTATTCGATCTTTTAAGGTAATGAACGTTTCGGAATCCAAGCAGGCATGAAAACAGGCAAGGAAATACGACAGGAATTCATTTCTTTCTTTGAAGCCAAGGAACACCGGTTTATACGCAGCAGTCCGGTGGTGCCTCATGATGATCCCACTCTTCTATTCACCAATGCGGGCATGAATCAGTTCAAGCCTATTTTTCTCGATCAACAAAAACCCGGGTATACACGGGCGGTGAACACCCAGAAATGCATCCGCGTGTCGGGAAAACACAATGATCTCGAAGAAGTAGGCGTTGATGTATATCACCACACCTTTTTCGAGATGCTGGGTAACTGGTCATTCGGGGATTACTACAAAGCGGAAGCGATCAAGTGGGCTTGGGAACTATTTACGGAGGTGTGGGGGATCGACAAGAACCGTCTGTGGGCCACGGTCTATCAGAGTGATGACGAAGCGGCTGAGCTGTGGCCGCAGATGACCGATATTCCACCCGAGCGCGTGCTGCGATTCGGAGCCAAGGAAAACTTCTGGGAGATGGGCGATACCGGCCCCTGTGGCCCCTGTTCAGAGATTCATTATTATGATGGGCCCGACCTGGGTGCCATGAATGCCGAAGGGGTCAACGCTGAGGCAGAGTACAAAGAACTGTGGAATCTGGTCTTCATTCAGAATAACCGCCTACCGGATGGTTCTCTGGAGGACCTGCCGGCCAAGCACGTAGATACGGGCGCGGGTTTTGAGCGGATAGTAGCCGTACTGCAAGGCAAGACGTCTAATTATGACACGGACCTGTTCACACCGATTATCGAACACATCGCCCAGCTCACGGGGATTCCCTATGACGGCGAAAATGGCATAGCCCACCGGGTGATAGCGGATCATATCCGCATGCTCTCATTCTCCCTTGCCGATGGCGCCATGCCGGGCAATGAAGGGCGGGGGTATGTAGTACGGCGAATCCTGCGCCGTGGAGCACGGTTTGGACGTATGCTGGAACAGCACACCCCGTTCATCTATCGGCTCGTCGATACCGTATGCGATGTGATGGGCGAGGCGTTCCCTGAAATCATCGAAAAGCGTTCCCATATTGAAAAAGTCATCCAGGCGGAAGAATCCGCCTTCGGTGACACGCTGGACCGGGGTCTGGAGATATTTGACAAGGTAGCCCGGCAGCTTCAAACCGGGGATGTGATCCCGGGGGAAGAAGTCTTCAGGCTGTATGACACCTATGGATTCCCCCTTGATCTCACCGAGCTAATGGCCCGGGAAAAGGGGCTGACGGTAGATACGGAGGGATTTGAGCAGGCCATGACCCAACAGCGGGAACGGGCCAGGGTCGCCGGTAAAACCATCGCGGAGGAAGAAAAGGGGGATTGGACCACGATAACCGAGGGCTCGAGCTCCGAGTTTAATGGCTATACCCAGAGTCGATCGGCTGTTTCGATCCGTAAGTATCGGGAATATGGCGAAGGTGAATCAGAAATAATTCTCGATAAAACACCCTTCTACGCCGAATCGGGGGGACAGATTGGTGATACGGGAATTATTAAATCGACCGATCTCACCTTTCGGGTGAACGATACACGGAAAATTCTGGATGAGGGGCATGAGGAAATCGTTCACCAAGGTGTTGTAGAGCAGGGTTCTTTGGGGGCGGGGGCACAGATCACAGCTGTGGTTGACCAGGAACGCCGCCAGTCGATTAGAAACAACCATACCGCCACCCATCTCCTGCACAAGGCCCTGAAAATAGTCCTTGGCGAACATGTACAGCAGGCGGGTTCCCTGGTCGCACCGGATCGTCTGCGTTTCGACTTTACCCATTACGAAAAAGTGAACAACGACCAGATCGCTGAGATTGGATCCATCGTAAACCAGCGCATACAGGATGATATTCAGCTTAACGCATCCATTCAGGATTACGAAGCAGCGCGCCAGGGGGGAGCTGAAGCCATTTTTGGTGAGAAGTACGGCGACCGTGTGAGAGTTATCGATATTCCGGGATTCAGCCGGGAACTGTGTGGAGGAACCCATGTGGATCGAACGGCGGATATCGGTGCTTTTAAAATCACCTCCGAATCGGCTGTGGCCGCAGGTGTGCGGCGCATGGAAGCCGTTACCGGAAACGGCGTATTGGAATTCTTGAGAGATCAGATAACCAACCTTGTTGATGAACTGCACAGGGAATCCGAGAAGCATCAAGACCTGATACAGCAACTTGATGAACCCGATCCCGATAAGGATGCTCCCGATAGTCCGGAACGTGCAGGCGAGGTGGAATCATTCGGATTGCGTGATATTGACAAGCTTGAAAATATCGTTACTCTCCTGAAGCAGGATATTTCCCGCTACCATGAGCTTAACAAACAGCTGGCACGCGAGATAAAAAAACAGCGCAAGCAGGTTTCCAGGGCGGACGTATTAACGAGTCTCCAGATTGAGGAAATACCCCCTGTTAAGGTGGGCTTTGGTACCGTAACTGTACATGACCAGGATGAGTTCAAGGATCTGGCGGTGGATGTAAAGCATCGCTTGAAATCGGCCGTGGTTGCGTTAGGCGCAGAAATTGATAACAAGCTGGCTGTCGTGGTTGCGGTAACGGAAGACCTGAAGGATAGAATTCACGCTGGTCAATTAGCTAATGAGTTGGGCAAGGAACTCGGCGGAGGAGGGGGTGGCAGCGCCATTTTAGCCACGGCCGGTGGGAAGGATCCATCGCTTCTGGAGGATGTCCTGCAGAAGGTACCGGCAATTGTAAAAAAACGATTACAGGCAGAAAATGACTGACCATGAGTCCATCCTGATATTTGACCGATCGGTACCCGGACGGATCGGCTTTCAACTCCCCACATCGGAAGTGCCGGAAACAAATCCAGCCGATGTGTTTCCCGCGCATCTCCTCCGTAAGAAGCCCGCGGAACTGCCCGAGGTGTCCGAGCCGGAAGTTGTCCGCCATTACATCAATCTATCCGTCAAGAACCACCACGTGGACAAGAACCTGTACCCGTTGGGCAGTTGCACCATGAAGTACAATCCCAAGCTCAACGACGCTATGGCCGCCTTGCCGGGTTTCAGCCAGCTCCATCCGCTACAGGATGAGAGTAGCTGTCAAGGTGCATTGGCCTTGATGTACGAGCTGGAGCAAGCCCTTAACAAACTCACCGGCATGAACCGCTTCACGCTGCAACCGGCAGCCGGATCTCAGGGTGAGTTGGTGGGGGTCTTGATCATGCGTGCGTATCATGATCAGCAGGGATCGCCGCGTCGCTACGTGATTATCCCCGATTCCGCTCACGGCACGAATCCCGCTAGTGTAATAATGGCGGGTTATGAGACGGTGAAGGTGGCCACCGATCCCCGCGGCCGGGTGGACCTTGATGATCTGAGGAGCAAGTTGAACGAAGATGTCGCAGGGATGATGCTCACCCAGCCTAATACCCTGGGCTTATTCGAGGATGAGATTCTGGAGATCACCAGGCTGATCCATGACGTGGATGGGCTCATGTACATGGACGGAGCGAATATGAACGCTCTGATGGGATTTGCCCGTCCCTCGGACATGGGCTTTGATATCACTCACCTCAATCTGCACAAGACGTTTTCCACGCCCCATGGTGGTGGTGGACCTGGTGCGGGGCCCATCGGCGTGGTAGAGAAATTGGTCAAATTCCTGCCGCGTCCATTGGTAGCGAAGTCTGCTGAAGGAACGTATTTTTGGGAAACCGATCTTCCGCACAGCATTGGACGCGTACATGGCTATTATGGCAATTTTGCCATGCTGGTTCGAGCGTTTACCTACATTCTGAGTCTGGGTGAGGAGGGACTGAATAACATCTCCAGGCGTGCGATCCTGAACGCCAACTATCTTAAGTCCCGTCTGATCGATATCTTTGAGCTGCCCTTCGGCGAAGGGATCATGCACGAATTTGTTCTTTCAGGGGAGCGGCAAAAACAAAGGGGTGTCAGGACACTTGATATCGCCAAGGCCTTGCTGGACTATGGATTTCATGCCCCAACGGTATACTTCCCCCTGGTGGTATCCGAAGCGCTCATGATCGAACCTACGGAGTCCGAAACCAAGGCTACACTGGACCGGTTTGTGGCGGTTCTCCATGAAATCGAAGAACTGGTGGATCAAGATCCGGATGCCCTGCTTGAGGCACCCGTAAAGACACCGGTCCGTCGTCTTGACGAGACCAGGGCCAACCGGGAGTTGGACATCCGCTGGCAGCCTGGACCGCAGAAAAAGTAGGCATTGTCTGACTTTTTCCAGACCATTAACATTGCGCTTGCACCTGATACATCCACCCCGCTTCCGTAATCAAAGGAGCCACCTGCAACGCTAAGAGCAACCGATAGATTTTGTACCAGGAGAAAATCAGCATGACTATTCGTAAGATCATTCATACTGCCCAAGCCCCGGCCGCCATTGGACCCTACAGCCAGGGGATCTGCTGCGAAAATCTCATCTTCACCGCCGGACAGATACCGCTCGATCCTGTGAGCGGTAAACTGGTTGAGGGGCCGTTCGATGAGCAGGTGTTCCAGGTGCTGCGTAATTTATCCGCCATTCTTTCCACCGGTGGCAGCGACCTGGACCACGTCTTGAAATTCACTGTGTTCCTGACCGACCTGGGCAACTTTCCCATCTTGAACCAGGTATTCGAAAAGTATTTCAGCCACGAGCCCCCTGCGCGCTCGGCGGTACAGGTAGCGGCCCTCCCATTAGGCGCAGAAGTTGAGATCGAAGCCGTGGCGGTGAAGCCATGAAGCAGGTATTGATCATCGCCAACCCGGCCGCCTCCCGTGGCGGAGCTGTCAAGGCTCTGGAAAAGATCCGCAAACTCACTAAAGAGCATGCCGATTGCTGCAGTTTTGATTTTATGGTCACCGAGAATCCCGAACATGCTACCGAATTGACGCGGGCGCATTCACATAACTATGATCTGGCGGCCGCATTTGGTGGTGATGGTACTATCAATGAAGTGGTCCAGGGCTTGGTCGGGGGAGATACTCCGCTGGCGGTTCTCCCATTCGGGACGGGTAACGATTTCGCTCGCAGTGCAGGCATTCCGCTGGACCTGGAAGATGCCATGGAATTGGTCTGTCAGGGCACAGCCTCACCCTGTGATCTTGGATTTGTAAACGGGAAGTATTTTATCAACGCGGTAGGCATTGGCTTTGACGGACGAGCCAACTGGGAGGCCGAGCAGATTCGCTGGCTGCGTGGACCACTGGTGATCCTGCTGGCGATTTTCCGGACCATGTGGAACTGGAAAGCCGTTCATATGACTGTGAAAGTCGATTCTCAGACCTTATCGCACCCCTCCTACCTGGTCGCTATCGGGAACGGGCCATATATCGGAGCGGGACTGCAGCTGACCCCCGATGCACGGGTGGATAATGGGACGCTGCATGTCTGCCACGTCAAAGATATCTCACCATTTAAAATCATCGCGAATTTTGGCCGCCTGAAAAGTGGCACGATCGACCGCCTGAAGGAAGTAACCCACTTGGCTGGTAGCAATATCAGTGTAGTGAGTGAAGCCCCCATGCCGGTACATGTTGATGGTGAAGTTCTTGGTCTGGATGTCTACTCACTAGATATAAGGGTGCTTCCCGCCGCTATCCAGGTTGTGCGGACACTTCCGTGATCCATCAACGCCACCTCTTCGTGGCCTGCGTACTGATCCTGATCGTAATATCACCGCTTCGCAGCAGCGTGATGGCCAGTCCGTTTGCTCAGCCGGATACGACAGTTCGTACACCGGATCCAAGGACGGCGCTGCTGCTGGGCCTGATACCGGGAGGAGGCCAGTTGTATAACCGGAAATGGGTGAAAGCGGCGTTGATTATGGCAATGGATGGGTATGCGATTACACAATTTCAACAGTCGAGGGAACTGTTCAGCGATTATCATGACCTGCATCCGGACGCAGTAAATCCGTACATGGACCGGAGGAATCGTAATGCCTGGCGAATAATGCTATTCTATCTGCTGGGGGTCCTGGATGGCTATGTGGATGCGCATCTTAGTACATTCCCTCCCGATACACTATATCAGGAGTTGCCCTCACCGGACAGTTTGAATGAGGAGAATCGATGACCAATCCACGCGAACATTGGGGAAGTAGGGCAGGTTTTATTCTGGCCGCGGCCGGATCAGCCGTTGGCTTGGGCAATATCTGGAAATATCCGCACATGGCCGGCGAACATGGCGGTGCTGCCTTTACCCTGGTATATCTTATCTGCATAATTGTGGTAGGCATGCCCATTCTGCTGGCGGAATTCGCCATCGGGCGTAAGACCCAGCTGAATCCGGTTGGTGCGTTCAAAACGCTATCAGGCAGCTCGCTGTGGAAGTGGGTGGGGTTCCTGGGCGTGGCCGCGGCGTTCATCATCCTTTCGTTCTATAGCGTAGTTGGTGGCTGGACCCTCAAATACAGTTTCCTGGCTCTTTCCGGAGCATTCAGTGAATTTGCACCGGGCAGCGACCTGGCGGCACAAACGTACAGCGCTTTCATTGCTCGACCGTTCGAACCCGTACTATGGCATTTGATCTTCATGGCCTTGTGTATCCTGATTATCGCCAAGGGAGTCAAGAGTGGGATCGAGCGCTGGAGCAAGATCCTGATGCCTTTGCTGATCACTATTCTGGTCGTCCTGGTGATCCGGGGTGTTACCCTGCAGGGAGCCGTGGAGGGACTCAATTTTCTTTTCAAGCCCAAGTGGGGTGATCTGGATGCCGGTGGTGTGGTTGCTGCCCTGGGACACTCGTTCTTTACCATCAGCCTCGGCATGGGTGCCATGATCACCTATGGCAGCTATCTGTCACCGAAATCGGACCTGCTTCGATCGGGATTCGCCATTGTCCTGCTGGACACGGCCATAGCCCTGATGGCCGGGATTGCCATATTCACAGCTGTATTCGCCTTTGGGGAGGATCCTGCCGAGGGGGAAGGCCTGATCTTTGTCGTACTGCCAACCCTTTTCCCTCAAATACCGGGAGGCTATTTCTTCGGAGTGCTGTTTTTCTTTCTCCTTTTTGTAGCAGCCCTGACCTCTGCGGTTTCTATTCTGGAAGTTGTCACGGCTTACTATATCGATGAAAAGGGCTGGGGCCGTATCCGGGCTACCTTCATTTTCGGGGGGGTGATCGCCGGTGTGGGTACCCTGGCAGCACTGTCCATGAGCGGGCACAACATATTAGCGCCGTTGGGTGATCTCACATTCTTTAACCTGCTCAACATCGTATCGTATAAATACATGCTGCCTGTCGGCGGCCTTCTGACAGCGATTTTTGTGCTCACGCGCTGGGGAGTACCGAAGTTTATCACTGAGATGCAGATCGGCTTGCCAGGATTCCGGATTCCGGCTCCGGTTGTGGCTTCGTTTTTCATTATCGCGGGTATCGTGGTGGCCTACATTCTGATCCAGGAGGTTATCACGGTTATCACCGGGGGATGAGTACCCTCTAGGGCAGATCCATGTGTGGTATCATCGGCATATACGGTAATCCTGAGGCGGCAACGCTGGCCTATCTGGGTCTTTACGCACAGCAGCACCGCGGACAGGAAGGGGCCGGAATTGTATCATTGGAACAGAGACAGGTACATCGTCACATGGGTTTGGGGCTGGTCGCTGACGTTTTCCCCAAGTCCGAAGTCCTGAAAGGGCTTCCCGGTACCATGGCCCTCGGTCAATGCTTTCAGCGGAAATGTAAGCACGGGGATATAGACAACCCCTTTATCCGCTGGTCGGCTCTCAAATAGGTGTAACTCATTCAATGGACATTCAATCTGGTCAAATTCTGCATTAATGAATTTACTTACATCTGGTGTGATTTTCTGCGGATATCGGACCCTGCCAATTGTCACGTGGGGAACGAACGGCCGCTGTTCCTTGGGGAATCCCAAAGGTCCGACAACTTCGTGTATATTCCTCTCAATTTCCTGTAGTGGGGAAATATCACCCTCCACTCCCATCCAGAGAATCCGAGGACGTGAGGGGACCGGAAAGACTCCGGTACGATCAATATGGACCATCATAGGGGTACAATTCTTCAATTTTTCAGTAATCGCTGGTCCTATTTGTTCAAGGACCGTTTTGGGGGTTGCTCCCAGGAATCTGACGGTAAGGTGGATATTCTCTCCTTTAACCCATCGTACGGCATTCTTCGGATCTTCTACCAGCGTCCGGAGGCCTGAGGCAGTCCGGGAGACTTCACGGGGCAAACTGAATCCGAAAAAGGTGCGCAGTATATCTTTACTCATGGTGCAATAGCTCCAGCCGTAAGAGATTGAGTGCCATTTGGGCAGTCGCCAATTTATGGGGCAGTCTATGTGGAATCAGTTTTGATTCTTTTGCAATAGTACCTTGGGGACCCGCCACAGCAAAATAGGTTAAGCCAACCGGCTTTTCCGGTGTTCCTCCCGTCGGACCTGATATTCCGGTGGTAGACACACCCCAGTCCACCCCAAACAAGGCCTTTACACCTTCGGCCATTTCACAAGCAATGGCTTCACTGACCGCGCCATACTTTTCCAATGTCTCGGTCTTAACCCCCAGTTGGGCGACTTTGGCTGCATTACTGTAGGCGACTACGCCTCCATGGAAATAGGCTGAACTGCCTGCCACATCGGTGATCCGGGAGGCTATCAGTCCCCCTGAGCACGACTCTGCCAGTGCCACTGTTTCCCCACGCTCGATCAGTAGCTGCCCCACGAGCTCCTCCAGGAGCGTATCATCATGCCCGTAAATGTATTTCCCCACTTCTGCTTCAATCCTGACCACAGCATCCTTAACGGCTTTACTGCCGGGATCACCTACTTCTGAGCCCCGAATCCGAACATCGACACCGATATAAGAAGGAAGATAGGCTACCCGCACATTACTCAAACTTGAAACCAGCGGTCCTAGTTTCTCGGACAAGGCACTTTCGAAGATCCCTGTCGTATGCAGTGTGGTCCAGGTGATCGCTCCCGTGCTATTCAATTCCTGCAGAATCCCCTCATTAATGATCGCTTTCATCTCAGTTGGAACACCGGGTAAAACAATAAAGGTGGTCGTCTCCGATTGAAAAGTCAGGCCGAGTGCTGATCCCACGGGATTTGGGATCGTGCTGGCTTTCACGGGTATCTCGGCCTGGGACCGGTTATTCGCCGGAATCCTGTAACCTCGCTTTCGAAATCGGTCCTGCAGGTGAGTCCAATATGCTTCATCAAAACGAATTTCGCTTTGAAAGTAGGTACAGAAGGCTTTTTTGGTGATATCATCATGAGTTGGCCCCAGACCACCGGTAGCAATCACCAGGTCCAACTCCCCATCCCAGTGTTCAAGGATCCCCAGTATTGCATCGTGGTCGTCACCTACGGAAGCCTTTGCGACCACCTCGATCCCGCATTTGAGCAGTTCCTGTGCCATCCACGCGGAATTCGTATCAACGGTGAACCCGGCAATGATCTCGTCACCGATGGTCAGGATACCGGCTTTCATATCACCAGCCGCATGATGGTCATGATCACCAGCGTGATGACACCGGCCAACAGGTCATCGGCCATAATGCCCCATCCTCCATGCAGATTCTGCAACTGGCGGATCGGCCAGGGCTTCAGAATATCCAATAGTCTGAAAATCAGGAAAGCCGCCAGGAAATGCCACAGTACCGCCGAAGCACCCGCCAGGGCGCACCACATACCCGCCACTTCATCGATAATGACGATCGAAGGATCGCTTGTGCCCACTTCCCGCTCGACGATACCGGCCGACCATACTCCGAGTACTGATACAACCAGGATAAGGATCACCTGGATAGGTATGGCAGCAGGAATCAGAAACCACCAGATTGCCGCTGCGGCTAGACTGCCGTAGGTACCTGGTGCGGGCTTCAGGTGGCCAATAAACCCGAAGGTTCCAACAATATGGGCGATGTATCTAATTGCTTTGATGGGCAGCTACGGATGTTGCCTGAACAGAGAACGAATGGCTGATCTGTTGGTAATGAAATAATCAACCCCGGTGTATAAAGTAAACAGAACGGTGATGTACATGATGATGATAATCAGGTGTAGATTCTCGACCGGATTGGTGAACCACGTCACCTGGTAAGACTTCATACTCAGATATGCCAGGATGATTATCACGGTGACTATCTGGACAGCCGTCTTCCCTTTCGCTTTTGGCGAGGTGATCATTGGCATCTCCTGTTTTTCCAGGATGTAGCGCATTACCGTGATGGTAATATCCCTCAGAACGACAAGAATCACCATCCACAAGTAAATCAGGTCCATGGTGACAAAACTGATGAACGCTGATAATACCAGGATTTTATCCGCCACGGGATCCAGCATCTTGCCCACTTTTGATTCCACCTGCAGTTTGCGTGCCAGGTAGCCGTCGAGGATATCCGTGATACCGGCAACAACAAAGATAGCCAGCGCCAAGGGATAAGCATTCTCACCCCGTAAGAAGAGCAGGTAGATAAATAGTGGCGTAACCAGGATTCGAATGACGGTAAAGAAATTGGGCAGGTGATGGATCACAAATTGATCCTTGAGGTGTACGCGCTTGCCAGCGTTGCTTCATCGGTGAATTCCAGTTGGGAACCCATAGGTACACCCCGGGCAAGCTTGGTGATCTTAGCCGGATATTGTTCAGCCTGTTGACCGATATACAGCGCCGTCGTATCGCCCTCCATACTCGGATGGGTCGCGATGAGTAATTCCTGAACATCAGGCAGCCTGCTGATCAGATCTTCAATATGCAGATCTTCGGGCGAGATGCCATCCAGCGGGGAGATTAATCCACCCAGGACATGATACAAACCCTGGTAAGCACCCATGCGCTCAAAAATGAGGACATCCAACACCCGCTCGACGACGCAGATAGTCGTGCTGTCTCTTTTAGGGTCCTGGCAAATCTCACAAAGATCACCTTCAGCAATAAAGTGGCACTGGGAACACTCATGCACACGGTCTTTCAACGCCTGGATTGATCCAGCCAACTCCTCCAGGACCTGCGGGGGGCTATCCAGCAGATAAAACCCCATCCGCTGAGCCGTCTTCTTGCCGATACCGGGGAACTTTGCCAGTCCCTGGATAATCCGATCCAGAGATGGAGGGAGACTATTCAATTACAGCATACCTTGCAGATCTGAGAGATTCAGGCCACCAAGCGTACCCCCGGTAACCGCATCGACCTTTTCCTGGGTTTCTTCCTTCGACTTCTCCATGGCCTGTTTGACCGCAGCGACGACGAGATCCTCAACCATTTCAATGTCTTCCGTGATCAATTTGGGATCGATCTTGATGCTGATGAGTTCCTGCTGACCACTGACAACCGCACTGACCATCCCGCCTCCGGCATGGCCTTCGATCCGTATTGCAGATAGCTCCCCCTGCAACTCTTCCATTTGCTTCTGTACCTGCTTTGCTTGCTGCAGTAAGCCAGTGATAAAGTTTCCTTTTGGGAACATGATGTTCTTAGTATTCCTCTCCTTTGAAAGTTTCAATCAGTTCGTCCATTACAGCATTCCCGCGGGATGCAGCCCTTGTTGAATGCGGATCCTGGGATGGTGTTTCCGGTATGGTTGGCAGAATACGCACTCGCCAGGCGAAAATATCTTGAATGGCATCCTCAACCACGGTTCGTTTGTCCATCAGCATCTTTAGATGAATAGATTGGCTGGCGGGCAGGTGCATGATAAGATTATTGCCTTCAATATGGGCGACAACGGACTCGGCAAGAGTCGCAGCGGTCCCTTGACTCTTCTTGCCAACCTCTGTGATGACTTCGCTCCACTTCTCCTGTATTTTTCCCAACGCATCAGTCGGGATCGGCTGGGGGGCATCCTCCGTATCTGGTTCTGTTTCCAGGTCGGTGTCCTCGGGATCTTTAGCCGGTTTTCTTGAAAAGGTCCGCTTTTCACTCGTGGTTTTTTCAGAATGGGATTCTTCTTCTCTTTTCGTAGGTGGCCTGGTCTTGTCCGAAGATGGTTCAGATTTTACCTGCTGGACTTTGGGCGGCGGCGACTCCACCGGGCGTGATGCTCCCGGAGTTTTCAGTTCATCCAAGACCTCCTGAATCGACACCACCTTATCCAATTCAGCCATTTTGAGTAATTGATGCTCAATCAGCACTCTGGGCTGTTGGGCATACCGCAGTTGAGCCTCTGTTTCCAGTCCGATATTCAACAGATTGATTAGATCCGGAGTAGTAATTCCGTTCGGAACCTCCACCAGGGTGCCTCTGGTGGTTAAACTTGGGTCCCCGGTTTCCAGCGACATTATGCCATCACGTAGAAATTGGTTAACTCCCTGACAGATTTCCTTAATGTCGTAGCCGCCGTCAAATATCGCTTCGACCTTCGAGAGCACTGCTTTACGATCATGGCCGGCTATGCTCTCCAGTAAACCTGCGTAAAAGGCATCCTCAATCAAACCCAGTACCGAAGTGACGGTAGCTTCATCTATTTTACCGGAGTGATAGGCGATCACCTGATCCAGCAAGCTCAATCCGTCCCGGATGCTGCCGTCCCCCTTGCGGGCCAGTACCGTTAAAGCCTCTACCTCGTATGGTATGTCCTCTTCATCGAGGATCTTCTCCAGTAGAGCCACAATATCCGGTGTTGGAATGCGGCGGAAATCAAATCTTTGTGTCCGACTGAGTATGGTCTGGGGTACTTTTTGCGGATCAGTGGTTGCCATGATGAATTTTATATGACCGGGAGGTTCCTCAAGGGTCTTCAGCAGCGCATTAAAGGCCTGGGTGGTCAACATGTGCACTTCATCGATAATGTAGATCCGGTAATTGCCCGTGGTTGGCGGATATTTCGCCGCTTCCCGGAGTTCGCGTATTTCATCGATACCGCGATTCGAAGCACCGTCAATCTCAAGCACGTCCATGCTGTTTCCCCGGGTGATCTCTTGGCATATCTGACAATCATTACAGGGATTGGTGCCATCAGTATTGGGACAATTCAGGGCTTTGGCCAGAATGCGGGCCGTACTGGTTTTTCCAACGCCACGGGGACCGGTAAAGATGTAGGCGTGGGCTACCCGGCCTCGTTCCAGGGCGTTTTGCAGGGTCTGAGCAACATGCGATTGCCCGATCAACTCTTCGAAACGTTGAGGCCTCCATTTACGCGAGAGTACTTGGTAACTCATGGTTGATTTTGAAGAGATATGAAGGGTCTCCTGGTATCCAGATAGTTGATTACAGGTATCTCAGGTATATGAACGGTCATCACCTGGTATCGTCAAGTCCGGGGAAAATATGGAAGGCAGGCAGAATGCGCAAAAGCGCTTGGTGGAGTTGAAGGGATTCGAACCCTCGACCTCAGCGTTGCGAACGCTGCGCTCTCCCAACTGAGCTACAACCCCGTTTTGATAAGTCTGTCGTGTGAATTTAGGAGACCACATCATTTATTGCAAGCCGGTTTAGTCCCTGTCACCAATAGCGGAGTGCTGGCAATTGACAGGCAGGTTCCTAATCCTTCGCTGATGATTTTCCGGCTTTTTCCTTTTCCTGCCGTTCCAGTTTTTTTTCAAATTCGCTCATCGTCTCTTCTTCTTCCACCTTGTCTTCCTGCTCGCCTTCGTCAGGTTCCTGAACGGTAAGAAGTGATTTCATCCGTTCGTAGTCTTCCCGTGACTGGCTCACCATCTCCTTGAACAGGGCATCGACCTCCTCGGTATATCCCTTCACCGTGCCCTCAAGACGCGTGACCAGCTCATCAAAGG
>JBHPIW010000045.1:0-14670 GCA_042568495.1 Fidelibacterota bacterium | reverse complement strand
GCAGGGATTTATGGCGGTAGCTTCGGGAATGCATGATGTGGTTATGGTTAGCGGTGCCGAGAGGATGCGTGAGATCAACAGCCTCGACGCCACGGATTTTGTTGCTACGCTTACCCATCATCACGCCGAATACATCTACGGAATTACACTTCCCTCACTGGCAGGTATGTTCACCAGGCTATACATGGAAAAATACGGAGTGACCGCCCGGCACCTGGCAATGGTGGCGGTCAAAAACCAAGCTAATGCCATGGATAATTTCTATGCCCACATTCATCAGGAAATCACCTTGGAGGGTATCCTGGATTCACCAGAAGCCATGACCAACAATCCGTTTGTTGCCGATCCCCTCCGCTTTTTTGACTGTTGTCCTGTTTCCGATGGTGGAGCTTGTCTAATCCTCGCCACGGAAGAAGTGGCCCGAAAGCTCAGCCAGCCATTAATCAGATTGGCGGGTGTGGGGCAGGCAACTGATAGCCATGTCATCCACGAGCGGCCAGAGCCGACGGACTTGCTAGCGGTGCGGGAAGCAGCCCGAAAATCTTTTGCAATGGCAGGAATCAAACCTGGTGATGTGGATGTAGCTGAACTGCACGATGCATTCACCATCCTGGAAATTGTCGAGAGCGAGGAAGTGGGCTTCTTCAAAAAAGGGCAAGGTCATAAAGCACTTGAGCGAGGTGATACTGAAATCGGCGGCAAAATTCCTATCAATCCCTCAGGTGGCCTCAAGGCTCGCGGGCATCCGGTAGGCGCAACGGGGATTGCCCAAGCCCATGAAATCGTACTACAGCTCCGCGGAGCAGCCGAAAAGCGACAGGTCAAAAATGCCCGAATCGGATTCACCTGCAATTTTGGCGGGTTTGGCAATAATGTTGTTTGCCTTACCTTTATGAATGAGGAGGACAAATAATGGACTTGAATATTTATGCCTATAAATGCAAAAGATGCGGTCAAGTCCATTATCCCTATCGTACGATCTGCAAGAAATGCGGTGATAACGATCACAACGAATTCGCTATTGTACCACTGGCGAAAAACGGCAAAATCCTGACCTATACGCACCTATATACTCTTCCTGCTGACTACGAGACAAAGGCCCTTACCCTGGGTATCGTCGAACTCGAGGATGGCAACCGTATAACGGGTCAACTAAACATCCAAAAACCGGAAATTGGAATGAGCGTAAGGGGTCGTGTCGATACGGTTCGCCAAGATGAATACACAAAATATCTGGGGATGATATTCGACCAAGCGTGATGGAGCTTACAAGTTTTGGCGACCGGCTAGCCCGGGGTAATTATGAATTGCATTCGAAGTTCGACCGGGCCGTGAATTTTTTCACGCCTGATTCAACTGCCTCTCTGGCCGCCGTTGTCAATCCGGAAATCGGGTCCGGGCCAGCCAATATCATCATCCGGGGATTGGACTTGGCAAAGGTTGAATCCCTCACAATTGCTGATGAATACCTGCTGCTGGATAATACGCGGTTTGATCTCGAAGACTCATTGTGTTTTACGTCCACAAATGATACTCGCGGTGGAGATATCGCCGAACTGGATCGTAATCTTCCGATTCTCCAGGCCTGCCTACTGGAAACTGCACCTCCACAGTCACTGGCTTTTTTACTGGGCGATAAATTAGGAACCAACTTTTCTACGGTTTTTATGAAGCAGTTTGTTTCAAGGATTCGACTGGGCGTGGAACGACTGTTTACCGCAGATTCCATTGGTGGCGCAAAATGTTTACGGGGCACCGGTTTCGGTCTCACACCCAGTGGGGACGATTACATCTGCGGACATTTGATTGCCTTGAACCTCATACATAAACTCACCGGTAGAGACTTAACGAGCACTATTCACGCGATATCTCAGGTTGCTCACGGCAATAATCCCATGTCTAACGCTTTCCTGACCTGTGCCCAAAACGGGTGGGTATCCGAAAAGTTCAAGGACCTAATATCCACGTTGCTATTCTACGGTGAGGAAGATGTATGCAGATGCGCTCGGGAGTTGTGCGCGGTGGGGGCAACCTCCGGCACCGATCAGGCAATCGGTTTTCTTATGACTATCAGGGGTAGGACACTATGGTCGTAAAGGGAATACTTAGAAAGGGACATTACTTCGACTCGGTATCACTAATGAGAGTGGCGCAAACAATCAATAAACGTACGGGTGTCATCGATTCAGCTGTAATAATGGGAACTGCCGAAAACCAGGCCCTGCTCGATTCCGCCGGTCTGCTGATTCCCGAGTTTGCAAGCGCCGAGGACACGGATTTGTTAATCGTGGTCAAAGCCGATAGTGGTGACGATGCTGATGGGGCTCTTGCTGAAGTGGAAGTGCAACTACTTAAACTAAAAGACAAAGGCGAGGGGAACGGCTCCTTCAAGCCGGGCAGTATCGAGGGTGCCGTGGAGACTCTTGACAATGCTAACCTGGCTATCATTTCGATAGCTGGTAAATACGCTGGTACCGAGGCCCGGAAAGCACTTATGCAAGGGCTCCATGTGATGCTCTTCTCCGATAACGTATCGTTGGAAGAAGAAATTGAACTGAAGCGCTTTGCCCAGCAGCAAGGTCTGTTATTAATGGGGCCTGACTGCGGTACGGCAATTATCAATGGGATTCCTTTGGCCTTCGCCAACAATGTTCAACGAGGTACTATTGGAATCGTGGCTGCTGCGGGGACCGGATTACAAGAAGTCAGCTGCCTAATAGCGCGGGCAGGTGCTGGAATCTCTCAAGCCATCGGTACCGGTGGACGAGACCTCAGCAAGGAAGTCGGCGGAATCATGTTTATTCAAGGTCTGGAAGCTCTCGCCGAGGACCAGGACACGAGCGTGATATTGCTAGTATCCAAGTGTCCCCACCGGGATACGCTGGGAAAGATTATATCCGTCGTGAAGAACATCACCAAGCCGGTTGTGACCTTATTCCTTGGAGCTGACACCAGAGTTCTTGGGAAACAGGGCTTGCTCCCTGCTGGTACTCTGGAAGAAGCGGCTCTGGTAGCAGCCGCACTAGCCCAAGGTGATAGCATCGAATCCGTCAGTAAATGGCTTGACACCCGGGACACTGAACTACACAACACTGCCAGGCAGGAATCTCTGAAATTGGCAAGTTCGCAAAAATACCTGCGAGCACTTTTCAGCGGTGGCACCTTTTGCAGCGAAGCCCAAATTCTGTGCAATGACATCCTGCAGCATGTGTATTCAAACACACCATCCGGAAAATCATTGCCTCTCGCGGATCCTAATATTAGTGAGAAACACACTATTGTGGATCTCGGAGAGGACGAATTCACTGTGGGGCGCCCCCATCCCATGATCGATTATTCACTGCGCAACCGACGTATCATCAGCGAAGCGCAGGATCCCGGAACGGGCGTCATCCTGTTGGACATCGTCCTGGGTTATGGTGCAAATCCGGAGCCCCTCCCGGAGATCATTCCGATACTCGAAGAAGCTCAAAATATCGCTGTCAACGCCGGTCGTTATTTGCCCGTGATCTGTTCCGTGACCGGTACGGACAAAGATCCTCAAAACCGTACAACTGTGGTGGACAGTTTGAAAAAGGCCGGAGCAGTGGTAATGGAATCGAACACGGCAGCATGCAAATTGGCAATATTTATCTTAGAGGATTTAAACGAGAAATAGCTATGCAAAAGCTCTTCGGGAATGATCTAGAGGTAATTAATGTAGGTTTGGCAGCATTTAAGGAGACGCTCGACGAATATCAGGTTCAAGTTGTGCAGGTAGACTGGAAACCACCTATAGATGTAGACCCGGGAATCAGGCGCACTTTACTGCAGTACCAGAAGCAGATAAAAAAGGCTAATCTTGAGGCCATCGATAGAATACTCAGTAGCAAGCCCTGTCTGACCGGGCTAGGCAGAGCCTTGGATGTCATACCTGATATGCATGAAAAAATGCTGCTTCATGCTGGTCCGCCTGTAGGTTGGGAGGAAATGTGCGGCCCAATGCGGGGAGCCGTCATTGGTGCGCTGGTCTATGAAGGATTGGCTCAGAATCCTGATGAAGCCCAGAAAATTGCCGCCGCTGGGGGAGTTGAATTTGCTCCCTGCCATGAACATTCAACAGTAGGGCCGATGGCCGGTGTGGTCTCAGCTTCTATGCCGGTCTTTATCGTCCACAACGATGCACACGGCAATACTGCTTTTTGCACCATGAATGAGGGACTGGGAAAAGTTTTGCGTTACGGCGCCTACGACACCGGTGTTATTGAAAAACTGAAGTGGATGGAACAAGTCCTGTATCCCACGCTTCAAAAAGCTCTCACAGGTCTCGGCAAAGTCGATCTTAAGAGTATCATAGCGCAGGCCCTGCACATGGGTGATGAAGTCCACAACCGTAACCGGGCTGCAACATCGCTGTTATACCGGCAGCTCGCGCCGGAAATCGTACGCACTGCCGACAATACCGCCGCCGCAGCCAGTGTACTTGATTTCATCCATGGCAATGATCATTTCTTTTTGAATCTGTCGATGCCGGCCTGCAAAGCCTCGCTAGACGCGGGACGAAACATTCCATATAGCAGCCTCGTCGTGGCCATGTCGCGGAATGGAACCGAATTCGGCATACAACTCTCAGGGACCGGCGATGAATGGTTCACCGGGATTGCCCCGGTACCAGATGCACTATTCTTCCCAGGTTATACCAAGGAGGATGCTAATCCCGATATCGGGGACAGCTCCATTACCGAGACCAACGGATTGGGCGGATTTGCGATTGCCGCTGCCCCTGCCATCGTACAGTTCGTGGGCGGATCCGCGCAGGATGCCGTGAATTATACGCAACGGATGTATGAGATCACTACTGCGGAGAACAACGTTTACCAGATACCCTATCTGAATTTCCGGGGCACACCGACGGGGATTGACGTGATTAAAGTGATTGAGAATAACATCCTGCCGTTTATTGATACCGGAGTTGCCCATCGCCAAGCGGGTATCGGGCAAGTGGGAGCGGGAGTGCTAAGAGCCCCGGTGGACCCGTTCAAGCAAGCGGTAGCTGGACTGGCTAAAATATTATCAGATAAATAGAGAGGAAGAGGCAATGAATACAGCAGAATTCCTGCAGTTTATGAATAATGTCAAAGTCTACGATCTTACCCAGGATTTGAGCATCCACACGCCACCTTGGCCCAGCTACATGCCTCTCGGCATTCAATATTTCAAGCGCATAGCCGGTGCTCACATGGGACAAGGTGCCAACGGACAGATTCTCACGACCAGCAATCATGTTGGCACCCACATGGATGGTGAGATACATTTTCACTCCAGCGGACGGGCTATCGGCAAAGTTCCCATGGCAGAGTGGATCGGCCCGGGCGCCATAGTGGATATTTCCGATGTGGTGGAGGATTACAGTCTGTACAATCCCGACATGCTCATGGAACGAGTTGACATTGAAAAGGGCGATATCCTGATCATCAACACCGGTTACCACCGCTATGCCTGGGATCAGGAGGAATCCGATGAAGTCAGGTACTTCGTAAAGCATCCCGGCCCAAGTCCCGAGTTCCATAAATGGGTGATCGAGATGCAGCTGAAATGGATTGGTCTCGACTGCGGCAGTGCCGATCATCCGATGAATACCATTATCCGTCAATGGCATCCGGACCTATTCCTTGAAGCCGAGGCAAAAATCAAAGCTCAATTCAGTGGAAAAACATGGGATGAGGTGTTTCCCCAGGATATATATTACCAAGTCATGCACCTGAAGTTATTTCCAGAGAAAATTGTCCACGCAGAAAATCTGGGTGGTGACATCGATCAACTGAGCAACCGGCGGGCCTGGATCGGATGTTTTCCGTTGAAGGGCATTGAGTTGGAATCATCAATGTGCCGAATATTAGCCTTTCTTCCTCCTGACGAACAATAGAACTGGGAGTTTCCAGTGCCAATTCTACACGATTACGAGTACTTCAAACCAACGGGGATAAAAGAAACCCTGAACCTACTCGCTCAGTATAAACAGGCTGCGGTTCTCGCCGGAGGAACGGATCTGGTGGTAATCCTCAAGGAAAACCCCACCGCACCCCCTGCGGTAATCGATATCAAGGGTCTGTCGGAACTGAATCGAATCGAGTATAAAGGCCAGCGACTATCTATTGGCGCGCTAGCGACCTTCACAGCACTGACGGAGTCAGATATTGTCGCAACCGAGTTTCCCCTGATTGCCGAGACTGCCCTAACCGTGGGATCAACGGGCATCAGGAACCGGGCTACGCTGGCAGGAAACATCTGTTCCGCGGTTCCCTGTATGGACAGCGGACCCCTGCTACTGGTGTATGAAGCCGAGGTAATCGTGACAGGAGCCAAGGGCGAGAGGAAAATACCAGTCTCCGACTGGTTCCGGGGACCTAGGGAGACGGCCCTGAAGCAGGGAGAGTTCGTTACCCGGATAGATATTCCCCGGCCCGCAAATAAACATGCGGGGTGTTATGTTAAACTGGGACGCTATAAGGGCGAGGACCTTGCCCAGGCCAGCGTTGCCGTGCTCGTGATTGCCGAGCACGAATACCGGGTAGCATTCGGTGCGGTGGCACCAATACCCGTACGTTCAAAAAAAATCGAGACTCTGTTAAATGGAAAAGAGCCCGATCCAACGCTGATTGCACAGGTGCGCGAGATCATTCCCGATGAAATCGCGCCAATCACCGATATCCGGGCTTCCCGAGAATATCGCCTGCACATGTCACAGGTGATGTTTGAACGGGGTCTGAAAACGGCCTGGGACCGGTTATCGGGCACTGGACCACCCTATGGCTGCCAAGTAATCTGAACCTGACGCCTGCGAGGATGAAATGACAATGACGATATCCTTTACTCTTAATGGTGATCAGCGAAGTCTCAGCGTTGCACCCAATGAAATTCTACTGGAAGTGTTGCGGTACCGCCTGGGTATAAAAAGTACCAAATGCGGCTGCGACCAGGGCGACTGCGGTACTTGTACAGTGTTAATCGATGGCCGCACCGTGCGAAGCTGTCTGGTAATGGCAGTGGAGATCGACGGCGGTACCGTGACCACGCTGGAAGGTCTGATGAATAACGGCTTGACGCCGCTCCAAAAAACCTTCCTGGCACATAATTCATTCCAATGCGGATACTGCACTCCCGGTGTCATTCTCTCGGTTACCGAGTTACTCGGGAAAAATCCCCAGCCAGACCGGGAGACAATTAAAGCAGCTCTAGCCGGCAACTTGTGCCGCTGTACAGGCTACCTGCCAATAATCGATGCGGTGGTCGATCTTGTGGGCATTAACAATATGCAGCAGAGCGAGTGATGAGTAATTACAAATTCATCGGTCAACCAACGGTCCGCGTCGACGGCAAAGTTAAAATAACAGGTGCGGCAGAATACGTGGAGGATATCGATTTTGGGCCCAATCTGCTCTATGCCGCAGTCGTGGAGAGTCCACATGCTCATGCCCGGATCAACGATATCGATACTTCCGCGGCCAAGAAATTGCCCGGTGTCGTAAAAATCATCACCGGGAAGGATTTCCCCTATCGCTTCGGTTTGTATATGCATGACCGTCATGTTTTTGCGCAGGACCGAGTGCGATTCGTCGGCGAACAGGTTGCCGCGGTCATCGCCCGGGATCCACGCACAGCCATGAAAGCTGCCCAGCTGGTCCAGGTTGATTACACCGAGTTAAGCCCAGTACTGAGCGTTGCCGATGCCCTGGACGGCGATCCGGTTCTGATTCATCCTGAGTTGAAGGACTACTGGCATGTACCCTGGTTCTTTCCCCAGAATGATACCAACGTCGCCCATCTGCGAAAAGTACGCAAAGGCGATCCGGACGCAGCCTTTTCAGAGGCTGACCTGGTACTGGAAGATACTTATCACGTCCCACGCTATGCCCATTGTGCCATCGAAAAGCACGCGGCCGTCGGTCGCTACGACCACTCCGGACGCTTGACGCTCTGGACGGCTTCCCAGTCGCCCCACACCCAACGGCATCTGTTTGCCGAGGCGTTGGCGCCCTTGGGACTGGCACACGATGATATCCGTGTGATTTCCACTTTCGTGGGCGGCGGATTCGGTGGCAAAGCGGGAGTATCGATGGAAATCCTGGCTGCGGCATTAGCCACGACGGTACCGGGCGATCCCGTCAAGGTGCTTTGGTCGCGGGCGCAGGAATTCTACAATACCTATCAACGACAGGGACTCCAAGCGCGGATCAAACTGGGAGTCAAGAAAGACGGCACGATTACCGCCCTTGATCAGATCCTGAACTGGGACGCGGGTGCCTACGTGGAATATGGTGCGAACGTGGTTAACGCTGCCGGCCTCTCGGCCACCGGTCCCTACCGGATTCCCAATGTGAGGATCGATTCGGTCTGCATATATACCAACCTGCCGCCGGGCGGTCCCTACCGTGGTTTCGGGTATTCCGAATTCCTGTTCGGACTCGAATCGCATATCGATGAAGTCGCGCGGAAAATTGGCATTGACCCGGTTGAGATGCGCAGACGAAACGCTATCCGAGGTGGGGACACCCTGGCATACGGTGCAACGATGAATCCAAGTGGGCTGGTTGAAGCGATTGATAAGGTTGCCGAGGAAATCAACTGGGGAAAGCCGGAAAAATCAAATGATCCCAATAAAGTCATGGGAAAAGGATTTGGCCTGTTCTGGAAGGCTCCGGCCATGCCACCGAATGCCTCTTCGGCGGCATTTATCAAATTCAACGAGAACGGCAGCCTGAACATTCTCATCTCCGGGATGGAGATAGGGCAGGGGTACCAAACCGTTATGGCGCAGATCGCTGCTGAGGTACTAACGGTTCCGCCCGAAAAGATCCGCATTGAAACGCCGGATACAGACCGTAACCCTTATGAATGGCAAACTGTGGCGTCCCATATCACCTGGTCTACTGGCAACGCCGTAAAGGCGGCAGCGCTCGATGCCCAAGAGCAGATATTTGATACAGTAGAAAGGGCCTTAGGTAAGAATAGGGACGACCTTTTCCTTGATGATGAATCGGTAAAATCCCGTACTGAATCCGATTTCGAACTCCCACTGCGGGATTTTGTTATCGCCGGGATCCCGCAAGCGGACGGTACGTTCCGGGGGGGGCCTATCATAGGTCGTGGCATGTATATGCCGGAATTCGCATCCGCACTAAGTGATCCGGAAACCGGCCAGGGCGGCAAGCCAAACATCCATTACACCGTCGGCGCGAGCGCCATCCTGCTGGAAATCGATCGGGAAACCGGCAAAATCACCATCCCGAAGGTGGTACTGGCGGTGGACGCCGGGAAAGCACTGAACCCCGACATGGTGAAGGGCCAGATTGTTGGTGGCGTGGTGCAGGGTCTGGGAACGATTCTGTACGAAGATATGCGATTCGATGAAAAGGGCCGGCTGCTGAATCCCAATTTCACCGATTACAAGATCCCCACGGCCATGGACGTCCCTGAGCAGGTCGTGCCAATTATCATTGAAGTAGCCCAGCCTGATGGACCCTTTGGGGCACGAGGAGTCGGCGAGCATACCATGATCCCCGTAGCACCCATGGTGGCCAACGCTGTGGAGGATGCGCTTGGCATCAGAATGAAATCGATGCCGATTACGGCAGAAAAGATAGTGTTGGCCTTGCGGGAAAAAACGGACGGTAGTCCAAACGAGTGAAACAGCATACATCCAGATTTGGGATCGGACTACTGTCTCACCACGACCCCACAGTTTTGTAATCTCAGTCGTTGAAGGTGATCCGCTCCCAGAAGCGTGTTATGGAGTTGATGCGACTCTTGAGTGCCAGAGGTGAAGGAGGATTCCAGTCCCGGGCCTCAAAACGGGTGAAAGTATATTGATCACTGAGGAGATACATATATTCGCCATGATGGAATACGGCGACCGATCGGATAATGTACTGCTCCCCTTCCTGCTCTCCATCATCTTCGGCCGTCTCAAGTTGAATATCAGACTGATTCGGATCCAAGAAACGGTAAGCCTGATTCATTTCCAGGACGGCGAAGACAAGTTGCTGTTCATCGAGGGTGAGGATTTCCTGATGCAGAGTCCTGATATCCGGGGAAAGCGAATAAAACATGTTCGGCATGATAAATTCGCGAAAGAAGCTGAGGTAAAAGGGTAGTCGTGTGACCGGGTCAGCTGTCA
The DNA here is from genome assembly GCA_042568495.1 of Fidelibacterota bacterium. GTDB lineage: Bacteria > Fidelibacterota > Marinisomatia > SCGC-AAA003-L08 > TS1B11. The sequence goes on along the minus strand of JBHPIW010000045.1, from coordinate 4,514 downwards.
TTTGGCTGGCCTTTGGCTGCAGCCGCCAATAGATAATACTGTACAGGTTGCCTTCATCGCTTTCAAAGGAAACACTACCGTCGTTTGGACTATAGCTATCCCTGACCTTGAGGCCCTGCAGCTTTGGCACGTTACATGTGAACTCTCCGGAGGGCGCAAGGTATTCATTGTCCACTATTTCTCCAATCGTTGAGGCACAATTGTGAAAAAACAGGGTGGCAAATATTGCGAGTGTGAGTCGACGGGTTATAAGATGTATCATAATCTAAAATCCTTTATATATAATTCCATGATCACTCGGCGCGGGATGGCTGAAAATCATTTCAGTCTCATTCGAAAACGCAGGTAAAACAATACCGGCTTGATGATATGGAAAGTTAGCAAAAAAATATCTTGTACGGTATGGCTGCTTAACGTTGAAAATCATTGCGAACAGATCAATCCCATGAATGCGCTGAAGCGAATAATCCTTAATTACTTTCGGAGAGTCGGTGCCGTATATACAGTATATGTTCGATTTGTCATAATAGATTGAGCATAGATACCATACTATTCGGGATAGCTAGGTAATCGAATTCGCTGTTGGAGATAAGGATTGAAAAGTGGGAATGTGTCCCAGATTATTTTACCTCTTATCCTCATATACTGCCTCTTATCCTGTTATATTACCCTTTATAGACGAACCTTTCATGATATCTAAGCGCCCGCCTAATTTACCCACCGAATTGGTTTCGCTCGTTTCGCAAATACGTGATATGATATTGAATATTCTGTGTGTGTGCGCAAGTTCGCTGTTGGTTAAACCTTTTGGGATAATCACTGAGGATTAGTAGGGATTCCGTAATCCTTTGAGCTCGCGGACAAGATAAAGGGTATTACCAGTCATACAACTCCTAACGAGGAGGACCAGGACTTCAAAAGTAATCGTAAGCGTGATGGATTTTATTATATAGATTTACTAGGAAATGTTGTTTCCGAGGGACTATATTGCATATCATCATGCTTAATAATTCACAGTTTAGCCTCTTCTCGCAAGAGGTGGGTGAGTGTGCCTTTATCCCGTGGCCACTCAGTGGATGGTACACACCTATATCGTTTCCCCTAAATCAGGTAGTGAGGTGCAAATGAAACTGAGAACGTTTATATCTCCAATAAAAGTATTACTGTTGCTAATGGCGACGTTCGCATTGTGGTCATGCGAAGTAGAGACTACAGGCGAACCTCGTGCCAATATCTTACCGGAAACCTACATCTCTGAAATCAGCCCCGGTGTAAATACCAGAGTTTCATGGTATGGCACGGACGTCGACGGACGGGTGGAGACGTTCGAGTATAACTGGGACGGTGGCACTTGGGTTGAGACCGCCAACCTTTCAGAGGTATTCCCGGTAGATGACCCCACGAATCCGTATGCGGAGTTCGCATTTTCTGATCTAGATGATTCGAGGGTATTCAGCGTGCGGGCTATCGATGACCGTGACGGTACTGATCCGTACGCCGCCACGGCGACAACTTCACCCAACACAATCCGGCCGGAGACTCAGATCCTTGAAGGTCCCATGACCGGTGAGATCGTGGGCCCGGATGTACACTTCGTGTGGGATGGTGTGGACAATGATGGGACCATCGATGGGTTTGAATGGGCCCTGGATGATGTCACCGATTGGACAGCGGTCGAGGAATATGTGACCGAGCAGCTGTTCCTGGGATTGGCCACCGGCCCCCATACGTTCTACGTGCGGGCAGTAGACAACTTCGGTGCGGTGGACGGTTCCCCTGCTCAGAGCGCATTCGTGACGAGCAGCGCAGTCAAGCCCAAGATTGTGAACCTCGGCACAATTCAGGATGAAGGTGCCGCGTTCTCCGGCGTGGCGATCGGATTCGAATGGATCGCGGATGTCGACTGGTACAAGGGTGTTCTGCCCACCGGAGCCTATTCCTATGCTCTGGACGACGACACCAACTTTGATGGTACGGCAGCCCCGTTGGCCAGCGGATGGTCAACAGCGACCACCATGGACTTAACCGCGGCCGAGAATGTTTCTGGCGATCACGCCTTCTTTATCAAGGCCCGCGACGCTTCCGGTAATGTCGATACGATGCGCGTCAGGTACGAAGCCGCCCCGTTCGCGCCCACCAAAGACCTGCTCCTGCTGGATAACTTCAGCTGGCAGCCGTCGAGCTATGCCACAATAGACGAAGTCAACGAGAAAATCGCCACCGGATTCCTGAACGGCGTCACCTACGATGTCATTGACCTGGATGCCGCCGGCACCGGCGACTTGACTCCGGCAGTGCTGGGTCAATACTCGTCCGTGGTGCTGGTGACCGATGGCGGCTATAACTCCGCCGACTTCGCGGCGCTGTTTGTGGCCTACGGCCAGGCGGGTGGCAACCTGTTGATCACCGGCTATTGGTTGGCCGATCTGGGCAGCGATCTGCTTTATGCCTTTGGAATGGACGGCCCTTACGGTACGGGATCATACCTGATGGAGGCCTGCACGGGCGTGGCCACGGGCGGTTATCTCGAAACCGCGGACCTGGAGATGCCGGTGCCGGCAGCTGACGCTCCCCGGATCTGTGAGCGGGTCTATACCGACTGGGCGACTACCGAGGCGATCTTCTATAACTCGCTGAATGTCGAGGACCTTAATCCCAGTTATGCGGCAGCCCGGGCAGTCGGGGTGATTTCCGAAGTGAATGACGGTGCCAACTACGTCATCATCTTCGGCCAGGCGGTTCCGTTCTGGGACCAGGATCATGCGGACACCAAGGCATTTGGCGACCGCTTGATGGCGCTGTGGGGTGTTACGGATACGGATAATCCGTAAGCCTGACGGTATGAAAAGGATGATACGATTAGTTACAAAATTTTGGATATAAATCTCATGGAGGTTTGGATGTCTAGAAGCACACCTCTCAAACTGATCGGAATGGCCGGTTTACTGGCTCTGTTCACGATCGGTTGTGAACTCGTTGACGAAGATCCTATTGCTCCTCCTGCGGATGTCGAGTTGAATTCGTTCATAGTTGAGGGTCCGGCCGATTCGGCGGCCCTGCTCTATGGTTCCTCGCCGGTATTCCGCTGGAAGGGGGAGGTCTCGCCGGGATACGTGGCAGCGTACCGGTATGCGTTCGAAGAGGATACCATGTCCTTCGACTACCACGACTGGTCGACGGAGATGCAGATGACCTTTGACGACCTCGAGGAAGGCGACTACTACTTTGCCGTACAGGCGATGGACGATGATGATTCGGTTGAAGCATCACCGGCCGAGCGTTACTTCACGGTTGGACCGCCGGATGACCTTGCTCCGGAGATTCGCTTTCTTGCGAGCCCGACGGATGGCTCTGATCGTCCGCCGGGAGCGAGCATCTTTTTCGAATGGACTGCTGAAGATGCTTCGCCCTTCGGCTCGGTAGCCGGCTACCGCTTCCGGCTGGACGGTACGGGCAACAGCGCTACCACCTGGAGCAGCTGGAGCCTGGATATCACGTCGGTGGCCTATGCCGACCTTGAAGTGGGCAGCTATACGTTCGAGGTTGAAGCCGAGGATAACGCGGGCGTGGTCAGTGACGCGGCACAAATCGCCCTTTCCGTAAAAGCACCCACGGTCCTGGTAGTGGATGATTATGTGCCTGCCGAGAGCGAATTCCTCAACGAGATTGCTACTGACAAGCTCATCGATGAAATCCTCAGAGATTGGGCTTGGGAAGAGTGGGATGTGGCGGAAGAAGGTGACTGGCCAACCGCCGGTGACCTCTCGGGCTATACTTCGGTGATCTGGTACGTGGATGAAGCGCCTTACTTCTTCTACTATACCTCCCATCCCTCGGATGACCCCGATTATATGAACAACTCACTGGTGAATTTCCTGAACGGCGGAGGAAATCTCTGGCTAATGGGCAGCGAGATCCTCTACTTCTCCTCAGCGGGTGATTCGGGAGATATCTTCCGGGCCGGAACCTTCGCAACCGACTACCTGGGTCTCGCCGATGGCGGCGATATTTCAGGGGAGTTCACTACTCTGGCATCGATAGGAGTGACGGGCTTTACCGATATCGGTATCCCCGGTCTGGCTACAGGAACCGGTTGGCCTGATCTACTGGTTCCCGACGCGGCAACTGCCATCTACGATGTTACGACCGAAGACGGTGATTCCACCGGGGCGGTGCTCTATGAGGAAGGAACATTTAATACGGTGTTCTTCGGGGTGAACTTCGCGTTCATCGCGACGAACCATAACCATTTGACGCTAGCACCGGGTGATATGTATCCGGTGGCGAACCACATTCTCGGGAATATTTTCTCTGAGTAAGGGTGTGAGGAAGCCTAGAATAACCACCATTATGGAGGGTTTGATACTATGAGGCTCGTGTTGAACAGGACCAGAATCCTGCTCCCAGTACTCTTCCTGACATTAATGAGTCATTGGGTCTTTGCAGCGACAACAGGCAAGGTTGCCGGTGTCGTGCGTGACGTGGAGACCGGTGACGTGCTACCCGGTGCCAAC
>JBHPIW010000044.1:0-16615 GCA_042568495.1 Fidelibacterota bacterium | reverse complement strand
ATTTCATGAGCCTAAGAGATGCTTTCAAAGATATGACTCTGGATGAATTAGCGGATTCCATGGCTGATTATCCGCCAAGTGCACGATCAAACTCTGCAATACAGGCAGAATTCACTTATCGTCAAACGATATGTCATGAAGTATCTTCTCGTGCACAGAAACAGGCTACAATAATTATGGCATCGTCATTGGTTGTAATCACGCTTTCAGAGATAATCCGCCTCCTATTTCTGTCTAGTCGATAGTTCAATAGCTTCTTACTTTACCGTCTCTCATGATCAAACTATTATTCTTTTCGGCACCTGCCAAGCCCAACGCTGGTACCACCAGTCAAATAACGGTTAGCAAATACCAAGGAGGTTCTTATGTCTTCGCAATCTGACCAACGTGAAGCAATGAAATTGCTCGTTAGTAAAATTAACATGAAACCCTCAGATCTAACTCTTGATGAGTTAGCACAAGTACTCTCCGAGTATCGCCCAAATAGTGATCCTGGAAACGTAGCAAATACCGAAATCCTACGTCGCCAATTTCTATTTCAGGAGCGAGCTGCCGAGGCTCAGGAACACGCTGCTGAATTCCAAGAGCGTGCCGCAGATGCTCAAGCGAGTGCTGCTTCTAGCATGAAAGCGTCCATGTGGGCAATGGCCGCAACGGCTGCCGGCACTTTTGCTGTTGCTCTTGCCGCATATATTGCCCTTCTCAGCAAATAGACTAACCACCTGTTCCTTGGTTCCCCCATGCGTTTAAAAAAGGAGGCTAAAATGTTCATTCAACGTATAGCTAAGCGTAAATCGGCTCGCGCTCGTTCTATAGTTAGAAAAGGTGAGCAAATTAGAAAAATTAAAATTCCAGCCGTAAATAAAGACAAAGCTCCAGAACTTCATGCCTTATTAACGAGGTTCTCTGATATTGCATCCAAATATCAAGTGGTTAATAATCAACTCCTCACAAGGCCTATCAGATTGCAAAGATCTGATCTAATTCGACTGCAGAATAATGTGTATAATCTTGATGATGATTTGAGAGAATGGGAACTTGATGCGGATCAATACTTCTGCAGTCCTCCATCTGAAATCCAATCTTCAACTCAGCCCGTAACTCTACTTCGCGTTCTAAATCATTTTATTGCTAGAAATCTTCGCAGCCGAGACGTCTTGTCAGATAATATCGCCTCCATTCGAGAGACTTATAATCACAGGATTTCTTTAAACTGGACACGCAGTGGCTGGGCGGTTTCTTTCCTTGCCCTTCTTTATGCCTTATTTGGACCTTGGCTTATTTCTATCATTTGTCGGTAGAATATCCTTTCATCGTACTCCCAACGCCCTCCAGGCCCAGCGCCGGGCCAACCTGACGGATAACAGCCATGTTATACGCAAGTGGCCTCCTGCCCACTGCTGAGTTTACATAATCTTGTACTTTAGTGTTTTTATGCTGTTTGGTATTCGACTGTAGTCGCCCAACTATTCCAAACTCTCCCTGATCCATTCCAGGTACGGCTGGTGCAGCACCGTCCCCTCCAGCTCCACGATCTCCGGCACTTCGTAGGTATGTTCCGCCTCCAGCAATCCTTGTACTTCTGCTGCCTTCTCCGCCGTCGTTTTGATGATCAGCAGCAGCTCGCTCTCAACCTGTACCGCGCCTTCCCAGCGAAATACCGAAGTGACATTGGGGATCACGTTGACACACGCGGCAGCACCCTGCTCTACCAGCGATCGCGCCAATTGCTGGGCCTGCAGCAGGTCATCGTGGGTGCTCAGAATTATCCGGATGGTTTCGTCTTTCGTTTTCATGGTTCAAGCTACAATGAAGTTTATTGGACGTGGTTCAATTTTTTACTATGTCAAGGGGGTCAATCGCTTCTTAGTTTTCGCCTCCGGTACCTGATCGCCACCTCGCTGCGGACATAACCGGGATCAAATTGCATGAAAATCGTCCTGATCGGATGTGCCGGTGCACATAGTTGTTTGTTTGCACTCTTCAATGAAAGGATTACATTAATATGCAAGCCATAAAGTTTGTCCTGCCCGATACCAGCATCCCTAAAACCTGGTACAATATTGCCGCCGATCTGCCTGAGCTGCCCCCGCCCGCACTGCACCCGGGTACGGGACAACCTGCAGGACCGGACGATTTCGCTCCGCTTTTCCCTATGGCATTGATAATGCAGGAGGTTAGCACCGAGCGCGAGGTGGAAATCCCTGAGCCTGTCCGTGCTATTTACCAGCAGTGGCGTCCCAGTCCCCTATTCCGGGCCCGCCGTCTGGAAAAAGCCCTGGATACCCCGGCCAAGATCTATTACAAATACGAGGGTGTCAGTCCCACCGGCAGCCACAAACCCAACACTGCCGTGGCTCAGGCCTTCTACAACAAGGAAGAAGGCGTCAAGAAGATCATCACCGAGACCGGTGCCGGCCAGTGGGGCTCTTCCCTGGCCTATGCGGGCCAGATGATGGGCCTGGATATTGAAGTATACATGGTGAAGGTTAGTTACCAGCAGAAGCCCTACCGCCGGGCCATGATGGAAACCTACGGCGCCAGCGTCTACCCCAGCCCCAGCGACCGCACCAACGCCGGACGTACGGCTCTAAGCGCCGATCCTGATACCCCCGGCAGCCTGGGACTGGCCATCAGTGAAGCCGTTGAAATCGCCCTCAGCGACGATAGCCTCAAGTATTCCCTGGGCAGCGTGCTCAACCACGTCCTGCTCCACCAGACCGTTGTCGGTTTGGAGACCATGGAGCAGCTCTCCATGGCCGGTGATGCCCCTGATATCATCATCGGCTGTGCCGGCGGCGGCAGCAACTTCGCGGGACTCAGCTTCCCCTTTATCGGCGCCAAGCTGCGCAATGAGCTGGACGCCCGCTTTATCGCCGTGGAGCCCACCTCCTGCCCCACCCTTACCAAGGGCACCTACGCTTACGATTTCGGCGATACCGCCAACACTACTCCCCTGATTAAGATGCACACCCTGGGTAGTTCGTTCATTCCACCCGGCATCCACGCCGGGGGTCTGCGGTATCACGGAATGGCACCGCTCATGAGCCACTTGGTGGAAATGGGGATCATGGAAGCCCGTTCAGAGCACCAGTTGGGCTGTTTCGATGCCGGCGTCAAATTCGCCGCGGCTGAGGGTATTATCCCCGCCCCCGAATCGACACATGCCATCAAGGTAGCCATGGACGAAGCCCTGCGGTGCAAGGCTGAAGGTGTTTCTCAGGTGATCCTGTTCAATCTCAGCGGTCACGGCCACTTCGACATGCAGGCCTACACCGATTATTTCGCCGGCAAGCTCCACGACTACGAGTACAGCGCCGACGAGGTGAACAAATCCCTGGCGGGTTTGCCTAAGATTTAGGGAAACAACCACTCTGCCAGGTGGGTGATCTCACGCAAGAGCTTGTGCCTGCAGCTCTTGCTGAGTAGATTCCATCCATAGTTCCGATTGTCATTCGCAAACCACTGCGGCAATTAGAGGCGATGCATCCATGAATTGTAGACTGACTGATAACCGATCCGGCAGGGCGGTTATCTTCTTCGTAAGCACTATATTATCAGTGACTTGCCTCCTCCCCACCCACACCTTTGCACAACCGAAGCAATCCATCGCGGTCATGGATCTGGAGGGGCGTGGTATTTCCACCATCGAGGCAGCCACCCTTACCGACCGCATGCGCACCGAACTGGTGAACACTGGTGCCGTGACGGTAGTGGAGCGCGGCCAGATGCAGTCCATCCTCTCCGAACAGGACTTCCAGATGACCGGCTGTACCTCTGATGAATGCGCCGTTCAGATTGGGCAGGTGCTGGGCGTGACCATGATCTACACCGGCTCCATCGGGAAGATCGGTTCCACCTATACCGTCGACGTGCGCACCATCGACGTCCAGACCGGTGCGATCACAGGCACCATGTCCCGGGACTACCGGGGTGAGATCGACGGGCTGATCCGGGAGATCGAACGCCTGTCGTGGGACCTGGTGGGTCTGGTGCACCCCGATGAGCTGCTCGAGCAGCTCCAGGCTGGTCCTGGAATGGAGCTCAATGACGTAACCCAGCAGCCTGCTGTCGAACCGGCTACCCGGGAACAGCCGCCCCCTACCACGCCAGCGCCTGCCGCGCGTGAGGCCAAGCCCCGCAAGAAAGGCCGCCTGTTTGCCGCCGCGGTGATTGTCGGAGGGGGTGCCGCCGCCTGGTATTTCCTCCTCGGTCCGGGTTCGGAAGAACCCCCGGCTAATGTCGATATCCTCGTGAACCTTAATCCCTGAAGTGGTGGGGTCCATTATGCGTCACCTTCGTCTTTCCTTTATCGCTTTGCTGGTCCTGAGTCTGGCCTGCGATCTTAATAGTCCCTTCTCCAACTCCCCTACCAGCACGGTCTCCATGGCGGTTGCCTTCCCGAATGGTGAAAATACCGCCTCGGATGGCTCCCTGGACAAAGCCATGACCATCGTAACCGTCAGTGTCCGGATCTTCGCCGATGATATGGATGATGTCGTCGCCAACCTCGAGATGAACCAGGCCCGAGACCGGGCCTCCGGCAGCGTTGAGGTCCCCAAGGGAGACGATCGCACGTTCCACGTCACTTTAGTGGACGAAAATCAGGTTCGGCAGTATGAGGGTGAGGAGGTCTTTGACATTGTGGACGACGATGAGTCCATACAAATGGATGTGTTCGGCATTCGTCCCGACGCGGCGAACCTGATCATCGGTCGGGTTACCTCCATGAGCGTCCTACTCCTCTGGACCCAGTCTCAGGCCAATGATTTCGCCGAGTACATGATCATCCGAACCGAAACACCCGATATATCACTGAATTTCGAAGTAGTACGGCGCATCTTCAACCGTGAGAAAATTTCCTACATCGACTCTACCGTCCAGCAGGACCAGAACTATTACTATGCCGTCCTGGCGCTGGATACTGAGGGCCTGTTCAACCTCGGTCCCGTCCGGGGCATTCACACGGCCCGCCTGCATGAGATTGCCTATCATGACGACTGGTTCGAAGACTACCATTGGGGCGATGAACAAGGGGACCGGTGTGAAGTGGAGTTCCAGTCACCCAATTACCCCTGCTTCGTCCGTGCTATCAAGCTCCGGCTCCGGGATGAGTCCGGATTCGATGACCACTACCGGGTCTATGTGGAAGACAAGGCGACCGGGAATGTGTTGTTCTATAGTGATCCTCTGCCAACCGATCCCGCAACTGCAACCGAATTCGGGGGTTGGGTCACGTGGCGGTTCCTCTGGGACAATCGGGCTCAGGGTACCGTCAACGGCGACTTCTACGCCGGAATCGAATACGAGACGGCCTTCGGTTGGCCCGACCTGTTTATCGATAACTCCTCGAACCAGGAACGGTCATTCTTCTATGACGCCGGCGGTGATATGTGGTATGATGCCGGTGGGAACTACCTCATGAACATCGAGGTGGAGATCGGTGGCGGTACCCTTGGGAAGGGTGCTCCTGCCAGCACGGAAGCGCACGATCGCCTCATTCACAATATCGCCCTCGCCAGGGCCGGCGGCATATCCCCATCACCCGGTAGACCGGCGCTCGTGGTCAACTGGGCCAATCCGGATGCTTCCGTCCGTGAGACAGCCGCCCGGTCGCCCCGATCGCGCTAGCCTATTCTGTTTCATAGTATCTTGAACCGTACCTGGTGTGGTTCTGGATCATCATTTAAGGTGTCATGTCACCCAAACGATCAATTCACGAATTCACGCAGGTACTTCAAACTGTTGGTATCGAAGGGGATCGGATCGATATTAAAAATCCGGAATACTTCCTGGGAATCAGCGACGTTTCCTTCGAGTAGCATGGAAAGCTGCTCACGAGTAACTGGGAAAAAGGTGAAGCGGTCCAAGAGGGCAGCTATCAGATAAAACGCAGCAGCAGGCACGGGGAGTGTCCATTTATGCCTGCCGCTGGCCTGAGCAATGGTCATAACCGCTGTTTTCCAGTCCACTGTGTCTTTGCCACCCAGATCAAAGGTCTGGCCAACGGTAACCGCCAGTTCCAATGATTTGACGAAGATGGAGGCCACATCCCGGACGTGGACGGGGGATAAGAGAAATCTTCCCGCACCAGTTGGCAGAAGTCCTTGATAAAACAGAGGGACAGGTAGGGGCAGCTTGATCAGTTCATCACGGAGCTGAGTGCAGAATTCCATCTTACCGCGCGGATCGCCAAATATGACCGATGGGCGGAAGATGGTCCATTGCAGGCCGGTCGTCTTTAAGTACTCCTCAGCCATATATTTCGACCTCTGATATGACGTCCCATCCGGTCGCACCCCATTCGCACTCATTAAAATGAAGCGCGGTACACCCATCTCAACTGCAGCGTCCACTACGGCTTTGGCATTTTCATACTGAACTTTGTGGAAGGTCTTCCCCGTTCTTCGATCCTCCCGGATGATACCAACGCAATAGACCGCCGCATCACAGGCATCCAAACTGGCATGTATCGCCTTGACATCATCTAAATCACCCATAATAAGGTTACACTCTTCCGCTCGGATCACCTTTTTCTCGCTACCAGGACGAACCAGCAGATGGGGTCTGTGATCCCTATCCAGCAGTTCTTCCACCAGATAGCTGCCGATAAAACCGGTGCCACCGAACAAAGCCACGTTCATGGAATGATCTCCTCTGCCAAGTTGAAATTCGGATCCATCATGTCCGCGGACCTTGACCTGCCCCATTCTCAGGTTTATTCTTAAAGTTAGGATTCTTGCATTCCGTTCGCATGCAATAATCCCTGCTGGTAGTGCTCTTGACCAGCATCCCGCGCTCTCCCCGGTCCCCAGCCTGCGATCCATTTCACCCGCAATCCACCACCTTCCCGTCGGGAGCATTTTACAAAACGTACTGGAAGCCTAGATCCCGAAGTAAGCGGGGCGGGGCGATCCCACGACCTCTGGTTCCGGAGACCGACGGGGATTACAATTCTCTCGTCGAGCAACCAGCCGACAACTTAAACTTGGGACGGATTTGGGACGGGTGTTGGGACACTTCTCGGTCGATACCCTCTCCCCTACTTTAGTAGTACCATTTTGATGGACTTGCTGTACTGCGGCGTAGTCATCCGTGCGATGTAAACACCGGTAGGAACTGTGCGGCCGGTCCTGTCTCTGCCGGTCCACACAACCTGATGATACCCTGCAGCCGTGGTTCCTTCAACGAGTTGGATGACCTCCTGGCCTATCAGGTCATACACACTCAGCGTAACATGAGCGGCCAGAGGCAGGTTGTATTCAATCGTTGTTCGGAGGTTAAACGGATTAGGGTAGTTGAATGCGAAAGGTGGCACAACGATGTCTCCGTCCTTTTCCGGAGCACTTAGAATGACACCTTCCTCGTTAAAAACCGATAAACCGCTGAAAAAGTGGCCCATCCACTTGTTCCCGTTCCAGTCCACATCCACTTCGGCAATCAGGTCGGAGCCAATGCCCGAGTTCATTTTGTTGTATACCGTCCAATTACTCTCACTATCCAGTTTTACCAGGCCACCCCAGCCAGTCCCAAGCCACAGGTTGTGATTGTCATCGAGCGCCAGGTCAAAGATCGTGTTGCTGGTCAATTCGGAGTTGTAAATATTGTACGTGGTCCATGCACCCCCTTTATACTTCGTCAAGCCACCCCCATATTCAATTCCTGAAATCCCTGGTACGAGCGTAGTTATCCAGAGTATATCACGATTATTATCATACACAAGTGCTCCTACATTGTCGTAGGGTATGCCAGAATTTTCAGTATGGTAAATGGTCCAGTTCTCACTGTTATATTTGGCTAATCCTCCCTTTCGGACCTCATCAAGATATTCCATGCCTACCCACAGAGTACCTTGCCCATCCGAAACGATACTGCTGATCGAATTACAGGTCAATGGACTATTGTTCGTATTATAGTTTATCCAATCGTTACCGTCATACTTGAACAATCCGGAATACACGGTGCCGAACCAAAGGCTTCCGTATTCGTCGAGGTACAGTTCCGCTACGCATTCGTACGCTGGCAATCCGGCCGCTGCGTCATGCACCTGCCAATCGGTGCCATCATATTCCAGAAGACACGGTACAAACTCAGCCCCCACCCAAAGGTGACCAGCCGCATCGAATTCCAATCCAAAAACGCTGGAAACTGGTGCACCGGAACTGCTGTCGTATAGTACCCATCCTGACGCCTGCTTCCGTACAATCCCGGTAGCCGTCCCGAACCATATTTCCTGCTTTGTTGCAGCGTTCTCTATGGCGTAAACACTGTTTATGGGAAGTACCGAATTGCTGATAGAACACTCTTCCCATACACTGCCGTCGTATTTCATCAATCCCTGATGCCATAACCCGATCCAGATCATATCCTGCTCGTCGACTTCAACCGCAAAGACCACGTTTTCTTTCAACCCGGAATTGTCGGTGTTATAGACGGTCCAATGGGTTCCATCATACCGGGCCAGACCGTTTTCCGTTCCCAGCCACAGGTTTCCATCAGCGTCACGGTCCATGGAATAAACGATATTCCCGGGAATCTCCGAGGTGGTGGTATCAAAAACGGTGCTTCCGGCATCATCATACCTGATCAGGCCCTTGCCGTTCGTCCCCAGCCACAACGCATGGTCAGCATCGATGACGATTGCATGGATATCAGCATGGATATCAGCATATCCTTCCAGCAGCTGTTCTCCATCATATCTTCCCAATCCCCAGCTGGCACCTATCCAGGCTACTCCGTCCTTGTCGATTGCTATGTCGTTTATAGCATTATATGAAGACGCAGGATTTCCTGTTTCGTGGTGCTTCCACGCCGTGCCATCGAATATCGCAAGATACCACATTGATCCGATCAGGATATTCCCGTTGGGGTGAACGGCAAGGGCATTGTTCCATTGATCGTGCGGAAGTCCCGATTTTTGGGTATTGTATGTGATAAATGAATCCCCTTCGAGCCTGCCGATTCCGCTGTAGTACGTGCCCACCCATACATGGCCGGTAGAATCGATGGCAAGTGCGGTGATATGATGATCTGGTAGACCGGCATTGGCCCGGTTATAAGATTTCACCTCTTCTGTAGTCTTGTCGATGCGCACCAGACCGCCGTCGGTACCGATCCACATGTACGCGCCGCCATCTAGAATGGCAAATACCTTGTCCGTATTGGTGTAGTTGATCCAATTGGGGCCCTCTGCGTGGATCCTGGGGATTATGGATAAAGTGATGGTTAGCAAGAACAGAACGTAAATATCACCGAATGGCGAATGTGCATGCTTATCCATGATTCCACCTCCCTTGCCCCCTTTCCGCGACCATAACTAGTCGTGTTTCGATGGCAGGTCTGATTAAACACAAGATACGTAACATAATGTAAAGTAACAAGCCTATTTAGCAACTAATAATAGAGTATTGCGGGATATAATAACCCTCATATTCAGAACAGTATGCGGGCTTTGTTATCGTCCCCCGGCTCTGCCGGTAGGCCTCTAGGCCGAGGGGCGGGATTGAACCCCGCCGTTGGCGGGGCGAACCCACGACCTCTGGTTCCGGAGACCGACGGGGATTACGATTCTCTCGTCGTGAACCAGGTCTTTCCCAAGTACTTGGGACGGGTTTGGGACGGGTGTTGGGACACTTTTTGATCGATACCCTCTCCCCTATTTCGGCGGATTATGAGTCCGCTGCTCTACCGTCGACAAAACAAAAAAGAAGACAAAAAACGTCGACAAAAAGGGGTTGAGACCCCAACTAATCCACCTCTTTTCTTTTTTAACAAGCGATTCGCATACAACCATTTCAATGGTAAGATATTGCTTGTCATTTATTGGTCAGTCATATAGTTTAGGCTATCATTGGCATAGACCAGGAATAAATACACACCGCTTTGTAACGTTGGATAGCAACAAGTTGATCAAGATGGTAGTGCTGAAGTAGGGGAAACCATTGTCCTGCACGAACACTCATAGGGCACTACAGCAATTCCGGGTCAGGATCCCGCCTGTCTTCGTTCTGCTCATTTCTTTCCTGCTTGCGCCTCGACTTGATGCACAAACTGTATTAGCGGAGCATTGGGTTACCTATTTGCCGCAAGGTTTCGTATTGACCCAACTGAGCGGTCAGGGGATAGCGGGAGCGGTTGAGTCATCGCTGGCGAACCTGCCCGCCGCAAATCCCGCCCTTATGGCCGAGTATACTACCCTAAGCGCTGGGGCCTCACTGCAAGCCGAAACAACGATAAAACCGGGCTGGATTGCGGATATTGGCTACCGCCGTCCACCCAAGCGGTTGATTCAATCCGCAGGAGTTGTACCCCCGAGTAAACAACTGAGAATTGGGCTGGGATACTTCCAGAAGTACTCAGCAGAGATGCTTTACGATTCTGTGCGGACAACAGCTCTATCGGACTCCGGGTACATAAGCCTATATGTACAACCTCATGGACATGCAGCAATTGATGCCTGGACGTTGTCTGGTAGTTTCCTGGCGCATGGTTTGCTGACACCTGGCGATCAGATGAGTGTCGGCTTGAGCATCCAATATAATTGTTTGGAATATTTTCAATCGGTAGACGGCTGGGGGGAAATCTACGACGAGGATGCTGGGCAGATCACATTCGCGGCTGGTTGGATGTATGCATCACCAAAAAACCTAGATTGCAGAGTAAAACTGGGGATTCATTATGAGCAAGGTGTGGACATCCAGGGAACCGGGGCGTATTCTGATCCGGAAGAGGGCGATGGCAAATTCGCTCTAACGGGTCGCACTCCATCCCGGCTATACACCGGCATCAGAATCGAGTTGGGGCAACGTCTATCTCTGACCACAGGCAATAACTGGGTGGCGTGGAAGGAGGTACGTGATGAAGTGATTGATCAACACGAATACACCCTCAGTCTGGCATTGCAGTGGTCCTCTTCACTGATAACAACATTGGGTCTTTTTTCTACAGACATGCGGCATTCAATTGGGCCCTTCTTCAGTCCCTCGGATGATGTATTCCAAGCCACTTATCTGATATTTGGATTGAGCAAACAACTGGGCCCGCTTTCCCTGGATGCTGTCATCGCTGATAGCCACCGTAACTCAGGAGCGTTGATAGAGCGGACTATTTTAAAACTTGGGCTTGGGGTACATCTGTAGCAGAGCTAAAATGTGATAAGCCACAGCAACAGAGTTTCACTCCGCTGCTGAATCCCGCCAAAGGCTGGGCTACCCTCGAGAAAATAAAATAAATGACAATAAACGTCGGTAAAACATGCCCTTCAGTGCCCTATCCTGCCCAAATTGCGCCCGTTTTTCGCGCACCTCGTGCACGAGGCCCTGGCGCACCAGGCGAACGACAAACCGGCTTCCTTTGCCTATATTCTCCCCCGTGGGTATGGCACGCGCGGAAAGGAGGTTGGATGGATGAAGCTGACATTTCAACAGGCCCGGCAGCGGTTCAGAGGAGGCTTGACGGCAATCCACCACCTTCCCGTCAGGAGCTTTTTCTAAAATGGGGGGATATGTGGGGATATGTTGAAATGTTTGCCGCCGCGCCACGGCCTGACGACTCCTTTGGCAGCAGAATGTCGCAGACATTCTGCTTGTAAGAAAGCCCAGCGTTGCTGGGCTTTCGACCGTACCCCGGGCGGGATTCGAACCCACGACCTCTGGTTCCGGAGACCAGCGCTCTATCCAGCTGAGCTACCGGGGCAAAACTTATCTTTTTCCCGCCTACTTTTCTTCGCTCGAGTCTTCCGCTTTGTTCGGTTGTGGTGAGATAAAACCGATATGCTGCTTTTCGAAGGGACTGGGCATATCGAAGCCCTCGCGGTTGGGGAAATGGACGATGGTGGAAATTTGATCCCACCGCAGCAGGAAATTGGCGTCCACCCGCATGTGCACCTGATCTTCGTTTGGCAGGGGCAGCCCATCCTCATCGTTAACGTGCACGACCATGTACTGGGGATGTTCCACCCACAGGCCCAGATCGTCCAGTCCCACTATCTTGAGGAAGAGCGACTGGTGTTCGAATCCCAGGCCGGCCAGGCCGCCGGGTTCGGTTAGAATAATCTGTACTATATCGCCAACAATGACGTTGGTGTGCATTACGGCGTTGTCATCGGCAAATGGATCGCTTGTCATAATGGAAGTTAACCTGTTTGTTTTAGATTGCTACAGCACTTATTTCGGCCGCCAGAACCGTGTTCGATACCAGCATGGCCACTGTCATGGGTCCCACACCACCGGGAACGGGCGTAATCGCCTGCACCAAGCCTAGCATGTCCTCGGTCACCACGTCACCCTCGATGTGATAGCCCTTTTCCGAATTGTCAGGCACCCGGTTGGTGCCTACATCGATCACCACGGCACCTTCGGCTACCATTTCGCTGGTGATCAGCCCCGGCTGCCCCGAGGCAACGATCAGCAGCTCCGCCTGCCGCGTATGCTCCGCCAGATCGCGGGTACCCGTATGGCAGACCGTAACCGTGGCATTGCCGCGCTCCCACTTGTTGGCCAGCAGCGCCATCATCGGTTTCCCCACCAGGGTACTGCGCCCGATGATGACCGCACGTTTCCCCTGGGGTGATATTTCGTAATACTCCAGTATTTCAAGAATTCCTTGAGGTGTACAGGGGATGAACCGGGGCCGCCCTGCCAGCAGGCGCCCCAGGTTGTCCGGATGCAGGCCGTCCACGTCCTTCAGGGGGGCAACCCGCTCCAGGATCGCCTGACTGTTCAGGTGATCCGGTAGGGGCATCTGTACCAGGATACCGTGGAAGCGCGGGTCGGCATTCAGTCGGTTGATCACACCCTCTACTTCGACCTGTTTCGCTCTGGAGGGCAGATGGAACGTCTCCGTTATCAGGTCCAACCGCTGAAAGGTCCTGGTCTTGGTGCCCACGTACATTTTGGAAGCGGGATCATCTCCCACCAGGATTACCGCTAATCCCGGCACCTGGCCCCGTTGGCGCAGCTTGTCAATACGCGTATTCAGGCGTGTATAGGTACGTTCCGCTACCGGTTTGCCCCTCAATAGCTTTGAATCAAGCGCCATGTGTGTTCGAATAGATAATGGTTAATGGGTTGTTGGAAAAAGTTTTATGGTCACTGGCGAAAATTGTGGGTCTTCAGTCCTTCAGAGTGGTTTCCAGCACCTCTTCCACCAGATTTGATAGCTCCATGGCCTGTCCCTCCACCTGCGCCAGGGAGTTTTGGCGGCGGCGGCGCTCGGTGAACAGCTCGTCCGTAATACTCATGGCGGCCAGGATCGAGATCCTCGTCGGCGATTGTGGGCCTTCCAGGTTCAATTCCGTATCCCGCATCCGCTCATCGACGTAGGCTGCCACCTCAGCGATATACTTCGGATCGGCAACCGCCCGTACGGTGTACTCGTGTCCGTAAATAGTGACCCGCATAAGGTTCTGTTCTGGATTATTCATAGACTACCCTCCACGGTGGCCAGGATCCTGTGCCTGGCGCCATTTGGCCTGATGTCGTTGTTGCAGTGCTTTCACGATCTTGTCCACCTGCTGATCCACTTCCTCGTCCTTCAATGTCCGCTCGGAAGACTGGAAGTACAGCCTGAAAGCCACACTTTGCTTCCCCTCAATAATACCTTTCCCCGAATATACGTCGAAAATCCGCGCCGACAGGAAAGTTTTGCCGCCTTCCTTCTCGATCGTCTGAAGCAGCTCCCCCACTGCTGTGTTCACAGCCACCTCCACGGCAATATCCCGCTCCACGATCGGATAGGGCACCACGTCCCTGTATATCTGCTCACCCTTCCGCCCCGCCTCGGCCAACTTCGCCAGGTCCATCTCAGCCACGGCTACCGGTGTTTCCAGGCCAAATAGCTGCATAATCTCTGAACTCACCTCCCCAATAACTCCCAGCGAGATATTTTCGGAGTGTATGTTCAAAGCGGTGGAATATCCATTGGCTTTTATCTCGCTAAACTGAAAATCCTGTACCCGGAACATTCGCAGCAGCTGGGTTAAGACGCCTTTCAGGTAATACAGATCCTTAGGCGGCGGTTTCTTCCAATGAACCTCGGCACTGCCGATCCCCAGGGTGGTTACCAGGCCTAACGTAAAGGTTTCACGGGTGCGATTGTATAATTCTGTATCCTGATGATGCACGGCACCGATCTCAAACAGCTGTACCACCCGCTGCTGACGCCGCTCGTTGAACGCCACCGCCTGCAGCAGTCCCGGTATCAGTGAGGTGCGCAGGAACGCCATCTCCTTGCTCAAGGGATTATTCAACCCGATCGCCTGATCGTCGGAGAAGAGGATCGTATACTCCTCCCGCGTCAGTGTATTCGCCAGGTGCTCATGAAAGCCCCACGGGATCAGAGCCTGGCGTACCTGATCAAAATGGGCCTGGGGATCACCGATGAGTGATTGAAAATTGACCTCTACGCCCTCCGCTGCCTCGATCTGGTCATAACCCACCATTCGTGCGATTTCCTCGATCAGATCGACTTGCTGCGTCAATTCCGGCCGGTTTAGGGGCACCACGCAGCGCAGCTGATCCTCATCCAGGGCTTCCATGGAGATACCCAGCCTGGCAAGGCAAGCTTCTATGTCCCCCACATTAAGGGCGGTTCCCAGCAGGCGGTTGGTAAAGGCGATGGAAAGATCGATAGCCTTGGGATCGTGTTTAACCGGGTACACATCTATACGCCCTTTAGCGACAGTGCCCCCGGCCAATTCCACGATCAGCGCGGTTACCCGGTCCAGGGCGACGATCAGGCCGTCCACATCCGTGTCCCGTTCGAACCGCTTCGAGGCTTCCGTGGACAGGTCCAGGGACTTGGATCCCCGTCTGATCACCGAAGGCACGAAATAAGCGCTCTCGATCAGCACATTGGTGGTGTTCTCGGTGACTTCACTGTCCAGTCCCCCCATTATCCCCGCCAGTGCTACCGGTCCGTTGCCATCGGCGATTAGCAGATGATCCGGCCCCAACCGCCGATCCTGTCCGTCCAGCGTTGCAAAGGTCTGCCCCGTCTTGGCGAAATATACGTCAATGTGGTGATCGGCCAGCCGGTCGTAATCGAAGACGTGCAGCGGGTGCCCCAGTTCCATCAGAACGTAATTCGAGGCATCCACCACATTGTTAATGGACCGTATCCCCACCGCTTCCAGCCGCTTGACCATCCAATCCGGCGAAGGACCGATCCTGATACCCGTGATGACCCGGCCTGCATAACGGTGGCATCCGTCGGACGCGGATATATCGATCCGGGCTAGTTCTTCTACAGGTGTTGAGCCCTCCTTGATGGATATTTCAGGCATGAGAAGTTCGGTGTTCAGGCCCGCCGCAAGATCACGCGCCACACCCAGATGGCTGAACGCATCACCTCGGTTGGGCGTTAGGTCCAGATCGATGGTTGTTTCCCCCATGGACTTCAAGTAATCCTTGAATTCCTGACCAATTTTTGCCTTTTCGGACAATATTATCACCCCCGCATGATCATCCGATAGTCCAAGCTCATCCTCGGCACAGATCATGCCCTGGGATATGTGCCCCCTCAACTTTGCTTTATTGATCTTCATGCCCCCGGGCAGGTGAGCACCGACTTTGGCGACTGCTACCCGTGCTTCCGGTACCACATTGGGCGCGCCACAGACGATGGGGACCTCCTCGTCCCCCAGGTCAACCTGGCATAGGGTCAAGTGCTTGGTATCCGCGATCGGTTCAACCGATACGATTCTCCCCACAACCACTCCATCGAACTCGTAGGACGCGGTCTCAACGGTGGCCTCAAGTCCCAGCGCCGTTAGTGTATCGGCCAATTCCTGAGGCGTCAGGTCGAAATCAACGAAGTCTTTCAGCCAGTCAATGGCGATTTTCATGGTCAGAACTGCCTCAGGAACCGGAGATCACCTTCGAAGAAGTATCGGATGTCCCCTATTCCCCATTTCAGCATGGCAGTGCGTTCCAGGCCAATGCCGAATGCATAGCCTGTCCACTCCACCGGATCCACATCCACTGCACGTAATACGTTGGGATGCACCATGCCGCAACCCAGGATCTCAAGCCACCCTGTGCCCTTTGTAATCCGGTAATCGCGTTCGGTCTCCAATCCCCAGTATACGTCCATTTCGGCGCTGGGCTCGGTGAACGGGAAAAAACTGGGGCGGAAACGGGTTTTGGTATCGGGACCGTATAATTCCTTGGCGAGATATTGCAGTGTGCCCTTCAACTCCGCCATGGAGACGTTGCGGTCCACCAACAGCCCCTCTACCTGATGGAATGTGCAGTAGCTGCGGGGGTTGATCGCCTCGTTACGGTACACCCTCCCGGGCATAATGATCCGTATCGGTGGTCTCATGGCCTGCATCGCATGGATCTGGTTGTTGGACGTATGGGTCCGCAACAGTAGATCCTTGTCGATGTAGAACGTATCCTGCATATCACGGGCGGGGTGGTCCGGCTGGAAATTAAGGGCTTCAAAATTGTAGAACTCGGTCTCCACCTCCGGGCCGTAGAAAACCGAAAAGCCCAGGCGTTTGAATATTTCCCGGAGCTGCTGTTCCAGCTGCGTTACTGGATGCAGCGTGCCCAGGGGTACTGGGTCACCCGGCAGAGACAGGTCTAGAGCGGATGTTTCCGCCTGGACTTCA
>JBHPIW010000043.1:0-17414 GCA_042568495.1 Fidelibacterota bacterium | reverse complement strand
TCTGTTCTTTCGAATATGAAGATTTCTGAATCCGTCGGGCGATTTCTGACAGGCTCTGCTTTGACTTATCCCAGGTATAGATATTCTCGTTCAGATCCTCCTCGAGCACTTGAATCCGGTTCATAAGGTCGTTCAAGCCAGCTTGCTTGTGGTCCAGGTCCAGCATGTCACCGTTGCTGATTAACTTGATTTGGGTATTTCCAGTAATATTCTCGGCAATTACACAATTACCAACCGCGATAGTGGAGTCGGCAATCTCGCGTGCCACGACTGAATCCATGCACTCAACCTTACAATTGCGTAGCTCACGTACAGCGATTACATGCGCTCCGGCTTTGATGGTGCTGTCGCACAGCATCCTTCCACGCACAGATTGCCCCGCCCGGATAATGGAGGTTGCATAGTTCGAGGGGATCTTCATATCCATATTCAAATGAACATTGCCAGCCACATCGATCTCCGCACCCAGAATATTCCCGTCGATAATCAAACTTGAGGGAAGTTTGATACGAGACTCCGTATCCACATCCAGATCGATGGTAATGGCGCACTTCTTGGCTACTCTTGCATGGATCTTCCCGATCGCTGGCATGTTTTCTCCGGGATAGACGGCAATAGTGCCATGGATCGTTCGATGCGCATAGCCATCCACTTTGGCCAATACCTTAGTGCATGAATCATCCAGGGCTGTATTATTGCCGCAAATCATTTCCGGATCAAAGTACTCAAATGTCTTGAGAACTTTGATTTCTCCTCCTGGATTTCGCATCACGGCTTTGGGCGGCTCTTCAATTTCAGCCAATGTATCCCCCACCTTGACCGGAAAGGTCACATCAATTTCATCAATTCCATCCATGCTGCCCGTTTTGAGCAGGTTTTTAAACAATGGAATGTCGAAAAGAGCACTGCGGTTCTGTACCGGGATCTGTATGAATTCTGCACAAGCCAGCGGTACTTCCCCATCAGTCCCGGCGGCTAGATAATCTATGTTCTCGAAAATCCGACCATGACGTATGCCGTACTCACCCAAGGCTGACAGGATATCAGCCGTGCTTAGATCACCTTTGGTTCGCTGTCCAACAATAAGTTGCCCCTGTGCGATCATATACAAGCGCAAGCTTCCGGTAGAAAGCTCGATGGTTCTCTCGTTTATAATCGTTTCTTCCATCATAGTCTTTTAAGGCTTTTTCCAACCTGTTGCAGCCAGCTTCGTGATGCAACCAGGAAATCTGAAAAATGGCTTATCTTGCCCTCAAGCGCTTCGAATGAGTCAAAATGAAAGGATACCACCTTTAAAGCATCCAAAATGCGATGCAAATCGGCAATCGAGATCGGCTTTTCGAGCACTACCGAACTTGGTATGGTGTTCAGCTGCAGCTGCTGAATCACTTCGCTTTTACTACAAAGGAAAATAATTGGGGGACGTGTCTGGCTCTTTGTCTTAGAAATATCATCGAAATCGACTAACAGGTTGTGCACGCTGATAGTGGGCATTTCTACGTTCATGAAAATTGCTGTCAGTTCATTGGATGAGTAGAACTGGATTGCGGCTGGATGAGAAGGTGTAACCTCGGCCATGATATGGTAGGTCTTCAGTAGACGGTGGATAGATTCAGCCGTCTCCTTATCTTGCTCAAGAATGAGTACTTTTCTCATGCAATCTCAATTTAGATCGGATATATCTTTGTGTCTAAAAGTGCTGGAACAAAGCTCGACAACTATACATTCCTTCAGGGAAAAAAGTGCGCACGTTTTTATCCCGATGCAAGCCTTTTTATATTTCTACTAATTTCTTGCGTTTCTACGATATATAATCACAAGAAAAGATGTGGGGTAACATTGTTATATATGAGTAACAGTCCTATGTAAGCTTGGCCAACGATTTTATTCCAGATTCACTACTTTGAGCTTGGCAGTATATGGCTCCAGGAGGATCATGACCTTGGACAAGGTTTCCCGCAGCGTAATTCTATCCTCGGGGCTATGAATCTGTGTACCGCTCTCTATGGTTCCGAAGACCTTGAGGCGCGGTGTGCGGAAACTGGCCATTCTTTGTTGATAGAAATCCATACCAACCCGTTCACGAGCCAAATTCACGGAAGAACTCAGATACTCGTCATAATCCTGCTGATAAGCTGTAACTGCATCATTTAACGTATCGAACAGTCTGGTGAGTGTTTGTCGAGCTGAATACCTTCGGGATTCTGCAAAGGTTGGATCACGCATCTTCTCAATTTGACGGGCCAGGTTTTCCCGAGTCCGGTTGTAGGTAAACCGATGCTGGGCCAGGCGTTGCTCAAGATCCGTAAACCGCTTTTGATGTTGAGTGCATACCGCCTCTTTTGACCGATAGCTCGGCTCAGGTACATACTTGGTCCCCAGGTTGATAACGGAATATCCCCTCACTGTTTCTACAATCAGTTGATTACCGACGGAGACCTTACACCCCTGGATTACTGGCGTTATCAGCGTATCCATGCACTCTACGGTGCAGCGGCTAATCCCTTGGGCAACGATGATGTGTGATCCCGCCCAGGCAGGCGTATTATCCAGCGCCCGGCAATACAAGGACTGACCGGCGATCAACTTTGCCTCCCTGTTCATAGTCCGGTTATCTACCGCATAGGTGATCTGGATATTTCCGGCAGCCTTTATATATGTACCATGCGCTGCACCGCGTACAATCAGCGATCCTCCGGTCTCGATATTCGATCCATCGCTGATATCCTGTTCGACCGCCAGCGTCCCTTCCTTCCACACTTTGCCATAAGCACTGCTGATCCCAAACGCCTTTTCAGCCGGATGAACGGCCACATCCCCATACACGGTGCGCATAGCATAGCCATTTATATCGGAAATAATGCCATCCTTCGCCTGATTGACGGATGTATTTGGACCGGCAAACAGCTCCGGATCGAGATTATCATGCTCATGGACAATTTGAATCCGACCCTGAGGATATCGAATGATCGTCTTAGGGGGGGCACCAAATGTGAGTAGGACTTGCCCCTTTTTTACGGAGTAGGATACATTTAGCTCCGTAAGCCGTTGGAACTTGCCGGACGATTCTACTTCATCCACCAGCTGTAATTGCATCATCTCACTTTCAACCTCGGAGGGAATCTGCTGAATCTCTGCGCGTGCAATAGGGATCTGTCCGACATAGTCCTTGGTAAGCAGATCCACTCCATGCTCGAGGATGCCGTGCTGAATACCCGCATCTTCCATCGCTGCGATCAAGTCGCCCCGTTTAATGGGCCCCGAAATCAGTTCTGCCAGAATAAGCCGCCCCTCATCAAGGGACGTAAGCCGGATGCTGCCATTACTCACGGCAAGATCACTGCGCTCAATGGAAGGTTCATTCATTGTGTTTTCAGCAGCTGCGCTTTGAGCTTCTCCAACCAGGTCTCCGATTGATCGATAAACTCGGCAATTTGTGACATCTTGTCCTGGAGTCTTTGGCTCTCGATCTGCACCGCAATTTCGGTTTGCCCCAATCCCTTTAATATATTATAAAATCGTTCCATTCGGATCGGTTTGCGTTCCAACTGACATCCAGATATCGTAGATAACTCGTAGCGCTGGATCAGAGCATCGTCCGTAAAAATACAGACAATAGGCGCAAGGTCTTTCTCTTTCTCATGGGAAATGTTTCCCAATTCCTCGATCAGGGCTTTTGGATCCACCATGGGTATTTCAGGATTCAGTATGATGGCATCTACATCTGTGGTCGAATATATGCGAACTGCATTCGAATGAGTACTGGCCAACTCATACGATCTGTCCAATGCGTCCAGGAGTAGTTGGAGCGCTTCAAGGACGGCAGTATCTTTTTCTATGATAAGGATAGTGCCCATCTTCATCCACTTCGTCGGTAATGAACTCGTTGGTTGAAATTACCTCCTGTCAGTTCGGCACCAAAACAGAATACTAATGGTTCCGCTAAACAGGAGTAATGTCACGCACACCTTGGCGGGAGTTGATGCGGAGGTCTCTTCCGAGGAGAATATCCCTGTTAGGAGATCAATATCAGGAAAAGGTAGGTTACAGGCATGACAAACAGTAGTGAGTCGAATCTATCAAGCACTCCCCCATGTCCAGGCAGTAAGGTTCCCGTGTCCTTTACCTTGAAATCTCGCTTTAGTCGCGATTCGACAAAATCCCCCATCTGACCGACACCACCGGCAATTACGCCCAATATCAGCACATGTGTAAGAGGAAATACCCCCATGGGAAGCACCCCGGTGTAGCCCAGAATGACCATCGTGAGTACGGCACCGATCAGGCCTGCAACCGTACCTGTAACTGTTTTCTTGGGACTTACGGATGGAAGTATTTTACGCTTCCCAAAAGCTTTTCCGATCAGATAGGCGAGTGCGTCACAGATCCACACCGAAACGAATAAGGCCAGCGTCAGACGATAAGGTACATCCACGCCCACATCAGGGTATGAGAAATTGACAAAGCGCACTGCGAGAAAGCTCCCGCTGAAGCCCGCTATCCAGATAATCCCGACCATGTTTAAGGCCAGATTGGCCCAACCTCCCTTACTTGGCCTCACTACCTCTAATATCTGCAGGATAATTAGCACCAGGAAAATAGTCGCGAGAAAGGAAGTTCCGGTCCGTTCAGGATCAATGGTTCCGTTTACCAGGCCCGACTGCCAGATATAGATGGCGAGGATGGCGATCGCTGACAGGTAGGCCGTGATAATTCGTGGGGTGAAGTCTTCCGCTTGCAGCAGTTTGTGGTACTCCCGTAAACCAAGCAGAACGATCGTTGCGACAAGTGCTACATACACCCAACCACCTAGCCAGATCACGATGAGCAGGCCGGGTACACCCAGAAATATCACCAACAATCTTGTACGTAACTTGTCTTGTTGCTGCGAGTCAGGCATGGCTGCGTCCGTCCCCTTTGGTGGTGTGATTACGGTTTGTGCCCTGGTAGATGCTGCATGTACACGTCGTCCCCTACTTCAATAACCTCGATCTTCACTCTCGTCGTACCTTGGGCTACGAATCCGAGTTTTTGAGCTGCGCCGTAAGATAGATCAAGCATTCGTCCCTGAATGTAAGGGCCGCGATCATTGATTCGAACTATCAGACTCTTGTTGTTTGTCAGATTAGTCACACGAATGATCGTATTCAGGGGTAATGTACGATGGGCTGCCGTCAAGCCATACATATCATACACTTCACCATTGGCGGTCAGCTTGCCATGAAAGTCAGGTCCATAGAAGGAAGAGACTCCGACAAATACCGCACCGGGACGCACCCTCGTTGATGGGGGACGCGTCGAGGGTGGTGTCATCTGCCGCGTTGGTCGGCTCTTCCTTTTGGGCGCCTTATGATCAGTGGTGTACCTTGGTGCTGAAACACATGCCGCACCTATGAGCATGATCAGGGCATACGTAGCAATACCATGAAAACTGATTTTCACGAATGAGCGCTGCCCCGAATCTTTTGGAGATCACTTATTCCCTGTGCTTCCAGTATGTCTGCAATCTCCCCGGCAAGACGAATACCAATACCTGGATCGCGGTAATTCGCGGTCCCTACCTCTACAGCCCAGGCCCCGGCCCGAATAAATGAGATCACATCCACGGCAGTCATGATCCCCCCCATACCGATAATCGGAATAGTGACCGCTTGGGCGATCTTGTAGACCTGAGCAAGAGCAATCGGATGGATCGCAGGTCCTGAAAGCCCGCCAAACTTATTACTAAGCAGAAACGTACCCGACAGAGGGTCTATCCCCATCCCAATGACCGTATTGATCGCACTCACCCCATCTGCGCCACCATTCTGAGCGGCCAGTGCAATCTCGCCGATGTGAGTGACATTGGGACTTAGTTTTACGAGAATAAAACGCTGGGTTGATGTTCTGAGTCGGCGGGTTAACTCCTCTGTAATCTCGGCACTTATCCCAAACTCCATTCCACCTTGGTCTACGTTTGGACAGGAGATATTGATTTCGTAGCCAGCTATGGTTGGATTTTCAGACTCGATGAGATCGATGACCTCCTGATACTCCTGGAAACTGGCTCCGGCAACACTAATGAATACAGCGGTTTTGAGCTTCGATAAATAAGGCAGCTTTTCTTTGCAGAATTTCTCTACACCGATATTTGCCAATCCTATGGCATTCAGCATGCCTGCTGAAGTCTCAACAATCCGGGGCGGCGGATGACCTTTACGGGGATGCCGGGTGAGCGACTTGGTAACCAGTCCGCCCAACTCGTTGACATCCACCAGGTCGGAGACTTCATCACCATAGCCATACGTCCCACTGGCAGTGAGAATGGGATTCTGCAAGGTGAGATCGTCACGAAGGGCTACGGACAATGTACTCATGGATTATACAAGTTCATGCGCCCAGAAAATAGGACCGTCAATACAGGCTAGCTTGTAGCCCGATTCACTGACAGTCTCCGATTCAGTGGTCGTTGTTCGAACCTTTACATTGCATCCCTGGCATATCCCGATGCCGCAACCCATGACTTCTTCGGAAGCGATCTGGCAGGGAATAGCCCGTTCAGTGACATATGCTTGCAGGGCTTCCAACATCGGATGCGGGCCACAACCATAGATGCATACGTTATCTGAGGCTTTTTGCTGCAGTATTTCCGTGAGACCAGCCAGTATGGTTCCCTTGATGCCCAATGACCCATCGTCGGTAGTGAGCAGAATATTGTATTCCGGATTATGCTCTAGAAAGTGTTCGGTTCGATCTCGTGCACCCATGACCAGATGATGGCCAATACCAAGTTCCAATAACTTATCATGAAGGAACAGTATCGGCGCGATTCCCACTCCGCCGCCCAGTAGAATGGGATAGAGATCCGGGTCATGACTCCATCCGTTCCCCAATGGCCCCAGTAGATTTACCAGCTGCCCAGATCGCCATGTGGACATAGCCCCGGTACCACGCCCTACCACCTTGTAAATGATCTGAATACGGTCCTTCCGGCTCGCGGCGACACTCATGGGACGTCGCAGAAGGGGTTCCCAGTGGTCACTGATCAGAATATTGACAAACTGTCCGGATTTAACTGAGGACGCAATTCGTGGCGAACGAAATTCGATTCGGTGAATTCCTCTTGCTAACTCACTGTTAGAGATTACTTCGGATACCTCAATGATCACGGAGTACTCTATGTTGGCTCGATGAACTTAACGATCCTGGTCAACCTGCCCCTCGCCCAGAACCGATGTATCTTGTGCTGCTTGCTCAGGATTCACTTTCAGGCTAGTACCTGCCTCTTGGGACACTCTTGTCTGACTTGCTTTGATTCCCTGCAGAAACTCAAGTCGTTGCTTGGCAGTGGTACTGAATTCCCCTGCCGGAAAAATACTGAGATAATCGTCGTACCCAATGATAGCGCTGTCCAGATCTGCAATATATTCATCATATATATACGCAATCGAAAAAGATGCGTGTTCCGTGCCGGAGATCTGCCGTATCTGTCGATAGATTCGCAAGGCGGCTCGGGGAGCAGTAGCTATTTTTATGCTGGCGAGGCTGGCGAGCGAATCGAGTTCCGCGTCCTCCGGTTGGATTTCCTTGTCACTTAGATACCTACCATAGGGCGACCCGGGATATTTTTCACTTAGCATTGCCTCCCAGAATACTCTCTGCTCAGACTGTTCGGGTGAATAGTAATAGAGCATATATGCGGCTTGCGCTGCAACATCCGTCTCTTCAAAATTGGACACGATATCCGCCATAATCTCCAACGCCCCCGAGGTGTCGGTCATATCAAACATTGTTATTTCACCTAACCGATACATGGCAAAGGATAGTTCCTGCTTTATCTGCACCGTATCAATGACCGATTCAGTTTCAGTCCCCTTATCGTTGGCTTCGTTTGTTTGTTCTCCCTCAAATCCCACTTCAGGTTGGCTTTCCTCGTCTCCAAGATTTTCTGGATCATCTCTCGCACCCGTTACTGGTCGCGATTGTGGTTGAAACGTAGTGGGGACGCTCCTGGATTCTTCCGTTGGCTGCTCATGGGAAATCTCAATCTCAATGCCTTCCCCCTGGTCATCCTCAGCCGCCTTCAGGCCAATTTTCGACCGCAAGTCCGCAATCACTTCGTTCTGCTTGCTTATTGTAGCAATCTGATCCAAACCGTTCTGGGCCGGTTGATAATAGGTTGTATTCCGTTTCACCCGCTTGAAGTAGTCTTGTGCCTGCTTTATATCGTGAAGCTGCTTTAAATAGATCTCTCCTACCCGGTAGGCCGATTCACTGCCTTCAGGGAGTGTTCCGAATTCATCGATGATTTCAGTAAAGCGTTTCAGGGCCTCATCGATATTCCCCCGGGCGAGTTCGATCTTTGCCAATTCGAGCTGCAAACCGGGTATGATATCAGCAAATTCTCTTAACGATACCATGTTGCGGATTTCTTTATACGATCCCTCCAGATCACCCATCTCCTGCAGCAGCTGAACTCGTTTCAGCCTCGCCTCAACACGTTCCTTCTCATTAGGTGTGGTTCTGGCAAATTGATTCAGAAAATCCAATGCGGCAGTATGATTGTCCATGTCCATGACAAGACTGAAAAGCTGGTAGTAGATGGCGGCTTTCTGCCCGGTATCTGTTGATGATTCCGCAGCTGCATTCAGCATAAGTATCGCCTGGTCTTTATCTCCCTCACGTAGTGCCATCTCAGATCGAAGCAGATAAATCTCTGTGAGTAGATTGCGCGGTGGTTGGTCCATTTCCAAAATAGGTGCCAAATCATCATCAACCGCCGCGTTACGGCCCATCTCAGCGTGAACCTTGGCCAGCCAGATCCTCACTTCATTTGAATAGGGGCTCCAAGGATATTCATCGAGTAGTTGTTGAAAGAAACGTTCGGCAAGACCATATTCCCGGCGATAGAAATGACTCCTCCCGATAATAAAAAAGGCTTCGTCCACATAGCGGCTGGTTGGATACTTATCGATGACCTTATGCGATTTCTCAATCGCCGTTCCAAATGCATCATTAGCCTGCCGTGAAATCTCTATCTCACCGGTCGCACTTCGGGTATCCAGGGCCCCAATAGCACGCGCATAATAATCCTGGGCATTATAAAACGTATTAAAATAGGCGCACCCGCCAGCTAACAGGAGCATAATCAATGAGACATACATCAGAGGCCTCAGACCCAAACCGGGTACATCGATTCCAATGGCCGATCTAATGTTCACTCGATCACCATCTTAGCCTTGGCTTGCGATACCTTTCCATCGCTTTCTCATAAGTAGAAGAAGTTTACCCCACGATATCGCTGCGGAGCAAGAGAATGGCCTATCCGTGATATCCTCCACTCTATTCCGTTCTGATGGAGAAATAGCACTGTCAGGAGAAATTATCTTGAGGGAGTAAGGATTGAAAGATTGGGAATCGAGCTGCTTCTATTAGGATCAGGCTTTCCCTACCTGCTGCCGGGCCAACAATACCTGATCCTCAAGAGTGAGATAGTCAGCTTCTGTTGAGTGCTCTTTCTCTTGATATGCTCGGACTTGATCACTTGCCAGCGTGGGCAGGATCAGCTTCACGGAGGTTCCGCTACGCTCGGTACTTTCGATGTCCACCTGGCCATTGTGCAACTTCATCACGCCATATACAAATGACAATCCCAATCCCAAACGGTCATTTTTATTCTTGGTTGTAAAAAAGGGCTCAAATATCCGATCTCGCGTCTCGTCGTCCATCCCAATACCGCTGTCGGTAATGCAAATTTCAAGCATATCAATTGGCACTGATGCGGGTGTTCCCTCTGTGTCGTCCCCATGATCGATCCGGCAGGATGTACCAACATGTAACACACCCTGGTCAGGCATGGCATCAACCGCATTGACCAGCAGGTTCAGTAGCGCCTGTCTGATCAAAGTCTCGTTGCCGTGTACGAGGATTATGCCACTATCCTCGAAACTCTTTTCGAGGGCGATATCATCAACCAACCCATGATGGAAATTATCCACCACAGTCTGAACGAGTTGAGCGATGTTGAAGGGACGGAAGCTGACCTCTGTCGGGAGGGCCAATTGCTGGAGTTTGTCCGTAACCGTTAAGCCACGTTGAATCTCTTCATTGATGAGACCGGCCAGGTGTTGGATATTCTGTTTTCCATCCAACTGGTTACGCAGCATTCCTATCAGGTTATTGCAGGCAAACATCGTGTGGTTCAGGTAGTATGCCATCCCCCCCGCCAGTGCTCCAATGATCATCATTCGGTTCGCTTCTTCAAGACGATGTTCAAGATCCCGCTTTTCCTGGGCTGACTCATGCTCCCGCAGCTTGACCCCTATCTCCGTCTTGTTATGATGCATCACGTACATGACCAGAGCGAGAATCATCATACAGAAGAGCAGCGTGGCGGCCACGACCCAAATGAAGTCTGTTTGTGCACCCATGATTACCCGGTAAATGTACTATTATTTTACATGGATATGAATAGTATGTATCTTTCACGCACGCCGCTATCTGGGGGATTGTTATTCGACCGCGGGAACTGGTCGATTTATAAGGATTGAAGCACCTCCGGGGTACTCCCCTCCTTCTCCCATAGGCACCAAAAACCCCTGATATAGAGCAGGTAGGCGTTGATGACACAGATAATATGGATAGTCCACAGCTCAACGGTGATCTGCTCCGGTATGGCGGCATACACCGCCACCCCGCAGGTAGCCAGGAAAAAGGTTCCGATTGTGATCCAGAAGGGGGCTGTCCTTTGTATTGGACTTGCTTTAGGATGAATCATCAGTGAGTAGAGGGTTCGTACGACAATCAGCCCTACCAGCAGTCCCTTTATGGTAGTGAAGTAGCTCCCGGGTCCTAAAAGATCCTCAATATCCGACAAGTGAAGAAATACACATAAAACCGGAAAGACCGGTGCAGAGAGTAGCGTGAATATTCTGGCCTTACCGTCCAACCAATAGGAAAATATAATGGCGATGATCGGATACTCGATGAGTTCGTATATATTCAGCAGGATCAGGTTGTGCCCCACTAATCTACCCATGACGATCGCAGATATATCAGTCAGCAGATTAAGGACCAGAAATATGGTCAACAATCGGATCGGACGGGATGATAATCCCCAGACCATCATCCCGGCAATAATGGCTAGAATATTGACGAATTCACCTACACCTATGAGAGCCCAGCCCACAGGTGCAATCTATATCTATATCCGTTGCATGTCACCCAATATCTTTAGAGACAAAAGGGAGGACAGGGAGGCAGTTTCTCCTTGGGTGAAGCTGTGGGTCCCATATCGAGCTGCTTTTCTAAACCTCTCTTCGGGAGGTCATAACCTAAACTGTCAACAGCAAAAATGACCGGGCTGAACTCTCCTTCATCGTCGAGACCGCCGTAAATACGCATGCCCACCGCACCGGCTTGACCGAGAAGATCTTCGATCGCCATGCGGCCGATGAACCAGCCATAGGAGTTGTACGGATTGTTCTCCCTGAAATCTGCCATCATCTTCTCAGCCACGTCCATCTCGATATCGTGATCCTCATATCCCGAAAACATCAACTCCGAGCCCTTGGCTAGTCCCTCGGTTGGATTAGACGACAGATCGGGCGTTTTATTGGCCGAATCTGCCGTACCACACCCATAGAACACCCATGCCATTAGTATTGAAATCACTACTATTTTCTGCATGATTCCCTCCAGTGTTAACTCTCAGTGTATGCAAAAAAAGGCCTTGGATATTTTTATATTCCAATAGGCCTTTGCGATGTATTAAAACGATTTGGGCGGGGAAATACTTCCCCGCCCAAATTAGGTCTATTGATTTCTGAGGGCTTTATCCCATAGCATTCGCGCTAGTTGGGTTGCAGCGCCTCGATCCTCTTTGATATACTCAATAAGGGCACGCTGTTCGTTGGTTAATTCCTCTCCCAGATGCGAGAGATGAGCCGTTTCTTTTTGAAGCGACACATCCTGGGGATCGGAAGATGGCCCACCTACACCGTATAGCAGCCACCAGGGATTGATCCCGTAGAGATCACACATCCGCTCGATGGATTTGGTGGAGGGCGATAACCGGCTGGTCTCGTACCCGCTGATTGTTTGACGTGTTACATCCAGCTTTTCCCCCAGTTCTTCCTGGCTTAGGTTAGCTCTTCTCCGGAGAAACCGAATCCGCTCTCCGAATCCTTCAGTATATTTGCTTGTCATTTTCCCTCAATCTCCTTAATCAGGGTTCTTTTTCATATGTACCTTTAAGGCGAATTCAATGGAATTCGATGGAATAAAAGTAATACTGCAATGTTATGTTTGCAATCCTCAAATAGCGATATTTAATACTCTATGATGTTTTGATGGCAATATGCTTTTAGAGTTATTTTGGGATTCAAATAGTTGATCTCTAATTGATTCAGAAAATATATGACTACCTTCAATCCTTACCAGCGACTTTCGGCGGTTTATTCAGGCCATTATCTTTGAACCCTGGCCGATCCGCCCTTGGCGAATGCCTCCACTTCGGGGAGCTTAGCCATGGTAGTGTCACCGGGGAAAGTGGTCAATAAAGCTCCATGTGCCCAACCGAGGCGCAGGGCTTCATCAAGCTTCCTGCCTGTGATCATCCCATAAATGAGTCCGGTAGCAAAACCGTCTCCCCCTCCGATGCGATCAATGACATTCAGCTCGCAAATGGGACTAACGGCCTGCTCACCATTACACCAAACCACTGACCCCCATTGGTGGCGGTTACTCGACTCCACTTCTCTAAGGGTCGTGGCAACCATTTTTACATTGGGGAACTCGCTGGTCACCTGACCGATCATCTGGAAGAATACTTTTGTATCAAGCTTGGATTTTGATTGAACATCGGGACCTTTCATTCCCAGGCCCATCTGAAGGTCTTCTTCATTTCCAAGGAGTACATCCAGGTGCTCGGTGATTCGACGGAAAACCCCCTGTGCTTTCTCAAGGCCACCAATCGGATTCCATAACTTGGGACGGTAGTTCAGGTCAAAGGATGTAATGGCACCATACTTTTTGGCAGCCTGCATCCCCTCTATGATCAATTCTGATGTTGTATCTGACAGCGCCGCAAAGATACCGCCTGAATGGAACCAGCGCACGCCGCCCTTGAAGATTTCATCCCAGTCAAAATCTCCAGGCTTGAGAAGGGCACCGGCTTCATTGGACCTGTTATAGAATACGACGGGAGGACGAACGCCATACCCTAGGTCGCTATAAACCGTGGCGATATTCGGCCCCCTTGCCCCATCATGCTCAAACCACTTGTAGAAGGGTCTTACCCCCATTTCCCGCACTCGATTCTGGACCAATTCACCGATGCCATAATCGACCATCGCTGTTGCCACACCAGTATTAAGCCCGAAGCAAGACGATAGTCCCGCGGCTACGTTGTATTCACCACCGGATACGTGGATGTTGGCGGAGCGTGCATTGCGAAATGGTATTACCCCGGGATCAAGTCGATGTATAATTGATCCGACCGATAGAAAATCCAACTGACTCTCATCTTCACGGATGCCCAGTTGATTCATAATTACTCCTTACTATTTCTCTGTTTCCAATCTATACAGCATCTCGCCGGCTTTGGGTACATATAAAATACCCTCATCCTCGCGATCCATCCATTCGTTCACATCGATAGTCGCGGGATCACGATACCCCAGGTTGATCTTCCTGCAGATCTCTGGAGGTATACCGGTGGCCAGCACTACATTCACACGTGGTGTTTCAACACCATCTTCGAATGTGCCAATTCCTTTTACGTGAGTAGAGTGGGCCATCACTCCACCGGGAATATGACTGAAACGATCCATCCGCTTGGCGAAATAGTCTCGTACATGGTATCCGATTTCTTCAATGATCTCGCCATGCGTTACCGAGACTTCGGTGATGTGGGGAGCGTAAATAATCAATTCACCCCCATCTGCCACGACCGGTTCCAGCTTGTACATGCATTTGCCGCCTGTCCACAGGTCATCGTACATCTCCGGCGCCTGTGACAAAACCTGCTTGAAGGGTCGATGCTTATAGATGATGTGCAATTTATCGGACAAGTCGGTGGCCGCCTCCCAGGCATCCTCCGGTGTACCAATGTACAGGCCGGCCAGATCGGTGCCCTTAACTACTAGACTCATACACATACGCTCCATGGGCAATAGCGTAGCAGCTTTATCAACCACTTTGCGCACCGGAGTATACTTGGCGCCGATAATTTCCGGATTGGTAATGAGGGCCCCTAGCCAGTGGAACAGATCGATGATTTCCTGACCGGCGATCCCGGGAAACAGGTACTTGTTGCCACCTGAAAAGCCAACGACTTCATGTGGAAATGTGGGTCCCACAATAAGTAGTAGATCATAATCGTAAACCATCTTGTTGATGGTAACATCCACTCTCTGCCGCATGCGGCCTTCAGATATCTCCTCGATCTCCTCAGCAGCAAAGGTGCCCGCAATTCGCAGCTGATTTTGATCCTTCCAGTGATGATTGAAAAAGCGGGTTTTGGGATATTTCGTGGTTCGCTCAGTGGAGGTGATGCCTACTCTGTGGTTAATAGCATCATCGCTCATGGGAGGGTGGGTCCCCAACGCCACCAGAACATCAAGCAGATCCACCCTTTCCGCTAACAATCGGTACAGCACTCGGAACATCATGTCAATGGGAGCGGTCCGGGTGTGATCGGGAATGATCATCAGGACCTTCCTGCCATCCAGGGGCATACTGGAAAATGCCTTGGAGCAGCATTCATGCACCTGCTGTTCCGTCAGCCTGGCACTTTCAGATCCCAATCCGGTCAGCATCGTAACCTCCTTTGCTGTCCCTGCACCTCAATCAAACACTGTATGTGGTTGAAACCGTATCACCACCCTTCCCCGTCCAGTTCGTATGGAAGAACTCACCCCGTGGCTTGTCAACCCGTTCATAGGTGTGGGCGCCAAAATAATCCCGCTGGGCTTGCAGCAGGCCGGCAGGTAGTACTTCACTTCGGTAACCATCATAGTAGGCCAATGCAGAGGCGAAGGCCGGTACCGGAATACCGTTTATGACCGCGGTAGCGATCACCTGCCGCCACGCTGTCTGGCTGTTCTCGACGGCCTCTTTGAAATAATCATCCAGCAGGAGATTCTGTAAGTCGTGCGACTTATCAAACGCATCTTTGATCTTACCCAGGAACTGCGCACGAATGATACAGCCACCGCGCCAAAGAAGTGCAATATCCCCGTATCTCAAATCCCAGTTGTATTCCACCGCTGCCGCCCTCATGAGTTGGAAGCCCTGTGCATATGAACAGATCTTCGAGGCATACAGTGCCTGTTGCAGCATGCCAATGAATTCGGCCTTATCCCCGTCGAAGGATTTCGCGGGACCCGACAATATCTTCGATGCTGCTATCCTCTCCTCTTTGATCGCACTCAAGGCTCTGGCAAATACCGCTTCAGCAATGGTTTGTGCGGGAACACCGAGATTTAGGGCCGCGAGACTGGTCCACCGGCCGGTCCCCTTTTGTCCAGCTGTATCCATAATAACATCCACCATCGGCTTCCTCGTCTCGTCATCCGTCTTTGCTAGGATGTCGCGGGTTATTTCAATCAGGTAGCTGTCCAGTTCACCGCTATTCCATTCAGTAAATATTTCTGATATCTCCTGAGGCTGCATATTCAACACATTTCTCATCATGAAATAGGCCTCACATATCATCTGCATATCGCCGTACTCAATCCCGTTATGGACCATCTTGACGAAATGTCCGGCGCCATTATCACCGATCCACTCACAGCATGGGATATCGCCTTCCACCTTGGCAGCGATGGATTGAAATATCCCTTTCACATGTGGCCAGGCAGCTGCTGAACCACCGGGCATAATGGAGGGACCGTGCAGGGCACCCTCTTCGCCCCCCGAAACTCCGGTCCCGATATAGAGCAGCCCCTTGCTCTCCACGTAGGCGGTCCGGCGAATCGTGTCAGGAAAATGACTGTTGCCACCATCGATGATGATATCGCCTTGCTCCAGATGAGGCAGTAGCAGTTCAATAAAATCATCCACCGGCTGGCCGGCTTTGACCAGCAAAATCACTTTTCGTGGCCGTTTGAGATTCGCTGCCAATTCCTCGATAGAATGACATCCTGTTATCTTCTTACCCTTGGCCCTGCCGGACACAAAGGCATCCACCTTGCTGGTGGTGCGGTTAAATACCGCTACGGGAAATCCGTGACTCTCGATATTCAGCACCAGATTCTCCCCCATTACTGCTAGACCTATCAGGCCAATATCTGCTTTGCTCATAGTTTCCTCAATTGGTTCGCTTCATTTGAGATTGACATAATTCTGAATCCTAAACTCCGCTGAATGCGGAGAATCCACCATCAACCGGTACCACGATTCCCGTGACGAAGGTGCTGGCTGGGGATAGCAGCCAAAGTACCGTGCCCAAGAGATCCTCCGGATCACCGAAACGTCCCTGTGGTGTGTGAGCGATGATTGATCTCCCCCGTTCCGTCAGCTCACCACTTTTCTCATCTGTCAGTAGAAAACGATTCTGATTCGTGAGAAAGAAACCGGGCGCGAGAGCATTCACGCGGATGTTCGGCGAGTACTCCTGGGCCATATGCACCGCCAGCCACTGGGTGAAGTTGCTCACTGCCGCCTTTGCAGCAGAGTAGGCGGTAACCCTGGTTAGCGGCCTGAACGCGCTCATGGATGAAATATTCAGGATATTCCCTTCGCCTTGCTCCGTCATCAACTTGCCCACTACCTGGCATGGTATTATGCTCCCCAGCAAGTTCAGATCGGATGTGAATCGGATCGCATCCGCTGGCAGATCAAAAAAGGTTCTTTCTGGATTGGTGGTGGCGTTAGGGTGATTGCCTCCGGCACCGTTTACCAGGATATCGATCCCGCCAAACTCCTTTAGCACCACCTCCACTGATTCCTCGAACGCCTCCCGGTTCAGCACATCACTGGCTACAACCATAGCCTCACCGGATGACTTATCCAGTCGCTCTTGTACCCCAGGGGGTAGTTCGGTTACGCGATCGAGGATCGCCACATTGGCTCCAATCTCAGCCAGCGTGATGGCGATCTCCGAACCAAGCACCCCACTGCCACCGGTAATGGCGGCGGTTCTACCGGCAAAATTATATTGCTTCGTCAGTTGTTCCAGATTCATTGATGATTACTCCTGTCTATCGCTTAAATGTTATCCATAAAGAGCGGTTTGATATGCCTGTCGAACAGGTTTCCAGTCACATTTCTGGCAATAGTTTCGCGATAGGTCACCAAGGCGTCGGTATACCTGGTACCCATCTCCGCAGCTATCTTATAGCCCACATGTAGCAGCTGCCTGAAGTGCAGATTATAGCGTGCTTCAGATTGGTCGTGACGTAAGGTGGCAGCATAGATTGGCCCGTCCCACG
>JBHPIW010000042.1:0-17939 GCA_042568495.1 Fidelibacterota bacterium | reverse complement strand
AGTTATGCGGATGCTGTTGGGCATATTCGCCGGTATGGATCTGATCATACGGAGGCTATTATCACCCATAACGATGCGACAGCCGAGGATTTTATCCGATCAATCCAGAGTTCACTTGTCCTGGTCAATGCCAGCACCCGCTTTAATGATGGTGGTCAGCTAGGGCTGGGAGCAGAAATCGGCATCAGTACGACCAAGCTGCATGCGTTCGGTCCCATGGGTCTTCGGGAGTTGACAATTGATAAGTATATAGCCTACGGTAGTGGCCAGATCAGAGAGTGAATATTTTGGATTGGGGATGACGTAGTGGTTATCGCGGCGGGGGGTCCATACTACTCATTGAGCATGATGTCCAATCTCGTCTCCATGTGCTGATTGTAGATCGCTTCGTAATCTAGGATGTCGAGTGCGCGAGGTACGAGTTTCGCCAGCTTCGTTTTCTCTTCGTCCCAGTCGCTTAGAATCTTCTGTGCGATCACCGAACCGGTATGGAAGCGATGGGTACGAAGCAGTTTGCGAATCAGGTTCTCATCCCTGGTTTTCAGATTTGTAAGACGCACGAAGTCATGGTTGAGATTATCCAGCTCATCATCGTGGAGATACCGGATATAGGCGACACCACCCGACATCCCTGCACCGAAGTTCCTTCCGAATTCCCCCAGCACCAGGACCGTACCGCGCGTCATGTACTCACAGCAGTGGTTGCCCACTCCCTCTACGACTGCCACGACACCGCTGTTTCGCACCGCGAAACGCTCACCAGCTTTCCCGCCGATAAGTACCATCCCACCGGTACCCCCATACAATGCTACGTTCCCGATAATCGTCTGGGAGGGATGCTGTTCCCGGATGGTTTTTTCGAAGCGAATATTTATCAATCCCCCCGACATACCTTTGCCCACGTAGTCGTTGGCAATTCCGCGCAGACGAAGCTCGACACCGTCAACCAGAAAAGCTCCGAAACTCTGACCGGCAACGCCTCTCAAACGAAGTTGAATATTTCCGCTGAAGTCTCCTCTTCCGTGAATCAGGGCCAGTTGGCCGGATAGGCGGGTGCCAACCGCGCGGTCGGTATTCCTGACATCCCGACGGATGATCACGTATCTGTGGGTTAAAATGGCTTTCCTGGCTTCAACAATTATATCTTCGTCAAAATGCTTGTCGTCGCCTTTCGCCATGAGATTGGCATTGTTTTTACCTTCCTGGAGACCATCTGCGGGTATTGCCGTAGTGATCAACGCGTCCAGATTGATACCCCGCTCGGCTATCAGATCAGTATGTTTGGGATTGGTCCTTAGCATATCACCACGTCCGATGACTTCCTGCAGCGAGCGGACTCCCATGTCTGCCAGTATGTGCCTTACTTCGCCAGCAACACTCCTGAGGTAGTTGGCAAGCTGTTCGGGACTTCCCTTGAAGCGTTTTTTCAGGTCCTCATCCTGAGTGGCGATACCGGCCGGGCAGGAATTGAGATGGCACTGCCGGGCCATTACGCAACCCAGTGCAATGAGTGCAGATGTACCGAAATCGAACTCCTCGGCCCCTAAAAGAGCCGCCATCACCACATCCTGACCGGTGCGCAATCCTCCATCGGCACGCAGAATAACCCGCGATCTGAGACCATTGGCTGCCAATACCTGATGAGTCTCCGCCAGCCCCAGCTCCATCGGTAATCCGGCGTGTTTCAGCGATCCCAACGGACTGGCTCCTGTGCCACCCTCTCCACCAGAGATCAATACAATGTCTGCACCACCTTTCACGACACCGGAGGCGATCGTGCCGATCCCCGGTTGGGATACCAATTTCACTGAAACCACAGCACGTGGATTAACCTGCTTCAGATCATAAATCAGCTGGGCGATATCCTCGATGCTGTAAATATCATGATGAGGTGGAGGTGATATGAGTGGCACTCCGGGAGTTGATCCGCGAGTATTGGCAATCGGGATCGAGACCTTATGTCCGGGTAGCTGTCCTCCCTCGCCAGGCTTCGCACCCTGGGAGATTTTTATCTGAATCTCCTTTGCTGCAGCAAGATAGTCGGTGGTTACGCCAAAGCGGCCACTGGCGACTTGTTTTACTGCGCAGTTGACTGTCTTATCAGGATTGGTAGGGGCAAAGCGGTCGGATTGTTCGCCTCCCTCGCCAGTATTACTGCGCCCTCCCACCATGTTGAAGCCTCGGGCCAGCGCACGATGGACTTCATCTGATACAGCTCCGAATGACATCGCTCCAGCCCCAAATCGGTGAAGTATATCCTGCTCATTCTCTACTTGCTCAAGGTCTAATGCTTGGCCGGTTTTAATCTCGAGGAGATCACGCAAGTAGACAGGAGTATTGGTTTCCGGATTATGGTTTGCTGGTTTGAGGGCTTTTGCTTTTGCCTGCACTGATCGAAACACCGCTGGAGAGAAACCATGGGATTCGCCCGCTTTTCGGTATCGGAAGCGACCGTACTCTAATAGCTGCGGAGAGGTGGAGTTGAAAGCCTGAGTGTGCCGGGTACGCAAATCGTGGACGATGTGGTCCAGCCCGATTCCTCCGATAGCGCCTCTGATCGAAGGGAAATAACGGCTCAGCAGTTGTTGTGAGAGACCGAGAGAATGCAGTAGCATGCTGCCATGATAGCTGGTTAGGACCGTGATCCCCGATTTAGACATTATCTTCAGGAGACCCTTCTCGAGAGCATAGCGGTATCGGTTCATTCTTGTCGGCCAATCCTCATGGCTGAAATGTGCATAGATCTGCTCATAGGCTGCATAGGGATAGACAGCGGTGGCTCCCAGCGTCACAAGGCACGCGACATGGTGGTCTTTTACCATTTCACCTGAAAGACAAATAATGGAAGCCTTGTTGCGGATACTGCGGGCGATCAAGTGGTGATGAAGAGATGATACTGCCAACGCCATGGGGATTGGGAGTGCATCGGGGCCAATCTCATCATCCGCGAGAAGGAGCAGCTTGCAGCCGCTTTGAATAGCTTCCTCTCCCTCCCGATTGATTTCCTGAAGACGGTCCTCCAGGAGTCCATGAACCGAAGTCTGGCAGAGTATTTTCCTCTGGGGCAGCCAATCGTTTTGATCTTCAATTTGCTGTAAATCGTATGGAGAGAGAACGGGGCCTTCGATGCGAATTGCCTGATCGAATCCAGGTTGATCCGCCAGCAAGCTGGTTTCACTTCCAAGATACTGGAAGAGACTGGTGACATACTGTTCTCGCAGAGGATCAATAGGAGGATTGGTTACTTGAGCAAAAGTGTGTTTGAAATAGTCAAATAACCGGTGAGGGGTCGGGGACAGGAATGCAGGGGGAGTATCGTCACCCATCGATCCCATCGGTTCCCTTCCACTTTCGGACATCGGGATCAAATAGCGTGACAGGTCTTCTTGATCCCAACCCAGGGCGATATATTTTCGAACATTATCGTCGACATCCGGTATGTTGAAATCCTTGAATTCTTCCCGATCCGGTTTGCGCTTGATGATCCGGATCTTGTTGGATAGCATTTTCGAATAGGGGATCTGCGATGCGATGCGAGATTTAATCTCATCGTTATACACGATTCCGCTTCCGTCAAGAGAGAGGACGAAGATCTCCCCGGCAGCCATGTGACGGTGATACTCCAGATTATCGGCCTCTATTTCAACGACTCCGGCCTCGGAAGCCATGATGACCAGGTCGTCTTTTGTGATGGTGTAGCGTAACGGGCGAAGACCATTGCGGTCCAGTTTGGCACAGACATAGGAACCATCCGTTACAATCAGCGCGGCTGGACCATCCCAAGGTTCAATCGCGGTTTCGTGGTAAATATAGAAATCCCTTAAAGATGGCTCCATTTTCAGATGCTCAGCATAGGGATCAGGAATAAGCATCATCAAGGCATGTGCTGGACTGTATCCGCTGTGTACCAGAAATTCCAGGGCATTATCCAGGCTGAAGGAGTCGCTTGCGTGGGCGGTGATAATCGGTTTCAGTGCGTCCAAGCTGTCAGCCCAAACATCACCTTCCCACTCCTGCTCGCGGGCTTGCATCCATAAACGGTTCCCCTTGATAGTATTGATCTCTCCGTTATGCGCCAGCAGGCGAAATGGCTGAGCCATCTTCCATTGTGGGGAAGTATTGGTCGAGTAGCGCTCATGGAAAATCGCAAGATTCGAGATATAACGTGGGTCAGTGAGGTCCTTATAGAAGCGGGGCAACTGGTCGGCAACCATGAGCCCCTTATATACAATCGTGCGTGACGAAAGGGAACAGATGAAGGAACTCCCACCCGTTTGCTCTATCTGCTGCTCGAGCCGTTTCCGGATAAGGTATAGCTCGCTCTCCAAAACATGCTCCTCATCCTGATTGCAGGCCAGAAAATATTGCAGGATCAGGGGGCAACTTTGTCTGGCAGCCTGCCCCAGGACATCAGTTAGGATTGGCACAGTTCGGCATCCGATCAGGTGCATGCCGCTTGAAGCAGCAAGAGCCTGCAGCTGATGGGAGATGTCAGGTTCTTCACCAGATGAGGTAAAGACCATGGCAATGGCCAGCCGCTGGGTGGGAATCAAATCATAGGCGAATTCCTGCTTGAGGATCGTACTGAAGAAGTCTTGGGGTATAGCCGTGAGTATCCCGCTGCCATCCCCGGTGAGGGAGTCAGCACCTTGGGCGCCACGGTGTGTCATTCGTGTCAGGGAGGAGAGGGCTAGCTCAATAACTCGCCGAGATGGCTGGCCCGATATCTCAGCAATGACTCCTATACCACAGGCATCGTGAACCTGGGAAGGATCATGCAGTGGATAACTATACTCCGTTCCGATGCTCATCTCCCCATCATCAGGTGTCAGGGGACCGCGTTGTAAACTTGTTGATCTGCTTGTACATGCTCGCCGCCGGCGACGTAATGCAGCCAAGTGCGGTACTCTGGCCGTCTCCCGTGGACGATATCAAAATAGAGAGTTCGAAGCATGATGGTCATTTCCCCGGGTGAACCACTTCCGATCACCTGGCCATCCAGTTCCCGGATGGGAGTGATTTCGGTAGCGGTTCCGGTGAAGAA
This sequence comes from Fidelibacterota bacterium, assembly GCA_042568495.1. GTDB lineage: Bacteria > Fidelibacterota > Marinisomatia > SCGC-AAA003-L08 > TS1B11. The sequence continues at coordinate 12,895 of JBHPIW010000042.1, read as the reverse complement.
AGCTTCGTCAGCATCCAACAATTGCTGCTGCGTGAGGACGCCGATGTGCACCGGTATGCCCAGATCTTTTGCCATGGTGATCACTGTATCCCTGGTAATGCCAAGGAGGATGGACGATTTTTCATCGTTGGTATAAAGCGCACTATCCTTCACCAGGAATAGATTCTGGCCTGAACCCTCCGCAATATTTCCCTCCATGTTCAACAGCAGGGCTTCATCATAGCCGCGGTCTCTAGCATCCTGGACTGCCAGCAGCGAATTGAGGTACTGACCGCTGGCCTTGGCGACAGTGGGATTACTGGAATAATGGAATTTTTTCCATGGGGAAAGCGTGATACGCACGCCGTGTTTCAAACCATCTTCGCCCAAGTATGCTCCCCAGTCAAAACAAGCTACAGCCACATGGACGGGACAGTTATTCGGGTGAACTCCCAGTGAATCGTAACCGTAACAGACGATAGGCCGAATGTAGCAGCTCTCCAGACTGTTCGCCCCGACTACATCCACACAACCTTGCACAACTTCATCCACGGTAAAAGGAATCTCGATGCGATAGAGAGCAGCGGATTCGAACAATCTGGTAATATGTGCTTCGAGGCGGAAAATCGCAGGGCCGTTATCCGTAGCATAGCATTTAATACCCTCAAAGCAGCCACTTCCATAGTGCAAGGTATGCGACATAATGTGGAGATTACCCTCGTCCCATGGTTTCAGGTTCCCATCCATCCATATGATATCACTGTGCTTACCAACCATGATTCACCTCACGCTCTCTTCCATATTGGTCGTTTCAAGCTGTATAGTTGAGACAGCCTTGGATTTGAATAAGTAATAATTCAGGCTGTCCCGGATCGCCTGCCAACTGGCTTCGATGATGTTCTCCGAGACCCCCACAGTGGACCAGGTTTGTTTGCCGTCGCTAGTTTCTACAAGGACCCGCACTTTGGCTGAGGTACCATCTTTTTCATCCAGTACGCGCACCTTATAGTCAACCAATCCTACGGCAGCAATCTCGGGATAAAACCTGGTCAGCCCTTTTCGCAACGCCACATCCAGCGCGTTGACCGGTCCAACGCCTTCCGCAACGGTGTGCTCCACTTCACCATCGACAGACACTTTCAGAACAACCTCAGAAATTGGTGAGACATCCTGGCCGTAGCGTACATAGACCCGAGAATCAACTACCTGGAAAAAGGGGTTAAACTCGCCGGTATGTTGACGCAACAGTAACTCGAAGGAAGCCTCTGCACCGTCGAATTGATAGCCCTCGTATTCCAGAGACTTCACCCATTTCACGATTTCAACGGCCTGACTCCGACCGTTTTCCTGATCAAGGTCAATGCCCAATTCTCTGGCCTTATAGCGGACATTGCTCTGGCCGGAAAGGTCGGAGACAAGCACCTTCCGATTCCCACCGACGGTATCAGGTTCAATGTGCTCGTACATGGCACTGTCTTTCATGACAGCACTAACGTGGATGCCACCCTTGTGGGAAAAAGCAGATGGACCAACGAACGGAGCGCGCTGATTAGGTGAGATGTTCATGATCTCTGAGATGGTGCGTGAAAGATCAGTAAGACCACGCAGATTGATATCGCCCAACGTCTTCAATTTCATTTTGAGCAGTAAATTGGGAAGCACGCTACACAGATTTGCATTCCCGCACCGTTCGCCAACACCGTTGATCGTTCCTTGAACATGCGTTACACCTGCTTGAACTGCCACCAGGGTGTTGGCCACAGCCATATCGCCATCGTTATGGGTGTGAATGCCCAGGGTAGCCTTGATCTGTTTCTGCACTTTGCTGACGATCTCAGCAACCTCGCTGGGCATTGTTCCGCCATTGGTATCGCACAAAACAATGGTATCTGCTCCCGCTTGCTCGGCCGCTTTGATCATAGCCAGTGAAAAGGCGGAATCATCCTTGTAACCATCGAAGAAATGTTCAGCATCGAAAATGACCCGTACTCCATTCTTTCGCATAAAGGCAACCGACTCGTAAATAAGCGCTTCGTTTTCTTCGTCTGTCAGCTTCAGCCCATGGCGGGAATGGAAATGCCATGTCTTGCCAACAAGGACAACGGTCTCAGTACCAGCTGCTAATAATGCATTGAGATTTGCGTCCGTTGAAACTGCATCCAGTTTTCGGGCGGTGGACCCGAAAGCGCTCACGACGGCATGCTTAAGTGATAAACGCTTTGCTGCCTGGAAGAATTCCTCATCACGGGGATTACTGCCTGGCCAGCCCCCCTCGATAACATCGATTCCGAAATCGTCCAGCAGCTGGGCGATATGCAGTTTATCCTTGACCGACAGATTGATACCCTCGGATTGAGTACCATCTCGCAATGTGGTGTCAAAGATTTCCAGTTTCATTAGAGAACCTCGTTCCTGGTTTTTTGACGCTTCAAGTGTGGCAGCAATCCTCCGGCCTCGATAATGTCCCTGATTGCGTCACTCAAGGTGGTGAAACGATACACTTCTCCCTGCGTCAGGTTCTGTACCAGACCCCTGGACAGGTCGACCTCCAGCTGGTCCTGATCATTCACCTGTTCGCTGATACCCTTAATCTCAATGGGATAGAAGCCATTATTGATGGCATTCCGGTAGAAAATGCGGGCGAAGGAATCAGCCAATATCGCCTGAATGCCGGCGCCACGTAAAGCCCAGACAGCATGTTCCCGGCTGGAGCCACAACCGAAATCTTCTCCGGCCACGATGAAATCACCGGCATGTACACTGTTCACAAAGTCTGGATCAATATCTTCCATGGCATGTTTGGCCAGTTGAGCTTCATCGTGGACATTCAGATAACGGGCCGGGATAATCTCATCGGTATTGATGTGACTCCGTGGATAAAGATGTACTTTGCCTTTCATCTACAGCCTCTCTACAGATATTTCCTGGGATCGGTAATAACGCCGTTCAGAGCTGTGGCAGCGGCGGTGGCAGGGCTAGCCAGGTACACCCGTGAATCGGGATGTCCCATCCGCCCGGTAAAATTCCTGTTGGTTGTCGAGACGCAAACCTCGTTTTCACCCAGTACACCCATATGTCCCCCCAGACAGGCTCCGCAGGTTGGCGTGGAAACAACACAGCCCGCATCATAGAAGATGTCGAATAGCCCTTCGTCCATGGCCATCTTCCACGCGGTGCTGGTGGCAGGAACCACGATTGCTCGAAGCCCCTCGGCCACCTTGTGGCCTTTCATGATGTTTGCAGCGATGCGCAAATCTTCCATGCGGGCGTTGGTGCACGATCCGATATAAACCTGATCTACCGGCTCTTTCGTTTTTTCGTCCAGGGACGCAACAGTTTGCCCATTGGAGGGCAGACTGGGCAGAGCTACCATTGGCTCCAGTGAGGAGACATCAATCGTGATGTCCTGGGTGTACTCCGCATCCTCATCGGCGGTATAGATTTGCCATTCGGGGTATTTGGAGCGGTTCTCCAGATATTCGAGCGTGACATCATCGGCCGGCATCACAGTGCACTTGGCACCGGCTTCGATGGCCATGTTGGTGATGGTCATGCGAGCTTCCATGGAGAGTTCTTTCAAAGTATCACCATGGTATTCCAAGGACTGGTAACGAGCTCCATCGACCCCGATGCTACGAATCAGGTCCAGGACAATATCCTTACTGTAAACACCTACGGGTAGCTTGCCAACCAGGTTGACTTTGATCGATGGTGGAACCCGGAACCACAGCTCTCCCGTGTGTAGAGCGGCGGCCAGATCGGTGGAACCGATTCCCGTCGCGAAGGTCCCAAATGCACCATAGGTGCAGGTGTGGGAATCCCCGCCTACCACCGTTTGACCGGGAACGATGTGTCCCTGTTCCGGCAGCAGCGCGTGGCAGATTCCGTGACGACCAAGTTCATAGTAGTGCTGAATGCCCTGCTCCATGGCCCAGGCACGTAATTCTTTGACCAACTCGGCGCTCTTGATATCCTTGTTGGGGACAAAGTGATCCGGAGTAACCACGATACGGTCAGGATGCGCAACGGAATCAAGTCCGTGCTCCGCCAACATGCGAATAGCAGGAGGAGTTGTGACCTCATGGCACATGATCAGATCGACCTCAGCCTGGATCAGGTCACCGGGCTTCACGGAACCGCCGGAATGGTGGTCAGTCAGAATCTTTTCAATAATTGTCATACCCATGGCGTGTCAATCCTTGATTATGCCACAGTTTCTGATAATTCATCTGTTTGTTGGGCCGGACAGGCCTCGTTCAGTGCCTGGAGATAGGCCTTCACACTGGCTTCTAGGATGTCGGTAGATACTCCCCGACCTGAGAATACCTCACTGCCACTGCGTACCCGTACCAGAACCTCACCCTGGGCCTCCCGACCGGCGGTGACCGAACGTACCTGATACGATTCGATGGATGTCTCGGTTTGCAGAGCGCGGTCGATTGCTTTAAAGCTGGCGTCCACGGGGCCATCCCCGATGGCCGACTCGTTAAATACCTCCTTACCTGCCCGGATACTTACCGTGCCGGTGGACAGGGCACTCGTGCCGGCGCTGACATGGAAAAACACAAGCTCGTAGAATTCCTGCTGCCGGTGGATCTCATCTCCCATGAGCATTCGAAGGTCATCATCGAAGACCTCCTTTTTCTTGTCTGCTAGGTCGAGGAATTTCTGATAAATGTGTTTCAGTTCTTTTTCGGTCGGGTGATATCCCAGGTCACGCAGACGCACTTTGAGGCCGTGTCGTCCAGAGTGCCGACCCAGTACGATCCGGGTCCGGGCAGCACCAATGAGTTCCGGTGTGATGATCTCATAGGTATGGCTGTTTTTCAATACACCATCCTGATGAATTCCGGCTTCATGAGAGAAAGCGTTGTCGCCCACGACTGCTTTATTTGGCTGGACTACCAAGCCGGTAAATGCTGATACCATTCGACTGGTGTTGAAAATTTCTTCAGTCCGGATATCGGTATGCAGTTTCCAGTAGTCCTCACGTATTTTCAGGGCCAGGACGATTTCTTCAAGGGATGCATTACCGGCACGCTCACCGATACCGTTGATGGTGCACTCAACCTGCCGGGCACCATTCCGGATAGCACTTAAGGAATTGGCTACAGCCAGCCCAAGATCGTTGTGGCAATGGGCACTGATCACCACTTGCTCGATATTCTTTACCTTTGCTCTCAAATCCGCAATCTTGGCGCCAAATTCCGACGGCATGGTGTAGCCGGTAGTGTCGGGAATATTTACAGTGGTAGCACCAGCCTCAATGGCTGCGTCAAGGACGTCCGCCAGGTAATGTGCATCAGTACGACCGGCATCCTCAGCGGAAAATTCCACGTCTTTGGTGAAACCGGTTGCGTAAGCGACGGCTTCCTGAACCATTTTCAGAACGGTGGCTCGCTTGGCTTTTAAGGATTTCCCATAGCGGGAAGCGCGGAATTTCTCCGTTATATGGATGTCTGAGGTACCGATGAAGGTATGGATCCGAAAATGATCTGAATTCTTTAGCGCCTGATAGGCTGCATCGATATCGGATGGAACAGCGCGAGCCAAACCTGCGACTATTGCCTCAACGCAATCGACGATCCGTTCCACCGCTTCAAATTGCACGGGTGAGGAAACCGGAAAACCGGCCTCAATAATGTCGACGCCCAGCCGATCAAGCTGCCGGGCAATCTCCACCTTTTCCTGTAGGTTCAATGAAGCACCAGGTGACTGTTCACCATCACGGAGCGTGGTATCGAAAATGATGATCTTTTCACTCATACCGGCTATCAGCCTTTCTCTATGCGTTTGGTACTGACGAGCGTTCCAACTCGGCAATTTCCGGCAATGATTCAATAATCCGATCCCGCATGTCGGAGGTGGAAATGGGCTCCATGCCGGGATCGGCGATGTCCTGGGTCCGGTATCCCGCTGTCAGGGTTGCCTCTATGGCTCCGTTCAGAAGATGCTCCGCTTCCGGGTTATCAAAGGAACTACTGAACATCATTCCTACGGAAGCGATCATGGCGAGTGGATTTGCCACGTTTTTTCCGGCGATATCGGGTGCACTTCCATGAACCGGTTCATAGAGGGCATAGTGTTCGCCAAGCGAGGCAGATGGCAGCATTCCCAAACTGCCGGTAACCATGGAAGCCGCATCGCTGAGAATATCTCCGAACATGTTTTGGGTCAGGATCACATCAAATTGGGTTGGCTGCCGGATCAGCTGCATAGCGGCATTATCCACGTACATGTCAACAAGTGTGACCTGAGGATAATCTTCATGGACTACATGTACGACGTCGCGCCAGAATTGGGAGCTTTCCAAAACGTTGGCCTTGTCTACCGATGTCACGTGCGACTTCCTCCTGAGGGCTAATTCGAAGGCAGATCGAGCAATGCGTTCCACTTCGTGGCGGGTGTAAACAAGTGTATTCCACCCACGTTCAGCATCATACCCACGGGGATCGCCGAAATAGATGCCTCCGGTGAGTTCCCGGACAACAATCAGATCAGTCCCGGAGACGCACTCCGGTTTGAGCGTAGATGCATCCACCATGGCGGAGTAGATCTTGGCGGGACGGAGGTTGGTAAACAGTCCCAAAGCCTCACGCAAGCCCAGGAGAGCCCGCTCAGGCTTCTTTTGGTGAGGCAAACCCTCCCATTTTGGGCCTCCGATCGCTCCGAGAAGAACAGCATCGGCATCCTGGCAGACCTGGAGAGTATCATCGGTAAGTGGCGTTCCGTATTTATCGATGGAACAGCCACCTACCAGACAGGAAGTGAACTCAAAAGTCACCTTGTAATGCTCTGCCAGCCATTCCATAACCGAGACAGCGGCATCCATCACTTCCGGACCGATACCATCCCCGGGCAGTAAGGCCACCTTATGTCTCATGATGAGGTATCGATCTTTGTCTTGCCGGCACTCAGCCAACTCATCATTTCCCGTAGACGAGCCCCGACCTCCTCAATGCCGTGCGCTTTGGTTTCCGCGCGCAGTTTCTGCATTAGAGGTTGTCCACTGGTGTTTTCCTTAATCCATTCCTTGGCGAACTCGCCATTCTGAACCTCAACCAGGATCTTTTTCATCTCCGCCCTGGTCTGTTTAGTGATAATGCGGCTGCCGCGGGTCATGCCGCCGTATTCCGCCGTATCGCTGACGGAGTAGTTCATAAGCGATAGCCCCCCTTCGTAATACAAATCCACAATAAGTTTCATCTCATGCATGCATTCGAAGTAGGCCAATTCCGGGGGGTAGCCGGCTTCTACCAATGTATCAAAGCCGGCCTTGAGCAATTCTGCTGAACCTCCACACAGCACTGCCTGTTCTCCGAAAAGGTCGGTTTCAGTCTCGTCTTTGAAGGTGGTCTCAATAGCTCCTGCCCGTGTTCCACCAATCCCTTTCGTCCAGGCCAGCGCTAATTCCTTGGTGGTGCCGGATGGATCCCGATAGACGGCAAATAGACAGGGAACACCCCTGCCATCCTGGAATGTGCGTCGAACAAGGTGCCCGGGACTTTTTGGAGCGATCATCATAACATTCACATTGTCAGGTGGGACTATCTGCTCAAAATGAATGTTGAATCCATGAGCAAAGGCCAGAGTATCACCGGCCTGGAGGTGATCCACTACTTCCTGGTCGTAGACTTCTTTCTGATATTGGTCGGGGATCAGCAGCATAATAACATCCGCCCACTTCGAGGCTTCCGTAACTGTTACCACATCGAAACCGTCATTTTTTGCTCGTTCCCAAGATTTGCTTCCTTTCTGATCAGCAACACGGACATTCATGCCGCTTTCGCTCAAGTTCAGGGCGTGCGCATGCCCCTGGCTTCCATAGCCCAAAATGGCAATTTTTTTCGCTTCCAAGATCGAAAGATCAGCGTCATTATCGTAATACATGTTGATCATGTTACCTTTCCTTCCTTTTGAGTATTGGCTGCAGCAGCTTTCCCTCTTGAGTTTTTCCATAAATGAAGACCACCGTTGTCCGCTGGATTTTCTGCACCACGCGTAATGGCGACTTTGCCTGCCCGCATGATTTCTATGATCCCATACGTTGAGAGCACGTCAATGATTGAATCGAGCTTACTTGGCTCACCGGTAACCTCAACCACCAGTGAGCGTGTTCCGACATCGACTATACGCCCGCGGTACATGTCCACCAATGCTCCAACCTCACCTCGAGTAGCACCATCGGCCTTGATTTTGATCAAGGCATATTCACGAATGATGCAGGGTCGTTCGGTTACATCGACCACTTCAATGACATTGATCAGCTTGAGCAGGTTCTGGCGGATGATATTACGCCGTAGCCTTTCCTCCTCGTCGGTGACAATCGTAAGGCGAGTGGTACCTGGGACCTCGCTGTGTCCCGCTACGATACTCTCGATATTAAAGTTTCGTCGGCGGAAGAGACTGGCAATCCGGTTGAGTACACCCGGCTTATCTTCCACCAATACTATAAGGACCTGTTTCATGGTATTCTCTTCCCTATTCTACCTTGTCTGATGAGGAGTGGGGGCGACGGATCATTTCATGCAGGCTAGCTCCGGCCGGGACCATGGGGTACACCATGTCATGCTTTTCAACAACAAAGTCAATGAGCGCCGGTCCTTGATGGCTGCGAGCGGATTCCATGGCGGGAAGGATGTCTTCGCGCCGTTCCACACGGAAGCCCGGTAGGCCGTAGGCTTCGGCAAGCTTGACGTAGTCGGGGCTGGAAATGGGTGTTTCCGTGTAGCGCGCCTCGTAGAACAGCTGTTGCCACTGGCGCACCATTCCCAGATAGCCATTATTAATGATCGCGATATTCAGATTCGCACCCTCCTGCACTGCCGTACCCAGTTCCTGGATGTTCATCTGGAATCCGCCATCTCCCACAATAATCCAGATCTCCCGGTCTTTAACGTGGAAGCTGGCACCAATGGCAGCAGGCAGGCTGAAGCCCATCGTCCCCAAGCCTCCGGAGGTAATGAGGGTGTGGGGGTGCTCGTGGGCATAATACTGGGCTTCCAGCATCTGGTGTTGGCCTACGTCCGTCACGATCACAGTATCATCGGGAGTACCTTCCCAGATTGTGCGAATCACCTGGCCACCCATCAGGACATCTGAATCCATCTGCAGAACGTCGCGCTGGTCAGCATCGTTCTGCCACTCGTTGATCTGTTCCAACCAGTTCTGACGTTTGCGTTTCCGGATACCGGGATTGATTTGACGCAGGACCGTGGCGAGATCAGCGTTAATGGCCAGTTCCACCCGGATGTTTTTATTGAGTTCGGAAGCGTCAATGTCAATGTGGATTTTCTTTGAATTGGGCGAGTAAGTCGCCAGTTTGCCTGTTACACGGTCATCGAACCGCATGCCGCAGGCAATCAATAAGTCCGCTTCCTGAATGGCATGGTTAGCAGAGGCGGTGCCATGCATGCCCATCATACCCAGATTCAAGGCATGACTGGCAGGTACGGTCCCGAGGCCGAGGAGGGTCGTGCTGACCGGGATAGAGGCTTTGTCCATTAATTCGGTTACCTCTTCCATTGCTTGCGACATAAGAATGCCCTGGCCAGCCAGGATGACCGGTTGCTCAGCGTTATTGATCATGTCCTGTGCCGCAGCAACCGCTTCATCGGAAGCCTTTTCGGGTGGATGATAGCCCGGCAGATTGATAGGCTCCGTGGAATACTCGAAGGCGGTTTTGGCACTCTGCACGTCCTTGGGGATATCGATCAACACGGGTCCTGGCCGACCTGTGCGAGCAATGTAAAACGCTTCCCTGACAGTCTCAGCCAATTCTTCGACGTTCATGACCAGGTAGCTGTGTTTGGTCAGAGGCAGACTGGCACCGGTAATATCCGTTTCCTGGAAAGCGTCGCCGCCCAAAGCGGTTGCGGCTACTTGTCCTGTAATACATACCATGGGTGATGAATCCATCATAGCGGTGGCAATCCCAGTCACCAGATTGGTGGCGCCAGGACCTGAAGTAGCCATTGCCACACCCACCTTTCCGCTGACCCTGGCATAGCCATCGGCCGCATGGGCCGCACCCTGTTCATGGCGCACCAATACATGGTGAATCTTCTCACGATATTTCGTGAGGGTGTCATAGATGGGGAGATTTGCACCTCCCGGATAGCCGAATACCACTTCGATGCCCTCCTGTATCAGGCATTCCCAGAGTATTTCAGCACCAGTCAAGATCCGTTCAGTTTTACTCATGGAAGTCATCTTCCTTCATTATCATTCTTATATGCAAAAACCGCACCCGTGCTGGCCGATGTGACAAGTCGGGCATAGCGTGCCAGGTACCCATGCTTAATTTTTGGCTCGAAGGGCGGCAACGATGCGAGTCGCGTTTCGATTTCCTCGTCGCTCAGATTAACCGTTATCTGCTTTCCAGGGATGTCAACCCGAATCTCATCTCCATCGCGCAGGGCAGCAATAGGTCCCCGGTCGGCAGCTTCCGGGGATACATGTCCGACACAGGCCCCCCGAGTGCCGCCTGAGAAGCGTCCATCGGTAATTAATGCTACTTTATCCTCCAGACCCATACCGACAATGGCGCTGGTGGGAGCCAGCATCTCAGGCATTCCCGGCCCGCCCCGAGGCCCCTCATAGCGAATTACCACGACATCGCCCGGCTGGACTTCTCCGTCAAGGATGCCTTTCACGGCATCATCTTGCGACTCATATAGCCGAGCCGGACCGGTGTGAGCCAGCATTTTGCTCTCTACTGCAGCAGTTTTAACAACCGACCCGTGTGGTGCGAGATTTCCGAAAAGAATGGCCAATCCGCCTTCTTTGGAATAGGGATCCTCAATGGACCGGATGACGTTTCGATCTTTGACGGTAGCGGCGGCAATATTCTCTCCAAGGCTGTGGCCGGTGACTGTGGGACAAGATAAATCAAGCAGACCATCAATAAGGGACAACTCATGCAGAATGGCACTCACACCGCCGGCAGCATCGACATCTTCCATGTGTACATCGCGGGCGGCAGGACTGACTTTGCATATATGAGGTACCTTGCGAGCCAGATCATTCAACATGGACAGATCGAAGTGGAGCCCCGCTTCCGCTGCGACGGCGAGAGTATGAAGGACAGTATTAGTGCTGCCACCCATAGCCATATCCAGCGCAAAAGCGTTGAGAATCGAGGCCTCCGTGATGATGTCGCGGGGAGTGAGCTCTTGTTCGAATAGATCCATGATCCTCGGACCAGCCTGCCAAACCAGTTCCTGCCGTTGCGGGTCCACGGCCAGGATACTACCGTTGCCGGGCAGGGCTATCCCGAGAGCTTCCATCAAACAGTTCATGGAATTGGCAGTGAACATACCGGCGCAGGAACCGCAGGTGGGACAGGCGGACATCTCCAATTCTATCAGGCCCTGTTCATCAAGTGTCTGTGACTGAAACTGGCCCACGCCTTCGAAAACGGAGATGAGGTCAATCTTCGTTCCATCAGCCTTAGTGCCGGCTTTCATGGGACCGCCGGAAATGAAAATGGTGGGAATATCTAACCTGACAGCAGCCATGAGCATTCCGGGAACAATCTTATCGCAATTGGTCAGACAGACCAGCCCATCAAGGCAGTGGGCCGAAACAACAGTCTCGACACTGTCAGCGATCAGTTCCCGACTGGGTAGGGAGTAGCGCATACCCAGGTGTCCCATGGCTATGCCATCATCCACCCCGATGGTATTGAATTCAAAGGGAACCCCTCCCGCTGCACGGATGGATTCCTTGGCGATGCGTCCCAGCTCCTGAAGATGCACGTGGCCCGGGATCAGGTCGATGTAGGAGTTGGCGACCCCGATAAAAGGCTTATTGAAATCATCATCGGAGTGGATCGCACCTGTCGCCCGAAGCAGGCTTCGATGTGGTGCCCTCTCAAAACCGGTCTTGATCTGATCTGATCGCATAGAATTCCTTCTCAACTATCTTTTAGCGACAGTTAATCACAAATCCTATTCCGGTTTCGGCTAGTATCTAGGGAGTTTTTCGGGTGGGATTGTGATTAACTGTCCTAGATGCTAGCCTATGACACTAATCAGAGCTAGCAGGACAATAATCACAATAATCAGTACGACGACGTTAAGTCGTCCGGCGATGGTGGAAGATATGCGAGAAAATATACCGAGATTGGCGGCACCGTGATGCCGTCTAATTTTCCGCCGATATGTATGAGTGCTTTCCATTTCCACTATTCGCAACGCTGATCCGACGACCAACGTGGTTGAATTATAGCATAGGCTTTAAGGGGTTGGCAACCCTTTATTTATAGCAACTGGTAAATCCAGTCTAACCTAGCCTATCGCGACGGAAGCCACCAGCACGGGGGATTCCGTGTATACATCAAACATCGGTGCCGACATCGGAATCTTGAGTAGAATTCTCCCGAGTGATAAAAGTATATTAAATGTCTTTATTCTGAATCCGATAAAAAGAGGATAGGTCACTGATGCCAATAGAGGTAAAAACGGCTGATATAGTTGATTTCAAAGAGGGCAATATTCTGGATTGCCGACCATCTGCTGCATATAATGGATGGCCGCTACGGGGCGAGGCCAATGGAGGGCACATCCCGGGCGCGATATCGTTTCCGCTGGATTGGTTTGACGAACTGGGTCCAGAGCAGGCGGTGGAGACGCTGATAAGCAAGGGTATTGTAAAATCCGGGTCTGTCATTATCACCGGCTATGATGATAGCCAAATACGGGCAACCGCTCATCATCTCAAACAGTTCGGTTTTTCCATCCTTGCATTGCACTCTGGCGGTATGCTGGACTGGGCAGCTGATCCACAGTTGCCGATTATCAAACTGCCGAGGTATCAGCATCTGGTTCATGCAGGTTGGCTCAAAGAACTTCTGTCCGGGGGGAACACTGCCGCGGGTGATCCTGGGTCGTTTATTCTGGCACACGTTAATTTC
>JBHPIW010000041.1:0-18963 GCA_042568495.1 Fidelibacterota bacterium | reverse complement strand
CTGAACGCAACAGACCATTTCGCAAGTCCCTGCATGCAGTGTAATGAGGGGGGCGCCCAAGTAGGCCACCCAGAAAAACAATGCTATGATACTACGTACCTTCATCTATTGGCGCGAATGTTATCATAGGCTTTAATGTACTGTCAAGGTTGAACGTTCCAAGTGACGTCATGGAGACAAGTCAAAGGATCAAGTATTCTTGAAGAGGGAAATAAGAAAAAAGGCGCCGATGATAATGAATCCTGCACCGGCAATACCTTCCAGTATTCTTGGATTTATCCATTGCGCTAGGCGGTCGCCCAGGAATGTGGCTAGCACGGTGGTGCACACTAATGCGGCGGAAGCTGCGATGGCAATGCCGATTTTTGATATATCCGGTTTGGTCGCATACAATAAAACCGCCATCTGGGTCTTATCTCCCAATTCTGCCAGAAATACAGTGACAAATATTGTAATCAGGTAACGCATTCTAAATAGGCCTCGTTGTTCTTCTTGGAAGTATTATTTCAAACGGTGCTGCATTGCAGAATAGACGCATAATTGATGTAATTCAATCAATGTGCATGGATCAATTTAGGAAATAATGCCCGCTATACCATTGGTGAGAGGCTGGTTTTTATTCTAACTTTATATGCTGTAAAGGTAAATATTGGAAATAGAATGCTAAAACCTCGTAAGAAAATAACTCGTAAAGAGCTCAAGCGTGACCCGTTGCTTGAGATCCTGTATACTCTGCGCCAGTGGTGGGTAGCCAATAAGAAAACTGTATCCCGTTATGGGGGATTGGCTCTAATCATCGTTATTCTATCAGTACTGGTGTTTCGTTGGCGCGCTACCCTGAATGAGAAAGCTGCTGCTGTGGCGGGAATTGCACATATTGAATTCAGCAACGGTAATTATAATACGGTTATTGCCACACTCGGCGATGTCGTTGAAGAGTATAGCGGTCTAAAATCCTTTGGGAACGGACTGTATCTACTTGCTCGCTCAGAGCTTTATGTTCAAGACACGCTAAACGCCGAAATACACTATCGGCTTTATCTTGATGAGTATGGCAAAGATCCGCTGCTGAAATCAGGCGCATATGCCGCTCTAGGTCTTATCGAGGAGGGTAGGGACAATTATTTTGAGAGCGCTGAATTATTCCGCAAAGCCGGTCAGTCTGCCCCCACCACCAAATTGGTGTACCAGTACTCGATCTATTCGGGTAGAAATTATTTGCTGGCATCCCAACCCAAGGAGACACTTTCGATTCTCCAGCCCTTGCTGGACAATATAGAACTCGACTACCAGGTTAGCAGCGAGATCCAGGAGTTGATCGCTACTGCACGGTACCTGATGGAGGAGGATGATGGAGTTTAACTCCTTGCTGTAATTGATTAGTAACTTTAACTTTAACGATGGAAAGTGGGTCGGGCGACCCACTTTCTGTGTATATAAGTGCGTGGAAATGCGTGACCTTGTAAAATACTTGGAGCTGATGATTCAAGACATGGATGCCCACATATTGGATATCAATATTGGCGCTGGCGGCCGTCTTCCGCTGGTAAAGCTCGTGGTAGATACATCCGATGGAATCACCATCGATCAGCTCACCTCAATTTCACGATCTTTGAGGGATAACGAAGGTATTCAGGAACATATTGACAGCGAAAATTATCGCCTGGAAGTGACCTCACCCGGAATCGACGCGGGCCTGACAGAACCGTGGCAATTTCCTCGCCATATCGGTCGCCAGGTAAGGGTGCAGCTTCAGAGTCCGGCAGACCAGCATGAACAACCGGAGCAGCTTACTGGAGAATTACTGCGAACGGATGCCAACGGAATCCACGTACAGCTGCAGGCAGGGGAACAGGAAATCCCATGGGAGAATATCCACCAGGCACATGTTCAAACGAAATGGTAACTAGGGAGAATTTTCTTTGATTCACCGGGAGATAATCGAATCATTCTCAGCTATCGCGCGGGAAAAGAATATCGATCGAACCCACTTGGGCTCGATCATGGAAGAACTATTTATTACCCTCATTCAGAAAAAGTGTGGTGAGGAATATACCAACTTCAGTGTCATCGTAAACATGGACAAGGGCACCATTGAGATCTACCAGGAAAAGACCATTGTCGCCGAGGTAACCGATGCTGTAACCGAAATAGCTTTGGAAGATGCCCAGCTAGTCGAACCTGATTTGGAGATTGGCGATCCGTTCATCGAAATAATCGATCCCACTGATTTCGGTCGTCGGTTGATCTCTACCGCCAAACAGTTCCTCAGTCAGAGAATCAGGGAGATTGAGAAACAGTCAGTATTCGATGAATATGACCAATTGATTGGTACCATCGCCACAGGTGACGTTCACCAAGTCCGGCGTGATAACGTCTTTATCAATATCGACAAAGTCGAGCTGCGATTGCCCAATTCTGAACAGATTCCCAATGAACGGTACCGACGTGGGAGCACAATCAGGGCGCTGATCAAATCCATTGAGATGTCAGCCAAAGGACCAGACATCATCGTCTCCAGGGCTGACAATGGCTTCCTGGTGCGTCTCTTTGAAATGGAGGTACCTGAGATCGAAGATGGCATTATTGAAATAAAGAGTGTCGCCCGGGCACCAGGAGATCGCAGCAAGATCGTCGTGTATTCTCATGACCGTAGAATAGACGCAGTAGGAGCTTGCGTCGGCATGCGTGGTAGCCGCATCCAGTCCATAGTGCGGGAATTGAACGGAGAAAAGATTGATATTATCAATTGGAGCGAACAGCCCGAAATACTTGTATCCCGATCGCTTTCACCTGCCAAACCGGTGAACCTCCTGCTCATGGAAGACAGGCCTTACATCATGGCGGTATTCAGTGATGAGGAACTACCCGCAGCGATTGGCAGGAACGGTCAAAATATACTATTGGCATCTCAGGTTACCGGTTATACGATTGATGCGGTGAAGCAATCGGAATATGAAGGTCCGAAACGTCGCACAGTATACCTGGACGAATTGGATGGTATGCGGAAGAACCATATTGACATACTTGGTCAAGTTGATATTCACACCGCAAACGAGTTCCTGGAGACACCCGATGAGGATATTCTCGCTCTGAAAGGCTTTGGCCCCAAAACCTATGAACAGGTCAAATCCGTGATCACGCAGGCGCTACAGGCAGCGGAGAAAGAGGAAAACAAGGCCCCAGAAAAAAGTCCACTAGAATCCGTTGAACCGGCAGATACAGAAGTTGTCAATTAAAGGAAACCGACCGGGCCGAGGACACGCAGAAATAATATGACAGAAACGACCGCTACGAAACAGCGTATTTTCCAGATTGCCAAGGAGCTGAATATCTCTCATACTGAGATAATCGAGTTTCTTGACGGTGAAGGTATCAAGGTTGCCAGCCACATGTCCCCCGTTAACACGGATGTATATGAGCGGATACTCGGTGAATTCGCTAAGGAAAAGGTCATTGTTGATCGGCAAAGAAAAGAGGTTGCCCGGCGTGATGTTGAAGAAGCTCGTCGCAAGGCTGTGGGCAGAGGAAGGTTTGAAAATGTCCTAACCATCGGCGAACAACGGCAGATCGAGCTGGAAGAGGCCGAGCGAGCAAAAAAAGCTGCTAAAGAAGCAGCCGAGCGCAAGAAAAAAGAAGAAGCGGAGCATAAGAAGCAAGAGGAGTTAAAGAAACTTGCGCATGAGGAATTAAAGCGTCGGGAATCTGAATCAAAAGTTGAGAAAGAGAAAACTGAGAAAGAATCTGCCAGGAAAGAAAAGAAAAAAGTCTCGGCTGAAAAGCCCCCGAAACCAACCAAGGCAGAGCCTAAGTCCCCTCCAAGCGAAAAGCCCAAATTGAAACGGATCGACATCCGTGAAATTGAGGGAAAAATTGAAGAAGGACGCAAGAAGCCATTAACCAGGAGAGAGAAACGAGATCTCGAACCGGAGAAGGTCAAATCGGTCGAACAGACACTCCGTCAAACCTTGGCCAGCATGGCTACCAAAGATCGTAAGCGGAAGCCGGTAAAGCGTGACAAAGTCGTGGATGAGGATGTTTTATCGACTGAGGAGCAGCGCCCGAAAATAAACATCCATGAATTCATGTCCGTAGCAGATCTTGCCAATGCAATGAACGTTGTACCCATGGATGTCATCGGGAAGTGCATGGAACTGGGCATCATGGCTACGATTAACCAGCGGCTCGATCTGGAGACGCTGTCACTTCTAGCCGAAGGCCTTGGCTTTGATATCCACGAGGAGGATGTCCTTAACGACGACGTTATCCTGGAAGGCCTTGATGACAATATCGACCAGGCCAAAAGTGAAACCCGGCCGCCTGTAGTGACGGTAATGGGGCATGTCGACCACGGCAAAACCTCCCTCCTCGATCATATCCGTTCGGCCAATGTCGCTGTGAAGGAATCGGGGGGAATTACGCAGCATATTGGCGCCTACGAAGTGACGGTTCGGGGAGGACAGAGGATCACATTTCTAGACACTCCCGGCCATGCCGCATTTACAGCTATGCGTGCACGGGGCGCTCAAGTCACGGATATCGTGGTGCTGGTTGTGGCTGCCGACGATTCAGTGATGCCGCAAACCATTGAAGCGATTAACCATGCCAATGCCGCTGGGGTCAATATCGTCGTAGCAATCAACAAAATTGACAAGCCTGAGGCTGATACTGAACGAGTAAGGCGCGAGTTGTCCGAGAAAGGTGTACTGGTTGAAGAATGGGGGGGCAAAATACAGAGCGCTGAGGTCTCTGCGAAAAAGGGAATCGGCATTGATGATCTTCTGGACAAGATCCTTGTTGAAGCGGAGATCATGGATCTGAAAGCAGTCAAAAAAACAACTGCTGTCGGAACGATTATCGAGTCGAAACTCGATAAGGGACTGGGGCCGGTTGCTACCGTACTGGTGCAAAAGGGAACCTTGAAGACAGGTGATACATTCCTCTGTGGAAGTCAGATTGGACGTGTTCGAGCCATGCTGGATCAAAACGCCAGCCGCGTCCGAAGCGCATTGCCGGCCGATCCGGTTCAGATCCAGGGATTTGAGGAAGTGCCGCAGGCTGGTGACCGTTTCATCGTTTTCGAGGATGAACGTGAAGCTAAACGTATCAGTGCCGAACGTACCCGCATTCGTCGGGAGATGGAATATCGGCAGAAAAGTGTTCGTACACTTGATGAAATCTCTCGACAAATTCGCGAGGGAGAAGTCAAACAACTGCCTATACTGCTCAAAGCGGATGTAGATGGCTCCTTGGAAGCCCTGACTGATTCTTTGCAGAATTTGGCCACAAGCGAAGTATCCGTTGACCTTATCCATCGCGGCGTTGGAAACGTAAGCGAGAATGATGTCCTGCTTGCTCTGGCGTCCAATGCTGTAATAATCGCCTTTGGGGTGAATACCTCCTCTGGCGCCAAGTTATTGGCGAAAAAGGATGATGTGGAAATTCGCAACTACGATGTAATCTATAATGCCGTGAATGAAGTCAAACTTGCTCTGGAGGGTCTCCTGGAACCTGAAAAGGTCGAGACACCACTTGGTATTGCTGAGGTTCGGGCCACCTTCCGCATCCCTCGAGCGGGCTTGATAGCCGGATGCTATATGAAAGAAGGCAAGGCGATCAGAAACGCTCTCCTTCGTGTAACACGGAATGATGAATTCCTCCACGAAGGTGTTGTGACCTCTCTTAAACGGTTTAAGGATGATGTGAAAGAAGTGCAGGAAGGGTTTGAATGCGGTATCGGCGTAGAGGGATTCTCTGATTTCGAAGAGGGGGATCTAATCGAAATATATGAGATCAAAGAGGTAAAGCGTACACTTGCCTGATTTTCATCGTGCATCATCAGTACCTAGATCTGTACGTCTGGCTGACGAAGTACAGCGCATCCTGGGCGGTATTTTGCAATCGAAGGTCCAACTACCCGCGGCCGGACTGGTTACCGTTACCAATGTGGAGTTATCCAAGGATCTCCGTTTTGCGAAAATCTACGTGAGCTTCCTGAATCCTGAGCTCCCGAAGACTGAAATTCAGAAAAAACTGATTCGGCAGCGAAAAACGATACGGTATTATCTGGGTTCAGAGCTCCAGGCCAAGTATGTGCCGGAATTGAGATTTTATATTGATGAATCTTTCGAGCGGTCAGCCCGAATACATGCTGTGATTGAGGCCATTCATGACGGCGAGAAGAGCGACGCAGAGTGATCAACCTGGTGCAACCTTTCTGGAAACCGGCTAGCTGGACCTCCTTCGATGTTGTCCGTAAAGTACGCAATACCACCCACATCAGGAAAATCGGCCATGCCGGCACCTTGGATCCCTTCGCTGAAGGCATACTTGTCCTTTGCTTTGGAAAGGCCACAAAGCAGGCTTCTGAGATCATGAAGCAGGAAAAGGAATACCTTGCCAAAGTGAAACTTGGGATCACAACGGATACCTTGGATCCAACGGGGAAGATTACCGAGCGTAAACTCGTCCCGGCCCTTTCTGAAGAAGCACTGGAAAAAGTCTGTAACAGGTTCATTGGTACGATTCAGCAGGTGCCGCCTATGTTCTCGGCATTGAA
Source organism: Fidelibacterota bacterium (assembly GCA_042568495.1). Lineage (GTDB taxonomy): Bacteria > Fidelibacterota > Marinisomatia > SCGC-AAA003-L08 > TS1B11. Next base: position 12,404 of record JBHPIW010000041.1, on the reverse strand, counting down.
AGTGAATGGGACCAGATTATATCAGCTCGCTCGGCAAGGAAAAACACTGCCCCGGGAACCGCGTGAAATACACATCTTTAGCATTGATCTTCAGAATTGGAATTCACCGGACGAATTTGATATCCTTGTCAGGTGTGGCAAAGGTACGTACATCCGTTCTCTGGCAGCCGATCTCGCAGAAGCATTGGGAACCGTTGGGCATTTGATCGCCTTGTCGCGTACCCGGGTCGGTTCCTTTCGTGAATCCGATGCCATCCAGATGGAGCAGCTTCCTTTTTGGAAACCTACCGAAGCATAGAAGATGTACTCCCAATTGATGGCTCTGTCCTTACCGTTGGCACTTTCGACGGATTGCATAGAGGACATCAGGCAGTGATTGATCGGGTTGTTGAACATGCAAAAATGCAGAACGTGCCTTCGGTTGTGTTGACATTTCACCCGCACCCGCAACATATACTGGCCAAGCCGGGAACCCCCAGGCTGGAGGTGATCGTCACCCTTGAGAAAAAACTTGATCTGATCGAAAATGCAGGGATTGATATCGCAATGGTCTTCAATTTTGATCATGACTTAAGCTGTGTAACTGCCCACGATTTCCTGCATAATATAATCATTGGTCGCTTTCATCCTTCGGAAATCGTCATCGGGTATGATCATCACTTTGGTAACGATCATCAGGGCGACGCGGAATTTCTGCGGAATCAATCTTCTGCGTATGGATATTCAGTCGATGTGGTTGATGAGGTGAACGCTTCTGACTCAACCATCAGCAGCTCCAAAATCCGTCAACTGATAAAAAATGGCCATTGTGAAGCGGGGGCATCCCTATTAGGTCGACCCTATGAAATCTCAGGTACCGTAGTAAAAGGAATACAGCGCGGTAAGCGACTTACTTATCCCACAGCCAATCTAGAGCCTGATGAAAAATACCAATTGATTCCGAAGCATGGCGTGTACATCGTTTCCAGCACCATCGACAATCAGGAATATTTTGGAATGTGTAATGTGGGAATCCGTCCTACGTTCGATGAGAAATCATTAACGATCGAAGCCCATTTCTTCGATATCGAGGTTGACAATTTATACCATCGAAAACTTACACTGAGGTTTTATCACTGGATTCGCGATGAGCAGAAATTTGAAGATGCCAGCAAACTGCGGGCACAAATAGATCGTGATAAAACAGCTGCACAAAACTGGATTAAGGAATATCAAGGAGGAAAAGACGTTCATGCCACTATCTAAAGAACAAAAAGAAGATATCATAAAGAATTTTGGCAAGGAGGAATCCGATACAGGATCTCCAGAAGTTCAAATTGCGTTGCTAACTCAGAGAATTAGAGAGCTAACTGAACATTCAAAAGTACATTCAAAAGACCACCACAGCCGTCGTGGTTTAATCAAACTGGTTGGCAAAAGGCGCCGCTTGTTGAAATACCTGAGTAGAAATGATCTGGCGAGTTACAAGAAACTCATTACCGATCTTGGTTTGCGCCGATAAATAGACCAACTATGAATAAAAAGAGAGAGAAGAAACAGTAATGATGATTACAAAATCGATAGAACTGGCCGGAAAAACGCTATCTATAGAGACAGGGCGTATGGCCAAACAAGCTGACGGATCGGTTGTAGTTCGATATGACGATACAGTTTTATTGGCCACCGCCGTTGCATCCAAACAGGCCGCGGAGGACCGTGGATTTTTCCCACTGTCGATCGAATATCGTGAGAAAACCTATGCTGCCGGGCGAATCCCCGGTGGCTTCTTCAAACGTGAAGGACGCCCCACAGAAAAGGAAATACTAGCAGCGCGTTTGATTGATCGACCCATTCGACCGCTATTCCCCGAAGGTTTTCAAAGTGAAACACAGGTTATTATAACGGTCTTATCGGCTGATGGAGAGAACACACCCGATATACTGGGTGTTGTGGGAGCCTCCGCCGCTCTAAGCATTTCAGACATTCCCTGGAATGGCCCCATAGCCGGTGTTCGTGTCGGCAGAGTGGATGGAAAGCTGCGTCTAAATCCGACCAATACGGAGTTGGAGGAAAGTGATTTCGATATCGTGGTAGTGGGCAAGAAAGATACCATACTCATGGTCGAGGGAGAGGCGAACCAAGTTTCCGAAAATGAGATGGTAACAGCCATGCAGTATGCCCAGGAAGCGATCAGCGATCTGATCGGTGTTCAGGAAGCGCTGATGAAGGAAGTTGGCAAATCCAAACGGGAATTTGAGATTGCCGAGGTAAATAACGAATTGCTCAAGAAAATAGAAAAACTGACAAAGCCTAAACTTGATGATTTGAATAAGCCTAAGAACAAGCATGATCGCTATGGTGATATCGATGCTTTCATCGACGAGATTCTTGCACAATTAGCTGAGGAATATCCTGAGGAAGAAAAGACGATTAAAAATCATATTTCTGAGCTCATTCGAATGGATCTTCGAGAGAAAACACTTAATGGTGTTCGGGCCGATGGGCGAAAATCCGATGAAGTGCGTACTATCACTGTTGAGACGCAGGTATTGCCACGCACACACGGATCATCTCTGTTCACCAGGGGTGAAACTCAAGCCCTGGCTATCACAACCCTCGGCTCGAAAAAGGACGAACAATTAGTCGACGACATTGAGGGCACGTATTACAAAAACCAGATGCTGCATTACAATTTCCCACCCTTCTCGGTAGGGGAGGTACGGCGGATGTTTGGCATCAGCCGCCGCGAGGTAGGCCATGGCAATCTTGCGGAACGTGCTCTTATCCAGGTTATGCCCGACTTCGACGATTTTCCCTACACCGTCCGTATCGTGTCGGAGATTCTCGAATCCAACGGCAGCTCTTCCATGGCTACCGTATGCGCCTCCTGCATGGCGCTCATGGATGCCGGCGTACCAATCAAGGCTCCCGTAGCCGGTATAGCTATGGGTTTGGTCATGGAGGATGATGATCGCTATGTGATTTTATCGGATATTCTCGGTACGGAAGATCACCTGGGGGATATGGACTTCAAGGTAGCGGGTACCAGCGAGGGTATTAATTCTATCCAGATGGACCTGAAGAGGGCTGGGATCTCGATTGATATTATGCGCGAAGCCCTGGAGCAGGCTTTTCAGGGCCGCCAACTGATCCTCGGCAAAATGCTAGAAGTCTTGGATGGTCCTCGAGCTGAGATCAGCGAATACGCGCCCCGAATTGTACACCTCACGGTGAATCCCGAGAAAATCGGGGAAATCATCGGCCCCGGCGGCAGGATCGTCAAAGCCATTACCAGGGATACTGGCTGCAATGTAGATGTTGACGATGAGGGCAACGTTGTAATCAGTGGAACCAGTAACGATAAACTTGATGACGCTGTTCGAATGGTTAGCTTGATTATCAGCGATCCCGAAGTGGGCTCCACGTATCACGGTGTGGTACGGCGCATCATGGACTTCGGTGCATTTGTTGAAATCTCACCGGGGAAGGAAGGACTCGTCCACATTTCAGAATTGGAGTGGAGAAGAGTCGAAAAAGTGGATGACATCCTGAAGATCGGGGATGAAGTGGATGTTAAACTGCTCAAGATTGATGACCTGGGCCGGCTCGATTTCAGCCGCAAGGCTCTACTGGAGAAGCCGGAGGGATGGACTGAACCTCCCCGTCGTAGCCCATCCGGCGGCGATGGTGGCTCACACGGACGTCCACGCCGTCCGCACTCTGGCAATCGTGGTTCAAGCGGTGGAAACCGCCGTCCCGACCGTAGACCTCCTAGAGGTGGAAATCGATCTGGATCGTAATTCTAACACTATATATCACTAAAGGTGCAAGCAGATGATAATCGGTGTACCCAAAGAGATCAAATCTCAAGAAAATCGCATCGCCATGACTCCCTTCGGTGTCGAAGACCTTTCGAAACTGGGACATACGGTACTAGTAGAACACCAGGGTGGAATAGGCTGCGGTTTTGATGACAGTAACTACCAACAGGCCGGTGCTGAGATTATCGATAGACCCGCTGAAATTTTCAAACGTGCAGATCTTATCGTCAAGGTAAAGGAACCGCAACCTTCCGAAATAAAAATGACACGGGAAAATCAGGTGATGTTCACCTATTTCCATTTTGCCGCCGAACAGGAATTGACCGAACGATTCCGAGACACAGGGGCTATAGCTATCGCCTATGAGACGGTACAGAATGAAAATGGCGAACTCCCGCTGCTGACTCCCATGTCAGAGGTTGCCGGACGTATGGCTATCCAGGAAGGTGCCCGAATGTTGGAAATGAATAATGGTGGCAAAGGTGTTCTCCTGGGTGGAGTACCGGGTGTGGAACCCGCCACCGTGACCATCATTGGAGGCGGGATCGTTGGCCTTAATTCAGCCAAAATGGCGGCTGGCATGGGTGCCAATGTCTACATACTTGATATCGACATCGACCGGCTGCGCTATTTGGATGATATCATGCCTAAGAATGTTACTACACTCTATTCCGATCCCATCACCCTCCGGGAACTACTCCCTAGAACTGACCTGCTTGTTGGCGCTGTGCTGGTCGTAGGAGCCAAAGCTCCGAAACTTGTTACCAGGGATATGCTGAAATTGATGCAGGCAGGTTCCGTTATCGTGGATGTAGCCGTGGATCAAGGCGGGTGTGTGGAAACATGTCATCCAACAACCCATGAAAATCCTACCTTCGTTGTTGACGATGTCATTCACTACTGTGTGGCCAATATGCCCGGAGCCGTTCCCAGCACTTCGACGCGGGCACTTACCAACTCCACCTATCCGTATGTGCGGCAGATCGCGCAAAAAGGTGCCATTCAAGCCATGCTGGATGACAGCGCCCTACTCAAGGGATTGAATATCTTCCAGCGCCAAATTACACATGTAGGGGTGGCTGAAGCGTTCGGCCTCAAATACGGAGATCCCCTGACACTTATACGCTAACATCAATCAGCAAACGATAAAACTCCCCGGTTTATCCAAAAAACCGGGGGTTTTTATTACACAAATACAGCCTGAAATAAGGCAATATTTGATAACAATTCATGAATAAAAACTCCTTGCTTCAAGGGTAATCTCTCGTTACACTAAAGTAGTACTTTAAATTGGAAGCCATAGAGGCCTAAGCTGGCACCTGAAGTTAAAAAGTTGTATTACTCCATTGGAGAGGTCAGTGATCTCACTGGCCTGAAACCCTATGTCCTGCGCTACTGGGAGACTGAGTTCTCCAATCTTTCCCCGGGTAAGAATCGCGCTGGCAATCGTGTATACACGGAAAAGGATATCGAGACCATTCTCGAAATCAAACGCTTGCTATACCAGGACAAATTCACCATTCAGGGCGCCAGACAATATTTCAACAATACCCCTGCTTCAACCAACGAGTCTGAACCGGTCCTGCCTAACAAAGCGGGGGCGATCCGGGAAAAGGAGATCGCACGTAGAGCTCTTCTGGATGTTCAGGAAAGCCTGAACGAGCTCATTGAATTAATACGCGAGCACAAATAATCACTCGGTTGTTCTGAGTAGCTTACCGGCGTAAATTCAATTACAGCGGAACGTGGCGCAGCCCGGTAGCGCACTTGACTGGGGGTCAAGGGGTCGCGGGTTCAAATCCCGCCGTTCCGACAAAAATGGAGCAGATTGCTCCATTTTTAATTCCGCTAGTATCAGCCAAACTCGAGGGAATTGTAAAGTGGGCTCAGAATTAAAGCATCATGCTCTTGACCAATTAACGTATGGATTATATGTTATCACCGCCGCTGCAGGGAAGCGGCTATCAGCCTCTACCGTCACATGGATGTCTCAAGCCTCTTTCAATCCACCTTTGGTGATGATCGCAGTCCGGAAAAATAGCAGTCTTCATGATATTCTTCAGGCATCTAAAAATCTTGTCGTGCATATTGTTGCCCATGACCAGCAGGACTTTGCCGCGACTTTTTTTAAAACTGTCCGCCACGAGCAGGGGATGCTCAACGGGTACCCTTTCGATCTCAGCCCATCTACGGGTGCACCCATATTTCGTGATGCTCCAGCCTGGTTTGAAGCCCGGATTGTTGACACGTTACCGGGGGGAGATCATACGGTGTTTCTGGCTGAGGTCACTGCAGAATCTATCCAATATGCAAATACCAAACCTTTGGCACTTAGGGACACACCCTGGAAGTATCGCAAGTGAAAATGGACATTGTGTTCCTTTACCCAAATCCCTCACCGGAAGTAAATTAGCACCCTGCTGCGGATAACAGCAGGACGTTCTCTCTTATTATCTCACATCCGGCTCAGGCCGTCCGCTTAGCAGGAGAATATTGTGCCAGGATCGAAAAATAACGACCAGGTCGAACCAGAAGTCACTGAAGAATTAGCCTTAGAGCATGGCTTGTCCCATGATGAATACACACGAATAATCGATATTCTGGGTCGCGTTCCTACCTATACGGAACTGGGTATCTTCTCTGTTATGTGGAGTGAACACTGCTCCTACAAGAGTTCGATTAAAGTGCTGAAAACGCTACCACGATCAGGCGGTCGACTCATGGTGTCGGCAGGGGAGGAAAATGCCGGACTTGTGGATATCGGTGACAACTATGCTGTAGCCTTCAAGATTGAAAGCCATAATCATCCTTCGGCCGTTGAACCATACCAGGGAGCAGCTACCGGTGTCGGTGGCATAATGCGCGATATCTTCACTATGGGTGCCAGGCCAATTGCGAGTCTGAATTCCCTTCGCTTTGGTAGCCTTGACGATCCCCATAACCGATTTCTATTGGACCACGTTGTTAAAGGGATTGGTGATTATGGAAATTGCCTTGGAATTCCAACGCAGGGTGGTGAGGTATTCATTTCAGATGCCTATAAAGGAAATCCACTGGTAAATGCGATGTCAGTTGGGATTGTTCGACATGATCGTGTCGCCAGTGCCATAGCGCAGGGCGTGGGAAATCCGGTATATATCGTTGGTAGCAAAACCGGGCGGGATGGGATCCACGGAGCCACCTTCGCCAGTGAAGAACTCTCGGAAGAATCGGAATCACGAAAAAGCAATGTGCAGGTTGGTGATCCCTTCACGGAGAAACTGTTGCTGGAAGCTACACTTGAACTGTGTATGCGTCCCTTCCTGGTGGGGATTCAGGACATGGGTGCGGCTGGGATCACCTGTAGTTGCTCGGAAATGGCCGCCCGTGGTAAGGCGGGTATCCACCTTGACCTGGACAAGGTTCCCCGACGGGAAGAGAACATGATTCCCTATGAGATCATGCTCTCTGAATCGCAGGAGCGCATGTTGGTGGTAATCCAGAAGGGATTTGAGGAAGAACTGGAAGAAATATTCGATCGCTGGGACTTGGACTGTACGAGAATCGGGGAAGTGACGGATACTGGTAATCTTGAAGTCTACTCAGGAGGAATCAAGGTATCCGATACCCCGTGCTTCGAACTTGTCCTGGGGGGTGGGGCACCGCAGTATTCCCTTCCCGCCAGCAAGCCCGAATACCTGAATCAGACGGTCCAGTTGGACCAGGCCACCCTCCCCGAGCCCAAAGATTATAACTCCATATTACTCCGGTTGCTGGCTCAACCGAATATCACGAATAAGAGCTTTGTCTATGAGCAGTACGATAGCACGGTGAGGACCAACACCGTGATTGGTCCCGGCGCGGATGCCGCCGTAGTTCGCGTGAAGGGAACCACGAAAGCCCTGGCTCTGACCACGGATGGCAATGGACGGTATACCTGGCTGAATCCCAATGTTGGTGGAAAAATCGCCGTGGCGGAGGCTGCTCGAAATGTGGTCTGCGTTGGAGGGCTCCCCATTGCGATTACGAACTGTCTCAATTTTGGCAATCCTAACGATCCTGAGATTTATTTTCAATTCAAGGAAGCTGTAGCGGGTATTGGGGAAGCCTGCACCGTTCTCAATACCCCCGTCACGGGTGGAAATGTCAGTTTCTATAATGAGAACCCCGAAGGAGCCGTATATCCCACACCGGTTATCGGCATGTTGGGACTCATCGAAGATCTCAACCACGTCACAACTCCCGGTTTTAAGCAGGAGGGTGACTTTATTGTTGTGCTGGGCTCGATCAATGGAGAATTAGGCGGCACGGAATATCTGGAAATGGAACATGGGTTGGTGGCTGGTGAGCCCCCTGGGATTGATCTGGAAACGGAAATGCACGTGCAAGGCGTCTGCATCGAGGCCATTCGGGACGGCATTATCCATTCCGCACATGACATCAGTGACGGTGGCCTGGCCGTTTGCCTCGCGGAATCGTTGATTGTGGCTGCGGCAGGCCTGGGAGCCGAAGTCCATTTATCCCGTCGATTACGGAATGATGAGCTGCTTTTTGGCGAGAGCCAGAGCACCATCATTATCACTGTCGATGAGGAAAAATTGCTTTCCTTGCAGCGTATTGCCATGAACGACCAGGTCCCATGCATCACGATCGGGCGAGTAACGGATAGCAGCCGACTGAAGATTAATGACCTGATCGATATCGACCGGAAAAAACTTCACCCGGCCTATATGAACAGCTTTTCCGGCATTATGCAGGCGTAGCGGGTACAGTGGTTTACACCGGCTCAACCTACTTTCACGCTTCCCCTGAACCAACCATCGGCGTTGAGATCGAACTTTTTTTGGTAGACCTGGATAAGTTCGACCTGGTAAGTGGCGCCCCGACTATCCTGGCTGAATTCGACGATAATCCCAAAATCAAGCCCGAGCTCCTGGAATCAATTGTTGAGATTAATACCGATATATGCCGCTCAACTCAGGAAGTCCGGGAGGATCTACGACAACAGTTGAAGCGGGTTATTGAAGTGTCTGAAAAGCACAACCTGGGTTTGATTTCAAGTGGGACCCATCCCTTTGCCCGCTGGTCGGACGCCCAAGTGACACGCAATAAGCGGTACCAGGCTTTTCTGGAACGAATGCAGTTTCCTGTCCGACGCCTGCTTATCAGCGGGCAGCATGTGCATATCGGGGTAGAGAGTGGGGAGAAGGCTATTGCCATCGTAAATGCATTGCTGCGTTATATCCCCCATTTCATCGGGCTTTCATCGAATTCCCCCTTCTGGGAAGGACTGCCAACCGGTCTCGCTTCAACTCGCATGAAGGTCTTTGAAGCCATGCCCACCGCTGGTCTACCCGCTCGACTGACCAATTACAGTGAGTTCCAGAGGTTGATGCGCACTCTACAGCGCGCGAACGCCATCGAATCCATTCGGGAAGTATGGTGGGATATTCGTCCGCATCCCGGTTTCGGTACCGTTGAAATTCGGGCTTTTGATGCGGTGCCCACCATCGATGAGATGGTGTCATTAGCAGCTCTATCGCACTGCCTGGTAGTGGGACTATCTGAACTATACGACAACGGACAGCAGCTGCCTGTGCTTAGCGAGTGGGTAGTCAGGGAAAATAAATGGCGTGCGGTGCGCTACGGAATGGATGCGGACATCATTATCGATGATGAGGGGCATCAGCAGACACTGCGTTCCGCCGTATTGGAGCTACTGGAACGTCTGACACCTTATGCCGAACAACTCAGCTGTACTGATGATCTATTTGCCCTGGAAAGCATCGTCGAGGGCGCTCCGCCCTATAAACTGCAGCTGCAACGGTACGAAGAGCACGATAGTCTGGAAACCGTTGTGCAGGCTTCCATGGAAGATCTGAAGAACTGTTGCTGAGGCGGTGGTAGACCTCAGTTATTGCTCAGATAGAGATTGATCCTTTCCGGAATTCCGTTTTCCCCAGTATTGCGTTTACCAGAACCGGCGACCCGTCGCTCGCTGCGGCCTTAGCTGCCTTCAGCGTACCCCGAATATCACTCGGATCATCCAGCAGGATTCCCGTTCCACCAAAGCCTTGGGCAACCTCATGATACTTAGTTTTAGCCAGGGTGGTCCCGATTGCATCCCCCAGAATCGCCACCTGCTCCCGGTTTATCTGGGTCCAGCCGGCATCATTTCCCACTACCGCGATCACCGGGATGTTATGACGTACAAACGTATCCATCTCCACAATGGAATATCCAACAGATCCATCGCCGTAGAGTATCCACACTTCTGCATCTGGAAAACATAGTTTCGCTGCCAGGGCGAAACCGGCTCCCACACCCAGGGTACCGAATACACCTGGATCCAACCAGCCTGGTGACTGTCTCGGCCGTACTGTGTAGGATGCCGTGGAGACGAAATCACCCCCGTCGGCTACCAGGATATTTCCGTCATCCAACAGACGGTCCATTTCTCCCAATAAGCGTAGTGGATTTATTCCATCGGTCGATTGCTGAGCCAGGTCACGGATTTCCTGCTCACGATCATCCTGAAGCTGCCGGATTTTATCTAGCCAAGGTTGCCATTCCTCACTGTCGTGCTTGGAGATATCGGCTAATTTTTGGATAAATAGTCCCGGATCGGCGTGGATGCCCACTGTGGGACGACGGTTGAGCCGAAGGTCACGTCGACGGCGATGGATCGCGATCAATCGATCTTTGCGCGAGATCTGGCGTCCATAGTTCAGGCGGAAATCGCATGGCATCCCGGCTAGAACAACGAGATCGGCCTCCTTCAGTGCAACGCGCCGCTGATGGCGGCATAACAGTGGATCTTCCATCCCAAGCAGTCCCCGGGACATGCCCGCCAAAAACGTGGGAATGCCCAATTGCCGGACGGCGGAGGCCAGGTTACTGGCCTGGGTGGGATCAGCCATCGTCGGACTGCCCATGATCATGACTGGGCGCTCTGAATCCAGAATTAAAGCGGCCGCCCGCTTAATTTGCCCCGGTGATGGAGCCATAGCTTTGACATCCTTGATACAGGGCACTATAGCAGATGACGGAACGCGGAAGAGCTTATGAACGTGACGGTTTAAGTACATCTGCTGCAACCGCGCTCGTATGCTCCTCTTGGCACTGCTTTTTTCCGTCGCTCCCAGGTACCATTGCCGCACCGTATCCTCAGGATACAGCAGATCGACGGGTAGCTCGAGAAATACCGGTCCCGGGATACCATCTCTGGATTTGAAGAAGGCCTTCGTCAACAAGGGAGCAATCTGACGGACAGATTTGGCGGATGCTTGCCACTTCATATGCGATCTGAATAGAGCTCGCTGATCGATATCCTGGAGCGCTCCACGGCCCTTCAGCGCAGTAGCAGTGGCGCCGCCGATCAGGATCACAGGGGATTGCGCCAGCTGTGCATTCTTCACCGCTGTGATCGTATTCGTCACACCGGGCCCGGCGGTCACTACAGCCACCCCGGGGATACCAGTCAATCGGGCACTGCCGTCCGCGGCGAATACCGCAGTGGCCTCCTGGCGTGTATCGATTACACGTATGCCTGCATCATTCGCACCGGTCAGAATGGGGGAGACGTGTCCCCCGCACAAGGTGAATATATGCTTTACACCATGGTTTTTAAGAACTTCCGCGACAATGGTGCCGCCATGCATAGACATCTCCTAATGTTTCATAATAGTCGATTCCAAGTAAAGCTAGTACAGCTGTTGCACGCAGTACCATGAAAAAGCCTTAGTGGTTTGCCATTTGCCCTATGCCTGTCTCATCACTATCTGTTAAATTCAGCCCCATGTTTCGCGCAGACCACAACTCCGGCATATGATGAATCCATTGCGTCGTCTCTATGACTGGGTCCTCCATTGGGCGGAAACACCGTACGGAGCACCGGCGCTGTTCCTACTGGCCTTCGCCGAATCGTCATTTTTCCCTATCCCACCTGACGTATTGCTGATCGCCCTCGCCGTATCAGTCCCGTCGCGGGCTTTCTGGTTTGCCCTGATCTGCATGACCGGCTCGGTCACCGGGGCCTACCTGGGCTATGGGTTGGGCTATTTTGGGTGGGAAGCCGTTGGTAAACCCCTGGTGGAACTCTACAATGGGCAGGAAACCATGGCCTGGATACGTGGTCAGTATGAATCCTACGGCTTCTGGGGTATCCTGGTGGCCGCCCTGACACCCATTCCGTATAAGGTCTTTACCATCGCGTCAGGACTGTTTCACTTCAACCTGGGCACCTTTACCGCTGCGTCCCTGCTTGGGCGCAGTCTGCGTTTCTTTGCCGTGGGTACCTTGATTTTTTATGCTGGACCCCCGGTCAAGGAACTTATCGACCGTCACTTCAATCTCATGGCCACTTTATTCGCCGTTTTACTTGTGGGCGGATTTATGGTTATTAAATATGTAATTTAGCAGCGCTATGGCGATTACTTTTTCCCGATTCATCTCCACTGTGCTTAGCCCCATGACCAATCCCCTCATTACCTTCCCGTTGCTATTGGGATATGCTGACCAGGGAGGAGAACGGGGAGGACTGTGGCTCTTGATATCCGCTCTGGTGTTCTCAACGATACTTCCCCTGGCCTATCTCGTATGGCTGCGGGCGGCGGGAAAAGTCAG
>JBHPIW010000040.1:0-19110 GCA_042568495.1 Fidelibacterota bacterium | reverse complement strand
TGGTCTGACACCAAGGCATGAGCGCTTGTTGGAGGGAGCCGTACGGGGATTAGGGTATACCTGCCAGGCGCTTCCTACACCCGATATTGTGGCTTTCGAACTGGGCAAGGAATTCGGCAACAATGCCTATTGCAATCCGGCCTACTTCACGGGCGGGAACCTGCTAAAGTACCTTAGGCAACAGGAGGATGGGGGCTTATCGCGGCAGGAGATAGTAGAGAAGTATGTCTTCCTCACTGCCGGTTATCGAGGTCCGTGCCGGTTCGGACTCTATGAGCAAGAATTGCGTACGGTGCTGCACAATGCCGGTTTTGAGGATTTACGGATTGAATTGATCAATATCACCGGTGGGTTGGAGCAAGACCAATCCGAGGCCATTATCAGGATGGATACTGATTTTTTACTGGCCATTGTGAATGCCATTCTCATGGCCGACGTTTGGGGCCAAGTGGTGTATCAGATACGTCCATATGAGATCGAAGCAGGAGCAACGGATCGAATGCTCAGCGAGGTGCTGGATAACTTGCACGACGCTTTACAGGCGAAGCAGACTTACCAAATGTCGCCTCGGCTAAGAAAGTCCCTGGATTTACTCAAGATTGGGAAAGCCGGTAGCCTGATTTCTAAACTAGTTCACCTTCTATCCACGCCCTACTACACCGACGCATTAGGGAGCGCCCGCGAGAAGATAAACACCATACGGATGGACCGGTTCCGAGTCCGCCCGATCGTGAAGATCATCGGGGAGTTCTCAGCGGCTGTTGCCGAGGGTGATATGAATTTCTCCATGTTCCGATTCCTCGAAAGCGAAGGTGCGGAGGTATTGGTGGAACCAGTGGTTAGTACGCAATTACTTCGCTGGGTCCATCTTGCACGCTATAAACTGAAAGACCGCAAAGGTCTTTATCCATGGGGTAGTAAACCGCAGTTCTGGCAGCTGAACCGCCGCCTGAAGCATCGACTGGATTACCTGAAAAAGGCAGGTCTCCTATCCCTAACAGATCGTCTGTTCCATAAGCAATGTGTTCGATACCAGAAAGCACTTGGGTGCCCTGTTGAAGAGCTGGCGGACTTCCAGGAACTGGCCGACGTTGCACAACCCCACTACGACTGGCGGTGCGGAGCCGGGGAGACCCATCTGGAAGTGGCACATAACATTCTGTCGCATACGAACAACCAATGCCATATGGCGCTCAGCTTGAAACCATTCGGCTGACTGCCAAGTACGCAATCTGACGGAGCCCAGGTTGGGGTCCTCGAAAAATATAAAGATCTGATTTTCCTCTCCATTGAAACCTCCGGGGAAGGAGAAGTACTGGCACATAATCGAGTTCAAATGACACTGGATACGGCGATTGAAAAGGCCGAAAGAGAATTCGAAAACATTTTAGCCGGCACAGGGAAAAATCTATCCCAACTGAAGAAATTCGTTGATGAACACCCACAACTGACTCTCCCCACTTATCATGTCCCTGAATACAACGGCATCGTGGGCAAAGCAGCCCGCTTTGTTCGTCATGTGTCCAACCTTATGGACGGCAAGGCACGGTTGCCCAATGGACATCAGTAATATTTATTCGCCGCAAATGTCATGCTGAACAACACCTATCCGGAGCATAATCAATGAGTCAGAAGAGACTTCGGATTGGCCTGGATGTGGGATCAACGACAGTGAAAGCTGTTGTATTGGATAACCTGAGTGGGGAACTGCTGGCGGGTAAATATAACCGGCATGAAAGTCGGCAGGCAGAGCGGGTACTTGAATTCCTGATGGAAATCGAAGATGAATATTCTCACGTCACGAAAAGGGAAATGCTGGTTGGGATTACTGGCAGCGGGGGCAAGGATCTAAGTGAGCACATCGGTGCAAAATACGTGCAAGAAGTGAGTGCGCTTTGTCGTGCGGTTAATCACTACCATCCGGAAACGAGTACGGTTATTGAGCTGGGCGGACAGGATGCGAAAATCATCATATTCAAAGATGATGATAACACGGGAGTTCGAAATAAGTTTCTCAGCATGAATGACAAATGCGCGGGAGGCACGGGTGCCGTCATTGACAAAATCAGTGCCAGGCTAGGCGTTTCCCTTGACGAGATATCAAAACATAGTTTTGCGGGTATAAAAATTCATCATGTTGCCGGAAAATGCGGTGTATTCGCCGAAACCGATATCAATAGCCTACGTGTCCAGGGAGTGCCGAAAGATGTACTGATGGCCAGTCTGTTCCGGGCCTTGGTAGAGCAGAATCTGTCGGTGCTCACAAGAGGCCATACGCTTAAACCGGTAGTCTTGCTTTTGGGAGGTCCCAATGCTTTCCTTTGCGGTATGCAGGAATCCTGGCGGGAAAATCTGCAGGTCATGTGGCGCGAGCGCGGTATTCAGATCCCGGATAATAGGTCAATCAATGAACTGATAAAAGTACCCGCTAATGCTGTATTCTATTCGGCAATCGGCGCGGCCGAGGCACTGGATGATGACCAAACAAAAACGTATCCGGGATGGCAAAAATTGCATAGTCATATCGACAGCAGAAACCGAATGACTCGGACAGGCTCTTCTAGAGGTTTATGGTTGGATAGCAAGGAGTTGGATGACTTTAAGGAACGCTATCGGCAGGAATCGTTTGTGACGCCAACTTTTACCAGAGGCGCAGTAGTGGAAGCCTTTATCGGGCTTGATGGCGGCTCAACCTCAACCAAAGGAGTGCTACTGAATCCGAAACAGGAGGTCATCGCGAAAGCGTACAAGCTTTCGGAAGGCAATCCTATCGAAGATACCCAGGAGATTTTCGCCAATTTGCGTTTTCAAGTGGAAGCGAGCGGTGCGGTACTCAAGGTGCTGGGAGTTGGCGTAACCGGTTATGCCGGCGATTTGTTGAAGGACTTGCTGCGAGCGGACGTTGAGATCGTGGAGACGGTAGCGCATACGGAGGCTGCGCTGCATTTCTACGACAATGTCGATGTCATATGCGACGTCGGCGGACAGGATATTAAGATCATGTTCCTCAGAGACGGTCGCGTTAAGGACTTCAAATTGAATACCCAATGTTCTGCCGGGAATGGATATTTCCTCCAACATACTGCCAAGGACTTCGGAATACCCATAGAGGAATACGCAGATAAGGCCTTCCAAGCCAAGGCAATGCCGACCTTTGGGTACGGCTGCGCTATTTTTCTCCAGTCTGATATTGTCAATTTTCAACGTCAGGGCTGGAAGAATCATGAAATCATGGCGGGACTGGCATGCGTGCTTCCGAAGAATATTTGGCTGTATGTAGCTCAGATTCCCAATTTTTCACGTTTAGGTACCTTTTTTGTTCTGCAGGGGGGGACACAGCATAATCTCGCGGCCGTTAAGGCACAGGCTGATTTCATAAAAGCGAAGTTTCGCGGCCATGCTAAGCAGCCACGCATTGTGGTCCACAAGCATTGTGGTGAGAGCGGCGCTATCGGAACTGCACTGGAAGCAATCCGCCATTGGGATCAAGGTCATGTAACGTCCTTTATCGGATTGGATGCCACGGAGCAAGTCCGATATACCGTAAATAATGATGAGAGCACGCGTTGTGATTTCTGCAAGAATGCCTGCCGGCGTACATTCATTGATGTTACCGCGCCTGATTTAAATGCCGCTGAGAAAAGGCCTGCTAAGGAGAGGACAACCTGGAAGAACTGGCGTCTCATAACGGGCAATTCCTGCGAGAAGGGTTCCGTTGAAGATCGCACTCAAATGCAGGAGATAAAAAAGGCGATTGATCGCACACTTCAGGAGAATCCTAATTTTGCGGATTATAATGCCAAGCAGGCGTTTAAGCGTCCTCTGAAGATTGAAACGAGCGGGAGTACTGGAGACAAAACGTATCTCAAGTTTCTAGCGAGGAAACGTCTCAGACAGATTGAAAATCGATCCCAGCTGCGGATTGGCATCCCCCGAGTATTGAACATGTACTCCAGCGCGCCCTTGTTCAATGCCTATTTTCAAACCATAGGGATACCCTTCCGGAACATAGTATTTTCGGACTACACCTCGGAAGAATTGTATCGGACCGGCGCTAAGAGAGGGGCCATCGATCCCTGCTATCCTGCCAAGCTGGGGATTCCACACGTGCATAATCTGTTGTATGTGAAGCACGCGAAACAACCCCTTGATATTGTCTTCTTCCCGATGATAGATGACCTTCCCTCAGAACTAGCGAATCCTATGCATTCCCGAGCCTGTCCAGCTATCACCGCCACTCCTCAGAGTGTTTTCGCCGCTTATACCAAGGAAGGCAATCTTTTCCAAGAGAAAGGAATCAAGTACATCTATACTTTCGTGAATATCCGCGAACCGGAGCTATTTGAAAAGCAGATGTATCAGGATTTCAAGCAGGTCTTCGGTTTGACACGGAAGGAAAACCGACGCGCCATTGAGGCCGGATATGAGGCACTCGCAAAACACAAATCACGGCAGCAGCAAAAAGCCGCCCGGATTCTGGAAGGATTAGAGAAAGAACGGCGGATCGGGATAATCTTGTTGGCAAGGCCCTATCACAATGATCCGGGAATCAATCATGAGATCATGCTCGAACTCCAAAAGCGAGGCTATCCGATCTTTACACCCGAAAGTCTGCCAAGGGACGATAAATCCCTGTTAGCCATTTTTGGGAATGATCTGAAAGCAGGCGTAATTGAGCATCCCCTGGATATCAGCGATGTTTGGAAATATTCCTGCAGTGAGATGTCCAGCCGGAAAATATGGGCCGCCAAATATGCTGCCCGCCATAGGAATATGGTTGCGCTGGAGCTCTCCAGTTTCAAGTGTGGGCATGACGCACCCCTGTATACCTTGATCGAGGAAATTGTGGAGCACCCCGGCGTACCCTATTTCAGCTTTAAGGATCTCGACGAGAATAAACCGACGGGTTCCATCAGGCTCAGGATCAAGACCATCGATTATTTCCTTAAACGATATCATGAAGATTCAATTCGCCGTTCCAATTAGCCGATTCTCCAAATTTGGGATCCACCTTCCAGGTCGTCTTTCGTATAGAACGTCTCTATCCTGACATGCAGGGTGCAAAATCCCTATCACACCTGTTCAATTCTGACCTAGCTTCAATCTAATATTTCCGGCTCTGGAGGATTCCAGGCCGAATTCGGGCATCTCAACCGGTTAACACTGCACTATGATTGTGATGTATTTATATGCCAGCCTCTAATTTGCTCACATTATTGGAGTTAGATGACTTTGTCGTCATTGATTTCGAAACTACCGGACTTGATCCCCACACCTGCAAGATAATCGAATTGGGAGCCGTACGGTTCTGGGGTGGGGAACCCGTGGATGAATTCCAACAGTTGGTGAATCCGCTCGAACCGATTCCCACTGAAATTATTGAGCTGACAAATATTTCTGATGACATGGTCGCTGGCGAATCCTCCATAGATGAGGTAGGGCAGGACTTCCTGGATTTTGTCGGTACGAGTCCCTTGGTCGCCCATAATGTTCGTTTTGATATAAGCTTCATGATGGGGATCTATAGAGCCTTGGGACAACCGGAGGAATTTACTAATCACCTTTATGACACCATGCCGCTGGCCCGAACGTTTCTGTTTCATCACAACGGATTCAGTCTCGCTGCATTGTGTGATTTCTTTGAACTTGAGCATAAACAGGCACATCGGGCATATCACGACGCCCTCAATACCGGACACATTTTCGTCAAACTGGTAAATGAAGCCGCCACCTGTCCACTGCCAGTAATCCAGTCGCTCCTTGGTGTACAGCAACACCTTGATATACCGAATAAACACCTCTTTGTGCGTTTAGCGAATGTGATGACTTCCAAGGGGCATTTAAAGGGAATCACCGAATCCATTATTGACCGGCCAAGGCCCCGGGCGATCCTGGAACATGAGGGGACAGGTGAAGATTATGAACCAGTAACGGCGGAGGCCTATTTTGGTGAGGGTGGCAAGCTGTCAGATACCTGGGAGGCCTATGAATCCAGACCCATACAAGTTGCCTTTTCCGAAGCTGTGGCACATGCTTTTGAAGACGATCAGATCCTGGTGGCCGAAGCCGGTACGGGCTTAGGCAAATCGTTGGCATATCTACTGCAGGCGATAAACCATACCTATATACATGATCAGCCGGTCGTGGTCGCCTGCTATACCAAACACCTTCAGGATCAGCTGTTTTATAAGGAGATTCCCCATCTTATCAACACCCTGGACGTACCAATAACAACTGTAATGCTCAAGGGGCGCGGCAACTATCTCTGCCGCACTCGCCTGGAATTCATTCTCACTAGTGCTCGTCGTTTGCTGAGTCCTCAAGATGTGGAAAACATCATGCCGATTATTATCTGGGAGCAATTCACCTATACGGGCGACATTGACGAGTGCCCGGGCTTCCAGATGAATCGAGGTGGTCGACTGTGGCGCATGCTGCGGAGCGAGAGGGGATTCTGTCTTGGCAATACCTGCCGGCGTTTCCATGGGTGTTTCCTTGGTCCCATCCGCCGGGCAGCTCGTCAAGCCAACCTGGTCGTGGTGAACCATGCCCTCCTTATCGCCGACGCTGTTGGGGGGGTAGGCTTATTGCCGGAAGAATTTGTCCTTGTGATAGATGAGGCACATAACCTGGCACGCGTTACTACTGAGCAGCTCACCATGGAGTACGGGGAAGGGCTGGTCAAGCGGATTACGGATTATTATCTGGGGAGCCGTTACCGTCAGGTTTTTCGCAAACAACTTAAGGATGCGCTCCAGGTTCTGAGCGAGGAACGAGACTTGAATCGGGAAATTCGAGCTGCAGCGAAAAAGTTACAGAAGAAAACATCGGATTTGATTGCCGCCTATATTGATGAACACCAGATCCAGGTTTCCCCTGATTGGAAGTATGCGACCATGCAGGGCAGATACGTCGATCCACGGGTTGAGTTCCGCAATCTTGATACCCATATCGCAGCGGTTGCCAAGGCTCTGGAAGACTTCACCCAGCTACTCGGGCAGATCCAAAGTACACTGGACGAATCTGACATGACATTAAGCGAATCCCTGGTGCATGAGGTGGGAGTGGATTTGGGCGAGGCAAAGGCTTTGCAAATTGCTTTCCAGCGCATTACCAACCCGGAGCCCACTGATGAGGATGTGCTATGGCGGGAAGTCCGGGCAGTGCAAGACGAGATACGGGTTATGTTTCACTGCGCGCCCTTGGAAGTATCCGCCTTTCTGCGCGAAAAGATATTCGACAATCAGCCTGGTACAGTGCTTTGTTCAGCCACTCTTCAGGCAGGCGGCAGTCTTGATTATTTCCGCAGTGAAGTTGGTATTGATGAGCATTTTGACAGCTGGTCAGTAGAGGAAATGCATTTCCCGTCACCTTTTCTTTACAATGAGCAGTGCATGGTGTTTGGATGGGATAATCCGATCGATGTCACAGATCCCGGATATCCCCCGGAATTGGCGAATCTGATTGATACCGTCACCGATCAGATAGAGCGGCGGTGTATGGTGCTATTCACTTCCTATTCCCAGCTGAGGGCTGTCCACGATGTTCTATATTCCCGGCTCTTTCGTTCTTCCCGGCGGTTAATCACACAGTTTGGGGGAAGCAGTCGCCGCAAATTGCTGGATGCTTTCCGTCAGCATCCTCGTTCCATCCTCCTGGGAACGAGCAGTTTCTGGGAAGGCGTCGATTTGCCCGGTGAGCTGCTTGAAATTCTGATAATTGCTCGCTTGCCATTTGCCAATCCCACCGAACCGGTGGTTGAGGCCCGCATTGACTACTTAAGGGAGCACGGCCATAATCCGTTCAAGGAATACCAGGTTCCGGAAGCCATTACCCGCTTCCGGCAGGGTTTTGGCCGGTTGATACGAACTTCAAGCGACGAAGGAATATTCATCATTGCCGACTCTCGCGTGTACCGGAAACGCTATGGGCAATTTTTTCTTGATGCCTTACCCGTAGATGCAATCCCGTTTACTTATCCCGAAAATCTGCCTGCCTTAATTGGAAAGATTGTCTTTACCGGGCCGAGGACAGCCAAAGATGCCTGAATTAAGGAATTAAGGGATGGGCACAGGATTTATCTATTGTACATCCATGGTTGTACATCCATGGTAAATCGATAAGAACTGGATGTTCGCAGGGGATATTGCCATCGCTGTACCCTGATTTCATCTACGTAGATAGGATAATTTGTGGATAAGATTGTCTCACTCAAGTAACATTTAAGACCTTATAACTGAAGTATGGGGAGGAATACCGTTGACTGAGGAATTGCGCGAAGGCCTTACTTTTGATGATGTGCTCCTGGTCCCATCCTATTCCAGTGTGCTTCCGAGCGAGGTGAATGTCGCCACCAGGCTGACAAAGAACATCTCACTGAATATCCCCTTTATCAGTGCGGCCATGGATACTGTTACTGAAGGGCAAATGGCCATCGCCCTGGCCAGAAATGGCGGTATCGGTGTTCTGCATCGCAATCTCACGGTGGCACAGCAAGTGGCAGAAGTGGAGCTCGTGAAACGTTCTGAAAGTGCCATGATTCTGGATCCAGTGACTCTTCCTTCGGATAAATCCATAGGTGAGGCACTGAAAGTCATGCAAAAATATCAGATATCAGGTGTTCCCATTGTGGATGACGGACATTTGGTTGGTATCCTCACGAATCGTGATATCCGGTTCGAAAATGACCTCTCACAACCGGTTTCGAATCGAATGACGAAGCAGGATCTGGTTACGGTGCCCAAGGGTACGACTCTTGAGGATGCCAAGGTCGTCCTGCAAAAGCATCGGATTGAAAAGCTGCTGGTAGTGGATGAGGACGGATCGCTCTGCGGACTCATCACTGTGAAGGATATTCTTAAAAAAGAGCAGCATCCGAATGCCTGTCTGGATGATCATGGTCGTTTATGTGTAGGTGCGGCAGTAGGGACAGGTTCCGATACCTTTGAACGTGCGGCAGCCTTAGCTGCGGTGGGCGTCGATGCTATTTTTGTCGACACGGCGCATGGGCATAGCGCAGGGGTTCTGAAAACGGTAAAGGAACTTCGCAAGCGCTTACAGAATGTGGACATTATAGCCGGGAATGTGGCCACTTCCGATGGAGCCAGGGCCCTGATTGAGGCGGGTGTGGATGCGGTCAAAGTCGGTATCGGCGCCGGCTCAAGTTGTACGACCCGTATCGTAGCCGGAATTGGCGTACCTCAATTGACGGCTGTCATGGATACTTTTAAAGTGAGTCAAGAATTCGATATTCCCATCATTTCTGATGGTGGAATGCGCTATTCCGGCGATATTGCCAAATCCCTGGCGGCCGGTGCCTCTGCTGTAATGTTGGGCAGTATTTTCGCAGGTATGGATGAAAGTCCCGGAGAGACGATTCTCTATGAAGGACGGCGCTATAAAACGTTCCGGGGCATGGGCTCTGTCGGTGCGATGATATCAGGATCAGGTGATCGATATTTCCAAGAAGGTACCGAGTCGGGCAAGTTGGTACCCGAGGGTATTGAGGGGAGGGTATCGTACCGTGGTCCGGTGGCGGAAACGATCCACCAGCTGATGGGAGGGCTAAAGGCCGCCATGGGATATTGTGGTGCCAAGGATATCGTATCGCTCCAATCAAGTAGAAATTTCATCAGATTAACCGCGGCAGGGATCACTGAAAGCCATCCCCATGAAGTGACCATTGCTAAGGAGGCGCCTAACTACCCGGCAAGTAGAAGATAACCGTCAACCAGGATCGGATACTCAATCCACAGTAAGGGCTATCGGTCGCGTACTACATTTATCACGGCAGATAACATGTGCAGCCCGATAGGATCTATCGAGATGGGGGCTGCACATGAAGAGGAAATGGATTTATTTGGATGCGAAGCGGGAGTTTACTTTTTTAGTAATCTTGGATTTCAGGCGGGCAGCCTTGTTAGGATGAAAAATGTTGTCTTGGGCACTTTTATCAAGCGCTGAAATGGCAACGCGAAGAGCTTCATCCGCTACTTCCTTCGTCGTTGCCGTCTCTACTTTTTTAATATATGTCTTGACCGTTGATCGCTCGATTCGGTTCTTTTCACGTCGCTTGAGGGACTGTCGATGCCGTTTTATTGCTGATGGGTGTCTGTCCATAATTTTGCTTTTTATCTCCTATTTCAATCTATAAAATTAATCAGATTATGTTCAGCACGCAATCACACTCCGATGAGTACATAGAATATTCCTCAAACGGGTTGCTCGGGTAGTAATATGGCAAATGATGCAAGTATTCTTCGCGAAGTCCCCATATTCAGCGAATTGAGCGATGAAGATTTAAACATCATCATGCAACTGACGGTACGTCGCTTCTTTGCAAAGAATGCCATGATCGTCATCGAAGAAGATCAAGGCGATACTCTCTATATCATTGAGTCGGGTCGTGTAAAGATCGCGCGCTTGAATGAGGAGGGACGAGAAGTCATCCTGGCCATTCTGGGATCGGCAGAGTTCTTTGGCGAAATGGCCCTGCTTGACGGTCAAGGACGGTCTGCGAATGTAATGGCAACCGAAGATGCGGTTCTCTTCACCCTCAATCGGCGCGACTTCCTGGATGTTCTTGAGCGCTTTCCTTCGATTTCTATCCTACTGCTCAAGGAAATGACATCCCGGCTCAGAAAATCAGATCAGCAGATCAAATCGCTATCCCTGTCAGATGCCGAACACCGCATCGGTATTGCAATTCACCGTTTTGCTGAAGAGATGGGGATCTTTAAAATGGGGCAGGTTGTGATTAAGCGAGTACCCTACCAGCAGGATATTGCCAATATGGCGGGTACTAGTCGCGAGACCGTTTCGAGAATGCTAAAAAGCCTTGAAAGAAAGGGTCTTGTCGAACGGGAAGGTCGCCGCCTCATCATCCGAGACTACGCCGCCTTCACCAGGCTTTTTGGATAAACGTCACACTCCGTCCAACTGCTCGGTCTGTCTCTGATCACCAAGGTGACCACATCAACTAAGCGATGTCAACAACTCTGGTAACACAGATAATTGACGGTTCGACATTGGCCATTTCGCGTGCCATCAGCCTGGTTGAAAACGAATCTCCCGAAGCACTTACATTATTAGATGATCTGTTCCCACAGAGCGGAGCTACCTATCGGATTGGGATCACGGGTCCTCCTGGTGCAGGAAAAAGTACACTGGTTGATCAACTCATCGGGTATTACCGAAAAGCAGGAGAAAAAGTTGGCATTATCAGTGTCGATCCCAGTAGTCCCTTCTCGGGAGGAGCAGTTTTGGGGGATCGGCTACGGATGAGCAGGCACTATCTGGATACGGGTGTATTTATACGGAGCATGGCAACCCGCGGTGAGATGGGCGGTTTGGCAGCCCGCAGCCAGGAGGTGGGGGATATCCTCGGGGCGGCCGGTTATACCTTTATTATCTATGAAACCGTGGGTGTTGGCCAAATTGAATTGGACGTAGTAGAGGCGGTAGATACCACCGTGGTTGTGCTTGTGCCTGAATCAGGCGATGAAGTACAACTGATGAAGGCTGGATTGATTGAAATAGCTGATATTTTCGTGATTAATAAATCAGACCGTGAGGGCGCCAACCAGATAGCACTTCTGCTTGAGCAGCTACTCGGAATGAAAGAGGATCCTGGATCGGTCTGGGCGCCACCACTCTGTCAGACCAGTGCTGTCTCAGGTATGGGAATTGAAGAATTAAAGGCAAGACTGGATGAGCATCACGATTATGTTACCTCCACCGGAAGGTATAAGGAAAAAAGGCGGGCAAGAATGCGCCGGCGGGTAAAAGAGATGATCTCAACGGATGTAATGGGTACTTTCTGGACCTCTGAACGCTTGACAAAGCTGGAAGATGATCTTGAGACTGAATCCCCCTTCCTGCTTTCTCAAAAAATATTAGAGATGAATTAAGCATTATGTCCAAGCCCGATCAAATGACCTTTCTCGAACACTTGGAAGAGCTCAGGTGGCGCATTATTAAAAGCATGGTAGCCATCGTGGCTGTTGCGATTGCAGCCTTTATCAAAGCGGATCTGGTTATTGCTTTCCTGACAGCCCCGATCGACAAACTTGAAGATCCCGTTGCCCTGCAGGCATTGAAGGTCTCGGACATGTTTATGGTGCAGCTTATTGCCAGCCTCATAGTAGGACTGGTCTTGGCTAGCCCGATTGTCATCTATCAAATATGGCGGTTTATTGAGCCGGCACTCGGTAGATCGTCCCGACGGATTACCATCTCGGTTGTCATGTTCGGATCCTTTTTTCTACTGGTGGGAGTCTCTTTCGGTTATCTGATATTATTGCCTTTCAGTTTGCGATTCTTTACCAAGCTCGGCGGGGACATTGTTGCTGCTAATTACAGTATTCATGCCTACTTAGGTTATGTCGCATGGATGCTCATGGCAGCGGGTTTCGTTTTTCAACTTCCTGTCATATCATTTATCCTTACAAAGATCGGCCTTCTGACACCTACATTCCTGCGACGCTACCGTCGCTATGCCTTGGTTGGTATTCTGGTCTTCGCTGCGGTATTAACGCCGCCGGATCCTTTAAGCCAGATCTTTATGGCGGTCCCTCTGCTGTTGTTATATGAACTCTCTATTCTCATTTCCAAGATCTTTCAGAAATCTAAACAGGAGGAGGACACTTGATTTGGATATCGTTGGCGAGTAAGTTTTTATGATGAAGGTACATCTCAGCGATATTGTTGCCCCGATCGTTGATGATTTAAAACTCTTCCAGAAAGAGTTCGAGAACGCCCTGCGTTCGGAAGTACGTCTGGTGAACACCATGGTCCGCTACGTCCTTCGCAATCGCGGCAAACATCTCCGACCAATTCTCACGATATTATCCGCGCATCTCTGCGGTCAGGCAAACATGAACAGCCTTAAAGCGGCTGCACTGGTTGAAATTCTGCACATTGCGACGCTGGTTCATGATGATGTTGTGGACGACTCAGACCTGCGACGGAGCTGGCCTTCTCTTAAAAGGATTTTCAACAATAAGAAAGCCGTCCTGATTGGGGATTATTTTTTAGCCAAGTCTCTCAGCAACATGATCGGTCTGAGAAATTTCCATGCTCTTGAGGTGCTTTCCCAAACTGCTGAAAGACTTAGCAGTGGAGAAATCCTCCAGCTTGAAAAAATCTTGTTAGGGGGAATGACCGAAGAGATTTATTATGAGATGGTGAAGGATAAGACGGCCAGCCTTATAGGAACCGCTTGCGAGCTGGGGGCTATCACCGCCTCTGATGATGAGGCTAAATGGGCAGCTTTGAGGCAATTTGGCGAGAACCTTGGCATCGCCTTTCAAATAAAAGACGACCTGTTCGATCTAACCGGGGATAAACAATCGGTCGGAAAACCCGTTGCATTTGATGTCAAGAAAAATGTCCGAACTCTACCGCTCATTTATTCCCTGAAACAGCTTGAACCCTGGGAACGTAGAAAATATGTGCGCGTTCTCCGATCACATGCGCGTCATGGACGATTAACGAATTTGCACGACGCGATTAAAGAAAGCGGGGGTATTGACTACGCTAATGAGCGAATCAGGCACTTTAATGACGTGGCTTTGGCTTCCCTCGCCCCTTTCCCGGAATCTGAATTCAAATCTGCCCTGATCAATGTTGTTCATTTCAATACCCAACGTTCGTCCTGAATATTGAACCGTGTACTTGTTATCCGGTTCAGCTCCCTCGGTGATATCGTTCTTTCCTCAACGGTAGTTGGCCTCCTTCAAGAGCGCAATCCCGACCTTATCATAGATTATCTGGTCCATGAGCGCTTCAGTTCCCTCGTAGCTCATTTCGATCCACCGCCGAATAATATTATTGCATTTCCCCCATCAGCACAGGCGCGGGATCTACCTGGATTTGCACAAAATCTTGCCAATAATCGATATGATCTTGTCATAGATCTTCATGATTCCTTGAGAAGCAAAATTCTTCGACGTTTTCTTCAACCAATTGACCTGCGTGTGTACCGGAAGCCTCGATTAAAACGATGGCTATTATTCTATGGCTACATCAACCGGTTCAGCGAGGACTACGCCGTTGTTTCGGAGTATTTGCGTTACGCAGGATTAAAGAATCCGACGGGTAAGCCCA
This sequence comes from Fidelibacterota bacterium, assembly GCA_042568495.1. Classification (GTDB taxonomy): domain Bacteria; phylum Fidelibacterota; class Marinisomatia; order SCGC-AAA003-L08; family TS1B11. Next base: position 5,004 of record JBHPIW010000040.1, on the reverse strand, counting down.
GACCTAAATTGGCCGTAAGCGATTCAGAAGCAGGCGAGATTTGCCAGCAATTCGGCCTGCAACAGGATATCATATCCTGCGTCCCGGGTGCGGCATGGCCGCAAAAATCATGGATTCCAGAGCGCTATACTGAATTTTTCACTGTACTACCGGATACCGCTTATTCACAAATAGCCTTGCTGGGTGGGCCTCATGATGATATCTGCGATTCGATTGCCGGTTCTTTGCCTGCGAGTAAGATAGTTAATCTAAAAGGGAAAACCAGTCTCCCTGAGGCGTTAGCCGTTCTATCTCGAAGTAGAATGGCCATTGGCTCGGACACTGGCCTGTTGCACGCAGCAGAGGCCTTGAATGTCCCGGTGGCTATGATCCTGGGACCAACCTCAAAGGAAACCGGTGCTCGAGTACATCACCCTGATTCCAGGGCAATAGCTACGGATTTGTGGTGTCGTCCTTGCAGCCAGAATGGGAAACGGAGATGCTATCGAAGCAGGCGGTATTGCATCACCAATATCTCTGTTGATAAAGTCGCAGCAGAAGTATCATCCATGCTGGGTATCTCCTGATGTACGTTATCTGGCGCTTTATCTACAGTCTGGTGTTTCTGCCCCTAATTGTGATTGGTGCCTATGCTCTCGCCCCGTTCAACCGCAAGCTGCGCAGGGGATTGCGAGGCCGGCGCAGAACACTGCGTAGAGTAGCTCGTTTTCGTGACAGGATCTATGATCGATTCGGACCGCTGTACTGGTTCCATGTTGCGTCCTTGGGAGAGTATGAACAAACTAGACCGGTCATCGAAGGATTACGGGAGATTGTACCCGAATGTATCATCGTGGTGAGTTTCTTTTCTCCTTCCGGATATGAGCACTTTGACCATGATGCCGTCGATTTCAAGTTCTATTTGCCGGTGGATTTCACCTGGATCATGCGGAATCTCCTGCGGATTCTCAAGCCCCACAAGGTAGTATTCACCAGTTACGACATTTGGCCTAACCTGGTTTGGGCATGCAAAAAGGCCAGGATTCCTACCACTCTTTTCGCTGCTCGTATCGTACCGGGAAGCTCCAAACAGTGGCCGGTGCTTTCGAATTTCTACCGGAACATCTATGGTGTTATAGGCCAAATCTATACTGTATCAGATCCTGATCATAGCCGCATCCTGGCAATTCTCGGTTCTAATACAAAAACTGAAGTGCGGAATCTTGGCAATCCCCGCTATGATCGTGTCAAGGAACGGAATTCACGGGAAGGCAACAGGCAAGCCGGCCACAAGCACAGAACGATTATCCTGGGAAGCGTACACAGTGATGATGAAGATATCATTCAGATTTCACTTCTAGAATTATTGAAAGATGACAGCAATCTTCGTATGATATGGGCTCCCCATGAGCCGGACCCACCTGTTATAGAAGCAATTGGCTCACTACTATCGGAGGCTGGTATTCGATGGGAACATTACAGCCATCAGCTGGGCCGTTTCCGTGATCGGCAGGTGTTGATCGTCGATGGGGTTGGTTACCTGGCCGAGCTCTATTCACGTGGAATTATATCCTACGTGGGTGGTGGTTTTGGAAGCGGGGTACACAATGTCATGGAAGCTGCCATAGCGGGTATTCCCGTTATTTTCGGTCCGCGATACAACCGGAGTCATGAAGCTGAGCAGCTCATTGAGCAGGGCGGTGGATATACAGTCTCCAACAGGGAGGAGTTCGAAAACGCCGTAAAGCGCTTCCTGGATGATGAAACTCTGCGTGTCAAAGCGGGGGAGTCTGCCTTGAAGGTTATCGAAGAGAACCTTGGAGCTACCGCCCGCATTCTCCAGGCCATTCTTGCAAATTAGTTATCCTCTGCAGGACCTTCCTCCCGGGATTTACCACATATATCCAGACCGAACCGATCTTGCAACGGCCTTATACCGAAGATTGGCTGAGCACGATCTGGATGCCCTGGTATTCCCGTTCGATATAGCGGATTACCTCGTTGCGGCAACCCTCCAACGTGAAATCGCATTTGATCTCGAAAATCAGGGGATAACGGGAAAATCACTAAAGACAGAAGTCGATGATATTATCGCAACAGGCCCATTCAGTGAACACACCCATCAATTGCCCGAAACATTATCCGGTGGTGAAAAGCAGCTGCTCGCTATTTTTGCGGCGCTTCAACAACCGTTTAATTTATTTATCGGCCAGCACTGTTTTGACTTTGTCAGTGAACAGAATCAGGCACTCATTCAGGAACATCTGATCGGTAGGGAGAAATGCATACTGGACATCACGTATCACGCAGGAGTATCCTCGCAATATTGTTGGATTCCCGAGGATGATCGATTGGTTCTAAGAGAGCCTGACCAAATGCAAACCATGTCGCCCGAATGGCTATCATCCATGAAACCCTGGAGCCTCACAGCCCAAGATGTATATAAAGGCTTTGAAAGTTCCGGATTTTCGCTTCAAGTGCAGAACTTGGTATTGGATCAAGTTCATTGTTTGGGCATTTTTGGTGAAAATGGATCTGGAAAAACGACTTTTGCCGACTGCTTGACTGGAATTACCACATACGACGGAAAATTGTCGATCCATATTCCAGACATCGATACTCCCCGCTTTGGATATCTGATACAGCATACCCTGACCCAAACCCATGGATTGTCTCCGGAAGATATTATACATCGCTTCGTTTCCCAGTCGAAACTGAACGAATCACGGGCTGAAGATTTGCAGTCCCTATTACAGCGATCGAATTACTATAGTTCACTGGCTGAGATGGACGCACAACTTGGATATCGTATGATCATAATGGCTGCACTGCTGGCCGGCCAATATGATTTAGTAGTCCTTGATGAGCCGACGTATGGCTTACCATCAGTAGTTGTCGCCGAGTTTTTGACCACTTTAGTCGATGAATTGGGGGCAAAGCCGTTGGCATTCATTTCCCACGACCGTAACTTTACGTCCCTTTTCTGCAACCGAGCAATTCAGATGAAAAATGGATCCGCGTATGAGGCAAGCCTCCGATAGAATTGTCACCGTTAGCAACATACTGAGTCTTTTCAGACTCATTCTTTCCATCCCTCTTATCTGGGCATTGGAAACAGACCGGATGATGGCCGTTTTGATCATGGTGTTTTTGGCCGTTCTCTCGGATTTTTTCGATGGTTACCTTGCTCGTCGTGATCACACGATTACGAATGTTGGTAAAATGCTTGATCCCATTGCAGATAAGTTTATTATGATGGCCGTGATGATCTACCTGATCTTCGATCCACAACGCCATTTCCCCATGTTTTTCTTTATACTACTTGGACTAAGGGACATTACGCTCTCGAACCTGGCTTCCTATCTCATGAACCGGAAGGCGGTTGTGTTTGAGTCAAACAAAACCGGGAAATGGTTCACCAGCGTGAGCGCCCTGGCCATGATACTTTATATCCTGAATTTCACTTTGCTTGGTTTTTGGGTACTAATAATTGCTACTATCCTGATGCTGGTAAGCTGGGTTCAATATCTCAGGAAGTATCTACATGAATTCAAGAATTTACCTGAGTTTTCGTGAAGCAATGCCTACGAATTCGACAGTGAGACACATCCTCTCAATATAGTACTGCCGATATTTCTCCAGCAGCATCGCTATAGAGAATCGGCATATCTATGGAGAAGTGACTCTACTTACTAGTAAATTACGAAGCTTTATATTGCTGTTCCAGGCCGGAAGCAACCGTTGCAGTGGCAGCTACTATTTAGTATAGTAAGAATTACGGAGAAGGACTAATGGGATCCAGAATGGTGACAATTGATGGTAACGAGGCAGCGAGCTACGTTGCGTATATGACGAATGAAGTGTGTGCGATATATCCCATAACACCATCGTCCGCGATGGGGGAATGGGCAGATGCCTGGTCGGCCGCGAAAAAACCGAATATCTGGGGGGATATTCCCGTTGTTATGGAGATGCAGAGCGAAGGCGGAGCAGCCGGGGCGGTACACGGCGCCCTTCAAACCGGATCCTTGGCCACCACCTTCACGGCGTCTCAGGGTTTGCTCCTCATGATACCTAATATGTTCAAGATCGCCGGAGAATTAACCCCGACCGTATTCCATATCGCAGCTCGTTCCGTTGCTTCCCATGCCCTATCCATTTTCGGCGATCACAGTGATGTGATGGCCGCCCGCAGCACCGGATTTGGGATGATCGCAAGTGGATCCATTCAGGAAGTCATGGACATGGCTTTGATTGCCCAGGCTGCAACACTGGAGAGCCGGATTCCCTTCCTCCATTTCTTTGACGGTTTCCGCACCTCTCATGAAGTAATGAAAGTAGAACAACTATCTGCTGAGGTGATGCGGGCGATGATCAATGAAGAATGGATTACGGCACATCGCGCCCGGGCCTTGAATCCTGAGGCTCCCGTATTACGCGGAACGGCCATGAATCCGGATGTATTCTTCCAGGCGAGAGAGACGGTCAATCCCTACTATGCGGCTGCTCCAGGCATTGTCCAGGGTGCCATGGATCGATTTGCCAAACTAACCGGCCGCAAGTATCACCTTTTTGATTACTTCGGCCCGGAGGATGCCGAGCGCGTGATAATCCTCATGGGCTCAGGAGCGGAAACAGCTCAGGATACAGTCGAGTATCTAAATCAGCAGGGCGAAAATGTTGGCCTGCTTAAGGTGAGATTATATCGTCCTTTCGATGGTGAGGCGTTGATCAACGCTATTCCAAATACTGCCAGGAAAATCTCCGTTTTGGACCGTACCAAAGAACCCGGGAGTTCCGGAGAACCTCTCTACATGGATGTAGTTCATGCGTTCAACGAGGCTGTATCAAATGATCAGCTTCCAAGGGAACACGCACCATTGATTGTTGGCGGTCGCTATGGATTGTCATCCAAGGAATTTACTCCCGCAATGGTCAAGGGTATTTTCGAAGAGCTGCATAAGGATCATCCCCAGAATCACTTTACTATCGGTATCAACGATGATGTAACCCACACCAGTATTG
>JBHPIW010000004.1:0-120222 GCA_042568495.1 Fidelibacterota bacterium | reverse complement strand
GGTGATTGCGCATGACCATGCTGTGCGCCGTAGGTAAGCCGTCGATTTCCCTGATATCAGACATGTACAGCGATTTGAGCAGTTCGCCCTCCTCATAGTAGTCCATTCTCAGGGGATGATAACTTTCCTGCTGTATCCAGATCATAATCTGGGAGTAGGCTGGTTCTTCTTCCGGAACCGCCGTGCACTGCAGCTTCCAGCACTTTTCGCCTTCGTATTTTTCCTCACCGAGATTTTCCGGATTGTACTCCGTCTTCCATGTATCACCTGATCCCATGTCCTCGTACGTGAAATCGCTACCCTGTACCTTCTGCTTCTTGGCGTGGGAGGCCAGCTTGCGCACCCGATTAGTCCGGGGGAAGTAGGTCCAGATATCGTCGGCATTGTTCAGCATCAGGAAGGCCTGGCCCCGTACCGACGCCGGCTTCTGATAGCGCATCAGCGACTTCTCACCCTTGTTGGCCGAAAATGACTCCAGCTCGAACGTACGCTCTTGCCCACTGGAGGTGGTAATGGTCTGGCGCATGGTCCCCTTGCTGTTTACCGGGGTCAATACCTCGGTCATGTGATCGAGGATCTCGCTGCCGGTAGGAATATCGGCTTGCCCCAGCAAAGGCAGGGGAGCGAGACCCCACATGTACAGCGTCATCGACATGATCGTACTTGTTTTCCAGCTCATATTTCAATTCCCCTTATGAATGATCGGATAGCTTCTTCTTTCATCTTTTCGAAATGTTGCTTCTGTGGAAACATGATGTATTGCCACATCAGTCCATCCCCGAAAGCTAGCAGCAGCGAGGCCACACCGTCCAGATTCATATCGCGGAACTCACCCGCCTCGATACCTTCCTTCAGGATGGCCTTCACTTTCTCATGCAACTGGTGATACATCTCTACCAGTGCCGATCCGCCGCCGTGCCACTGCCCTCGAGCCCCCTGAGCCCAGATTTCGGTCATGAGGATAATCTCTTCATCGTACTGGGCCATGACGTCCAGCATGTCATGAAGAAAGCGCTCCAGGCGGTCGTGCGGTGAACCGTCTCCCAACAGGACGGAATCCATGATCTGGATGGATTGTACGATAACCCCCTCCACCAGGGCGTCGAACAGTTCCTCCTTGCTCCGGAAATATTCGTAGACCGTCCCCTTGCCGATTCCCGCTTCCCGGGCGATGTCGTCGATGCGGCCTTTATCCAACCCGTCCCTGGCAAACACCTTGGTAGCGGCCTGGATAATCTGTTCCCGTTTATCTGTTGACATGGCTTAATCTGACTGACTGGTCGGTCAGAATTTAATAAAAAGAAATCCTCGATTCAAGTAAACTCCACTCATAAGATGGAAACAGGAATCAATGTTGTGCTTGAATTATTCCCAAATAAGTAGACCGGGCTACTCCGGGAATTCGTCCCCCGCCCCCCGCGGATACTACCGGGCGGCCCATCACAGGCGGTATCAATGATGGACCCATCTACACCTCCATCTTCAGCCAGTTCAAGGGCCTGCGTCTGACCCGCGAGAATAAGTACGCCCCCTTCCAGTCCTATATCGCCGTCTATCACGACGACCTGAGCGACTACTCCACCAACGAGCCCACTCTGGACGGCACCGCCGAGGCCCTGGTGTGGCTGGCATATTTTGCGGGGGATAGCGGCGCAGCTGTGCTGGAATAGGTTCGTCTCTTCCCAAGCGATAAGGCCGCGACCGGTGTCAGAGAGTATAAGACACCCTAAGCCCGCCTATCAGGCTGCTTGCCTGCATCAGCAGGTCTCCCGCATTCCGCGCGGTCTCCTTTCTGGCAAATCCGGTGGTGTAGTTGGTGCTGTTATTGTGAGCTGCTGGCCTGGCACACGGGAGGGGCGACTTCCCCTCCAATCCGTAACGTTCCTTCTACTACGGCCTCCAGGTCCGCCAGTGTTGTGCGGTGATTGGTGATGGCTACCCGGATGGCCAGGCGGTCTTTCAGTCGTGTATGCGATGGAACCGCAATCCCCTGTTCCTGCAGCTGTATCAATATGCCCTCATTGACCTGGTTCAGCTGCTCATCCGTGATTTCCCCGGGATTGTAACGGAAGCAGACGATATTGAGCTCCACGGGAGCCAGCAGCTCCAGCTTCCCGTCCGCATGGACAAGCTCAGCCAGATACCGTGCCTGGTGGATGTTCCTGGTGATCATCCGCCCGTAGATATCCAGTCCGTACGCCCGGAGGGACATCCAGGCCTTCAGGGCACCGAAACCTCTGGACAGTTCAATACCGTAATCCGAAGCCTCGGCGTGCACGGCGGCGACTCCCCCGCCCAGGCGGGAGGTATAGTCATGGGTGAGGGCAAAGGTATTGCGGTGAATGTTCTGGTCCCGAATCAGGACACACCCAAGGCCGTAGGGCATGTGCATCCACTTGTGCAGGCTGAAGGCGATTGAATCGGCGCGTTCCAGTCCCTGCACCAGGTGCTGAAATTCGGGCGATAAGGCTGCCAGCGCACCGAAGGCACCGTCCACGTGCAGCCATAATCCCTCGTCCCGACCAAGATCAGCCAGCTGGTCCAGGGGATCGATCGCAGCGGTGTTCACCGTACCGGCGTTGGCGATGATGACCGCAGGTGTTCGCCCCGCCGAGCGATCCTCCTGAATGGACTGTTTGAGGACCTCAACATCGATCCGGTACTGATCGGTTACCGGTATAACCCGCAGTGATGCTGATCCGAGCCCCAGGAATTCGATGGCCTTGAAGACCGATGAGTGTGTCTCAGACGAGGCGTAAAAGATCAACGGGGCGGATTCGGCCTGAAGACCCAAAAGCCGCAGGTCGACAGTGGCCTGGGCATTGCGGGCAACCGCCAGGCCTGTGAGATTGGCCATGGAGCTGCCGGTCAGAAGCAGCCCGCTGGCGGAGTCCGGGAAACCGAACAGCTCCTTGAACCACTCGATGACCTGCTGTTCCACGCGAAATGCGATCTGATCAAAACCCACGTTGTTGGTGTTCATCCCTGCCGCGAGCATTTCCGCCAGCATTCCTATCGGTGTTCCGGTGCCGGCAATCCAACCCCAGAAGCGGGGGTGGGTGTTGCCGAATGGATAGGGCAGAATGAATTCCTTGAAATCATGGTAGACCTCCTCCACCGGCACAGGCTGCTTGGGGATCGGCTGCTTGAAAAATGATTTGGCTTCCGCCGGAATCGGTTTCCAGTGCGAGATCTTACGGGCATTCTCCAGGTAGGTCAGCATATCGTCAACCATCCGGTGTCCCAATTCCCTGATCTCATCCCAGTTGTTGGGATCCATGGTTTCCTTCGGGTAGCTCGTCAAAGGGCTCTCCAGGTCATTTATTTCGGTGAGGGTGTTGCTGCTCATCAGGTTTCTTTGGCTCCTTGTTCAATAATAGTAATGATATTCGTGTCTACCTTTTCCCAGAGGATTTGGATGCGGCCGGGATGGCCGATTCATGTATACAATGGTAGATTCAACAGAGGACCTAATCTCTCAGAGCGTTCAAGAGTTAATAATATCGTTATTTTACGATAATGAATTTATCATCGTATTGTTACGATGTCAACTTCAGCATGCGATGTTCGGCTATTCCACGATAATGGGCGATCCCGACGAAGTGTGCCAAGCTTGCGTTAATCAGTTGCATCACCACCATTTTCGCCTCATATTCCAGTGTTACTTTCTCGAATGATACCGTGAAAGCCCCTGTCCATAGAACAGTCATGCTCCTCATGCTGATCCTGTTCAGCATTGGTGCCCTGTCCGCCCAGTCCGGCGGCGATATTCTCAACGAAGCGCCCCTGCTGCCCCTGCCCCCTGACATGACCTTCGAGGAATACCAGGATATGAACCACCGCCTCACCGTGGGACTGGTCATGTCCGCTATCCCCGTTCCCGGCATGATCCACTTCTACGCCGGCGAGAAACGCACCGGCTGGCTCATTCTGGGTACTGCTACCCTGGGAGTGGTCACAATGGTCTCCGGCGCCATGGTCGTTGACGAAGGTGACTTCCCCGAGTCCGACTTCGACCTAATGGTCCTCAATCCAGGCGATAAAGACCGCGAACGCCGCTTCGAGAAGATCCCCGCCGAGATGACCGGCGCAGATACCACCTACCACCTCAACGAGCTCTTCCGCAAGCCAGGTGGTGGCACGGGTGTGGCCATGATGCTCCTGGGTGGTGCCATCATCGTCGCCGATATCGCCTATGATCTGGTGCATGGTATCAAGGTTATAGAGGAAAAACGCGACCGGATCCGCTTCAAGTACGGCCAGACCCTCAGTCTCAGCATGACCCCCGAACTCGACTTCCGCCGCCAGACCGCCACCCTCCACCTGGCCCTCCGCTTCTAGCCCGGCGCTTACCTGTTAGATATTGTCAAAGTGTCACCCATGTACCTGGATTATTCCGTGGGGAACAGCCATCTACTTTATTGAATTGCCTGGATCGTGTGATTAATCAGAACCGCTCCCTGTCAACAGCTCCTTCAGTTTCCCCGCCACCTTTTGCGCTGCCGGGGGATCATAATTGGTCATTACTGCCACAGTGTAACCCAGGTCCGTGTAGATTCGCAGGTCCGAATTGATTCCTGCCGCCCCGCCGCCGTGGCCGATCACCCGGTGCCCGTTGATCAGCTCCTCTTCGAAATAGTAGGCGTATTTCTTCTCCGGGTTCCGCTCCACTTTCCCGGTGGTCAGCAGCTCCACGTGAGCTTGGTCCAGCAGCAGGTTCCCCTGCAGGGCATTGGCAAAGCGCAACAGGTCCTCCACCGTGGAATAGCCCCCTCCCGCCGGGCCACCCTTGGAGGGGGTGATAAAGTAATTCTCCAGCAGCTCTTCCTGGGGCTCGCCCATGAGGTTCATTCGGGTATAACCTGTCGCGAGGTTGGGCACAGGTTTAGTCAGGTCGTAGGTGTCGGTGTTTTCCATCCCCGTCGGACTCGTCACATGCTCCCGAATGTAGTCGTCGTAGCTCTGGCCCGATATCTTCTCGATGAGCAGTCCAACCACGATTGGCCCGCAGTTGCTGTACTGGAACTGTTCCCCCGGCTCGAAGGCCAGCGGCTGTTCGTAGGTCAGCTCCGCGAAGTCCTCCGTCGTCTTGCGCATGATCCAGTACGGGTCCTCGAACAGCTCCCGCCAGTACATTCCCATCCCCGATGTATGTGTCAGCAGATGATGGATGGTCACTTTCGCACGCACCGCCTCGTTGGGATAGTCTGGCAGGTGTTTGCCTATCGCGTCCTCCACCGATAGTTTCCCTTCCTGCGCCAGCTGCATGATGGCCACCCCCGTAAGCATCTTGTTCATGGAGCCCAGGTTGAACTTAGTGTCTATCCGGTTCTCTACTCCGTACCGCTGGGAGGCTTCCCCTGCCGCCCGTGTGTAGATTGCCTCTCTGTCCTTGGCGATCAGAACCGATCCCGAGAACTCGTTACCGGCTACCAGTTTATCGATGAGTTCATCGGTAAATTCCTTGATCTGGTTCGAAGTCAGCTCGCCATTAACAGTTACTTCCTGGGGTGCGCACGCCACTACAGCGATGATAAGCATGGTGAATGCGTACTTCGGTATGCCTTGGATCTTCATCGTCTCGCTCCTGTGCCATATATTGATTGTAGGATCGGCCTTGTTGGATTTAGACGATGGAAGCGGACGAAAAGTTTCACCTTCGTCGCAGTAAGTGTAATCTCTGGCAGCTGGCTGCAGTGGCGACTCGACCTAGTACCCCAGCGCCACCCCGTCCTTGCGCGATTCCGAAGCCCCGAAATAACGCCTTGGTTCATCCTTGCGCCAGATGCCCTGGTAACCGCCGTGGACTCCCACTCCGCTGCTGATGTGGTGTCCCATTCTGGCCAGCTTGGCCAGCACCTTTTCTGAGATGCCCCGTTCCGGGATCACCATCCCCGGTCCTTCCATCCTGGTGCCCGTCGGCTGAGAGCTCTCGTAGTGCGCTACCCGCGGCCGGTCGCCTGCCTGCTGCACCGACATCCCATAGTCGATGATATTCATCAGCACCTGCGCCTGGCCCTGGGGCTGGAAACCACCGCCCATGACACCGAACGCGAAGGTGGGCACACCGTCCTTGGTGACGAAGCCGGGAATGATGGTGTGGAACGGCCGCTTGTGGGGCTCCAGCTTGTTGAGATGGCTGGGATCCAAGGCGAACAGCAGGCCCCGGTTCTGCAGGGCGAAACCCAGCCCGTCCGGCACGTACTTCGAGCCGAAGCCGTAATAGGTGGACTGGATCAGCGATACCATGTTACCCTCACTGTCCGCCGTCGTCAGGTAGGTGGTGTCCGCTTTGGTGTTGAGCATTCCCGGCTGCACATTGCCGGCGGCCCGCTTGCGATTGATCAGCTTCACCCGCTCCTTTGCGTAGCTCTTGGAAATGAGCTCCTGCAGCGGTACGGGGGCGAAGTCCATATCCGCGTAGTACACCGCCCGGTCCTCGAAGGCCAGCTTCTTGGCCTCGATGAAAAGATGCAGCTGCTCCGCCGAGTTGGGTTCCAGGGAGCCGATGTCGAAATGCTCCAGCAGGTTCAGGATCTGCAGCGTGGCGATCCCCTGCCCGTTGGGCGGGAGCTCCCACACGTCGTATCCCCGGTAATTGGTGCTCACCGGATCGATCCAGTCCACCGTGTGGTCCTGGAAATCCCGCTTGGTGAACCGGCCGCCGTTGGCCTCCGAAAAGCGTACGATCCGCCCCGCGATCTCACCCTGGTAGAACTCATCACCCCCGCCTTTGGCGATGATCTCAAAGAAGTCGGCGATGCCGGGATTACGGAAGATGTCTCCGAACCGGGGCGCACTTCCATCCGGTGCGAAGGTGGGGAAGAGCCGCGCGTTGACCTCCACCCCATCGGGGTGCTGCTTGGCGTCGATCCCGCTCCACGACCGGGCAATCACCGGCGATACGGGGAAGCCTTCCCGGGCGTGGTGTATGGGAGTCTCCAGCACATCCTTGAAATCCAGGGTGCCGAAGCGGTCCAGCAGGGCTTGCCACCCGCTCACGCAGCCCGGTACGCTCCACGACAGGGGACTGAACTCGGGTATTGCCGTCAGTCCCATTGCCTGGGCGTCCTCCAGGGACCAGTTATAGGGCGAGCGGCCGCTGGCATTCAAACCGTAGAGCTGGCGGTCCTTCTCGATCCACACAATGGCGAAGAGATCGCCCCCTGGTCCACAGCTCATCGGCTCCACCACGCTCAGGGTCGCGTTGGCGCAGATGGCCGCATCGATGGCGTTGCCGCCCCGCCTCAGGATGTCAATCCCCGCCATGCTCGCCAGCGGCTGGGCGGTGCAGGCCATGCCGTTTCTGCTCACCACCGTGGAGCGGTTCTGGTTGCGGGCCTGCAGCTGCTCGTGGTCCATCGTCAGCTCGGTTTGCGGCTCTTTGGATAGTGCGCCCCTGATGGGCGACAGGATGCCCCCCGCCAGGGAAGCTGCCCCCAGCAAAGTCGCTTTAAGAAAGGAATCGCGTCGCATGATAGTCCTCCGGGAATTGTCGGACTCAGGATATAAATAACGGGCTACAGTTGGTAGGGCATCACATGTAATCCGTAGATGAAGTTAATATCTATAATATGTTAGGGTGAATACTCCGCCAAGGTCTTCAGATAATCCTCCATCCCTTGGTACACCGCTTGCGCCAGCCGCTTCAGGTTGGCGTCATTCAGCAGGAACATCTCGTCCCCGGGGTGGGAGAGGAATGCCCCCTCCACCAGGAATACCACCGGATCCGGCTGCCGCAGCACGTAGTAACTCCGGTGCACCGTTCCTACCGGGGTCAGGTCCAGGTCCAGCAACCGCCAATACACCGCACGGGCGAAGGGCCACCCCTGCAGATGGGTGTAGAACATACTGGTCCCGTCGATCTCCTCCGGCTCCCGGGTCCAGCCTACCGAATTGTTGTGCAGCCACACCAGGATGTGGGCCTTCACTTCCCGGGCCTTGTCCACCCGCGACCGCAGGGTCATGGTGGTGTCAAAGGGTCGTGTGATGTGCACTTCCGCTCCCGCTGCTTCCAGCAGCTCCGCCAGATAGTTGGTGTACGTCAGGTTGATATCCTTTTCCTTCAGTCCCGTGGGACCCACCGCACCCCATTCCTTCCCGCCGTGGCCCGGGTCCAGGGCGATGATCAGGTTCGCGAACGGCCGCTCCCGCTCGATCACCGGCGGTTGACGGATGGCCAGCTTGAACATACCGCTCTCGTAATACCCCTTGAATCCCCACTGCTGAGCAGTGTTGAGATAGATGTCGAAACGCACGACGTCGTCTGCAACCTGCTGCCAGAAAATGTGGTCGATCAGATCGGTGCTGTCGGGATAGCGCGTCCATTCATCATGGAAAGTCGCCCGGTGCAGGTACACCGAAAGCATCTCGGGCTCGGTGCGCTGCACGATCTGAAACGGGATCTGGTCGGATGTGCTGAAGTTCAGGTTCATCCAGTTGCTGTCAGCCACCATCTCCACACCGTTCAACCGCGCTTTGAGCCACGCTCGTCCCTGTGGCAGCGGCTGGGCCGAATATTTCAATATGTACCCGGTGCGGTGCTCCGAGACCGCCACCTTCCACCAGTTCCCCAGGTCCGCTACCGCCCGAAGCGTAACTCCCGCCGGTAGGTCCATGAAGATCTCTCCCCAAGGCCGGTAGAACACCACGTTGGATCCGTTCTTCGTCTCCAGCAGCAGCGGCTGGCCTGTCAGGTCCACCGTGATCCGGCCCCGGGAACGCTTTTTCTTGTTTCCCAGGCCGAATATCACCCGCTCCTTCCGGCACTTGTCATCCGGCTTCAGCCGGTACACGCCTTCGTATACCCCAGCCAGGCCACCGGCTTTATCCGGTGACAGCTCCGCCATCGACAATCGCCCTCGCGTCAGGCGTGGAATTTTGAACCACGCCTTGCACCCGGGACTACCCTGGAAGCGCACTACGATCTCATCTTCCCCGTAGTAGACCGCGTTCCGGGATGGTCGGACAGTCTCCTTAAGGATCCGTACCGGGCGGTCCGGCAGCGTCTCCGCTGGTGGAATGCGATAGACCTTCCGCTGGTAGAACTGGGTGTCGGCTTCGGCTGCGAACTCAAAGGGGATCAGGTTCCATCCAGGCTCCAGCGACACCAATCCCGTTACTGCGCCGCTGGGATAGATCTTCCTGGCCTCTCCCCGCACCGTCACAGTGGCCGCCGTGTCCAGGCTCAATGCCCCGAACCGCATGATTGAGACCGCCACCGAATCCGAATCCGCTGGAAAGGTAATGAACAGCAGTGTATCAATAGGGGATGTCATCTGGCCTTTCAGCATCGGCAGGGTGACCAGATGCAGGAGCAATGTGGGCAACAGTAGTTTCTTCAGGGCGTGGGGAAGAGGATTCATGTCGCGTCTTTCAGTCCATCTCAGTTGTGATAGTTGGTTTCCATGTACAAGGCGGGAAAGATACCACCACCGGTTGTAGGTTTTCAAAATAATATTCAGGGGTTTGCCCAGAAGGAAGTGCGCAGTTATTAGCCGTTCGGTAAAATTTCCTTGATTTCGGAAGCATGATTTATTAATATGGGTGGGCAGTCACCCACATTAAAGGAGAAAGTAAGCATGCCGCGACATAAAACCACTCAACGCCAGCAGATCCAGGGGGAGACTCGTCAACTCCTCCTCCAATCTGCCATAGATGAGTTCGCCCGCTTCGGGTATGAGAATGCCAATATTAACCATATATCACAGGCTGCCGGCTTCGCCAAGGGCACCATCTATAACTACTTCGAAAGCAAACGGGCACTAATGCTGGCATTGATCGAGGAAACTGCCCGGCTGCATCTGGAGTACATCACCCGACATGTGATCACAGTCTCCGATGCTCCCGGTCGTCTGCGACGCTTCTTCGAGGCCGGATTCAACTTCGTGGAACAGTATCTGGCGCAGGGCCGCGTCATGGTCAACAATATCTACGGTCCCGATCCCGAGTTCAAGCAGGTCATGTATCAGGCTTATCTGCCCATGTTCCAGCTGGTGGGGAAGGATATCCTTGCCTTGGGCATGTCCCAGGGAACCTTTCGCGATATGGATTCAGAAGCTACCGCCGGATTGCTCATGAATATCTACTTGGGCATCGCGTCTTCCGCCAACGAAGCAGGTAAGACCTGGATGTCCGCCAGACATGTCGCTGATTTCGTCTTGCATGCCCTTCAGTCCGGTCAACGGTTAACCGACAAGGTATAGGAGTATATTCGCATGAATTCCCTGGTGATTTACTTCTCGAAATTCGGTCACACTCAGCTGGTGGCCGAGACTGTCGGTACCGTGCTGAAATCCCATGGTCCAACCCTGGTCGTCGGCATGGACCAAGTCACCGTTGGAGAGTTGACCGCCGCCGACTTGGTCGTTGCCGGAACTCCCACCCACAAGATGAACCTGCCTGAGACCGTGCGTCCATTCCTTGATACATTACCCCGCCGGATTCTTAATGGAACGCCCGTGGCCGCTTTCGATACCTCCTATCGGATGTCGCCATTCCAGGCTCGCTTTACCGCTGCAAAAAAACTTGCTCGCAAGCTCCACGGCAAACGCGTCGTGTCTCCTGAAACCTTCCACGTGGAGGGCCGCGAAGGACCCCTATATCCGGGCGAATTGGACCGGGCCAGGGATTATGCGGCGCGGATTCTTGATAACCTGCCGGATAGGGCACCATCTGCCTGACGTATCGGTGTGCAAAACCAACGGAGAGAATCATGAACAGTAATACTATCAGCCGTAATGAATTCATGAAACTGGCCGGAACCTCGGTCTTGGCCGCGTGCGCCGGGAGCATTGTGTTTGGTGGCTGCTCGGCCGTGGCTACCGCACCCCTGGCCCCTACTGACAGCTATCGCCGCGAGGCTGATCTGGTGATCGTTTCCCTTTCCGCCCTACCTGACCTCCAATCGGTTGGAGGGGCCGTCAGGTTGGAACTTGGGAACGGCTCCAGGGAGCGATTACTCGTTGTGCATTCCGCCGAGCAGATCTACACCACCTACGCCAATCGCTGTACCCACAATGGGAAGGAACTCGACTACCGCCATGACCAGCACCGGGTGCAGTGCATCTCGGGGAAATCTCATTTCAACCTTGCAGGGAAGATCACCAAGGGCCCCGCCGGTGGACCCCTGAAGATTTATCCCAACCAGCTGGATGGTGATGAACTCTGGATCAGCTTGGCCTGAATGGAGTTCCGGCCTCTCGACAACGTATGTGCTGGGGGTAGAACGATCGGCATATGAATAAGCTTTTCTACGGTCTCATGCTGGTGGTATCATCCACCCTCGTTCCGGTGCTATCCATGGAGCCCACCGCCAATATCAACGGACTGGCCGTCTACCGGTTGGGGGAGGGGAAACCCGTTTTCCTCATGCCTTATCCACACGCCTCAGGCGGCTCCATGGCGGACAATCTCCTTGCGGATATACTCCTCGGCCTAGGGCGGTCGGTGATCACTTTCGATCCCCCCGGTGCCTACCACTCCACCCGGGCGCCCGCAGTCACCATGGGCGAAATGCTCAACTGCACCTCCGAAACGCTGGCCTACTTCGATATTGCAGGTCCCATTGATTTCGCCGGCCACAGCATGAGCAGTTTCTGCGCCCTGGCCTTCGCTATCGAACATCAGGACCGGGTTCGCGAACTGGTCCTGGTGGGCAGCATGTCCGGCTGGCCCGCCGTCCGTAGATGGGGCTTGCCCCAAAACTGGAAATGGTGGCGCGACCGTGAATACTGGAAGTGCTTGGTGTGGGGCACACGCATCGCCTTGGGACTTGGCAATCTGGCCATCCACAAGCGTCTCGACCACCTGGTGGATCAGGCTTCCTGCGTGGACCGGCAGTATGTCTCCCCCCTGTCAGTCAACCGGGGGGATCGCCGCCGTCCACTGCCGGCCCGCAGCAACTGGTTCGATCAGGTCCGGAGAGCAAAGCTGGATTATTTTCCCCAACTCAATCAACTGGGCCTCCCGGTCCTTATCTGCGTCGGTCAGTACGATCCCCAGACCCCTGTCATCATGAACCGGCAGCTCCATGAAAGAATCCCTAACTCAGAACTGGTTATTTTTGAAAATAGTGGGCATAGCCCGTTCATTGAGGAGCCCGCGTATTTCAACCAAGTTCTGGAAACATTTCTCATCAAGATGGAATCGGGCCAAATCATCCGCAGCGCATCCGATTAGGATTCGGCCGGGCATATTTTCTTATCCCGGGGGATAATCCTTCTTTTCACGTACCCCATAACCATGCGCTTGATGTAGACACTCTGCACCGGGCAGCGGTAACTTCTCCTAGAATTCCTGCAACGATTTGGAGGATGATATGTTGACCGATTGTAATGCGAGGGAACGACCTTCATCGAATAAGTACCGCTCCACCGTATGGCTACCTGCCGCAGCTTCTATCCTTCTTGTTGTCGCTTGCCTCGAGCAGCAGGAAGACGAGCGGATCGTCATCGACAACGATCCGGGATCATTGTCAGAACGGGTCGATTACACGAACGAGACGGTCCCCATCGATACGCAGGGGGTGGCGGCTGCATCCCTCCGCAAAGCTCCTGCGGATAGCATTGTTCTGACGCTGGTTGCTGAAGTAGCCCCCCCGGAATATGACGGCCAGGTACTTCAGGCCACCGATGTGAACATCAAAGGACAGAAAGCTTACGTTAGCTACAACATGCGCGGTGAGACGTTTCTCGGGGGCGTGGATGTTTTCGATATCAGCGATATTACCAGCCCCCAGTTGGTCTCTTCCGCTATCTTTACCGATACTGATGTGAGTGGCCTTACCGAACAGGGTGGCGCCCTGTATCTCGCCTCTGCCACTGAACGCCCTGGTTTCGATTCCCCCGCGGTCCTGGAAGTGGTTACCCTGAAAAGCGGTCTGCTCACCGATGATGTTTCAACCATCGATCTGCCCAGCTATGCCGGCACCGATGTCGAAGTTGCCGGCAACTACGTCTATGTCACCTCCGGTGCCGATGGCGGCGTTGTGACGGTCCTCAGTACCGGATCCCTTGAGCAGCAATATTCCTTCGAGGCGGATGACGCCCGTGGCGTCAGCGCTGACGATCAGGATGTAGGTGTCGTGGCAGGAACTCCCACACGCCTCCTCACCTTCAATCGCAACACCGGCAATCTCGTCCACGACTACATCCTCACCGGGGCCACCATACCCTTCTCCAAGTCCACCATAGAGATCAACCGCAGCAAGGCCATCCTCGGTGTCGGCGATGGCGGTACCCAGATCGTCTGCCTGGAGACCGGAACCGTGATCGAACAAATCACGCAGCCGGTCGTGGCCGGTCTCGATGCCTCCGTGACCGTCACCAATGCCGCTACCACCTACAAAAAGACTCTCTTCATGTCCAATGGCGAAGCGGGGGTTTACGTAGCTCTATCCGAGACCAATTTCGACTCCAAGGGTTGCGACGTAGATAATCTGCAGCTGGTGGGCAAATTCCGCTTTGACGACTTTCAGTCGGTGAACCACGTCGCCTACCGCAGCGATGTCCTGTTCATCGCCGGCGGCCTCGGTGGTTTGAAGATCGTCATCGTCCAGACGGACTGATCGGCGGGGAAAACCCGGGGTGTTTTTTTAGCTTTACTCGCGCGTGTAATTTTGATAACATATGACCGTATAACCAATACGGTCATAGAGTCATACCATGCCCAAGGCATTCAGTAGAACAGAACGCGAAACGATCCGACGCAGGTTGCTGGATGTCGGCCGAGAAAACTTCAGCCGCTTCGGCTTTCGAAAAGCCAATGTGGCAGAAATATGCCGGTCCGTAGGCATAGCCAAAGGATCATTCTACCTGTTTTTCGAGTCCAAGGAAGCTCTGTTCCTCGCCATGTTCGAGGAAATTGAGACCGAGATCAGGTCCGATCTGGTCGCCGAGCTGGAACAATTGCGGGACGATCCCAAGGCGATGTTCAAACATTTTCTGAGCAAGGCCTTCCAACTGCTGGAGACGCATCCCGTTTTACGTATTCTGGCCGATCCTGAAGAATCGCAAGCCTTGTTCCGCAAGATACCGGAGGCAAAACTTCACGCCAACCAGGAAGACGATGACGCCTTCTTCGGTCACCTGCTTGCCGGTTGGCAGCAAGAAAACATAATAGTTCCCGGGGATCCGTTGGTGATGGCCGGGCTGATCCGGGCAATTTTGGCTCTTGCCCTGCAGCGCGAGCTCATAGGTGACCGTTATCATGAAATTATGGATCTCCTCATAGATAGTCTGACTGATGCCTTGGTTATTGTATAGGATATTCAAATGATCGAAGTCCAGGACCTCCACTTCACCTATCCCCGCGCACATAGCGAAGCCGTGCAGGATTTGAGTTTTACCATTGAAAGGGGAGAGATATTCGGCTTTCTTGGCCCTTCCGGGGCGGGGAAGAGCACCACCCAGAAAGTCCTCATCGGTATCCTTCACGGCTACCACGGTTCGGTCAAGGTGATGGGGAAGGACTTGGCGGACCACACCAGCGACTATTATGAATCCATTGGTGTGTCCTTTGAGTTCCCCAACGTGTATTCCCGGCTTACCGGGGCTGAGAACCTGGCTTTCTTCGCGTCCCTTTACTCCGGCCGCACCGCCGATCCCCGTGCCCTCCTTGATATGGTAGGTTTGTCCACCGATGCCGACACCCGCGTGGCTCACTATTCCAAGGGTATGCAGATGCGCCTCAATTTCTGCCGTTCTTTGCTCAACGAGCCGGAAATTCTGTTCCTAGATGAACCCACCTCAGGCCAGGATCCCGTCAACGCCCGCCGCGTTAAAGACATCATTTTGAATGAGAAAGCAGCTGGCCGCACCGTTTTCCTTACCACCCATGATATGAGCGCCGCCACCGAGCTGTGCGACCGCGTAGCCTTCATCGTGGATGGTCGGATCGTCATGGTCGATGCGCCTCACGAACTGATGATCCACAGTGGACGACACGTGGTACGGGTGGAATTCGTGGATGACGGTACCACAAGCACCCGCGATTTCGACTTGACGAACCTTGGATCCAACGGGGACTTCCTGGAGCTGATCCGCGAACATGAAGTGCGTACCATCCATTCCCTCGAAGCAAGCCTGGAAGACGTGTTCATCGAGGTCACCGGACAGCGGTTGTCATGAAGCTACTGGCCCCAGCAACTTCCCTGCTCTTGCCTCGGTTCACCGCTGCCTTCAGGAATGACCTACGCCTGCAGTTCCGTCACGGCTTTTACTACGTCTACCTGGTTCTGGCTATCCTCTACGTGATCATCTTGCGGGTGCTGCCCGATTCCGCCCGCGATTTACTGCTCCCCCTGGTCATCTTCACCGATCCAGCCATCGCCGGCTTCTATTTCATCGGCGCCATTGTGCTGCTGGAGCGCGCCGACGGTACCCAGCAGGCCTTGTTTATCACACCCTTGCGTGTCCGTGATTATTTACTGTCCAAGGTCATGTCCCTGACGACCCTGGCCGTGGCCACCAGTATGGCCATTGCCCTGTTCGCCATCGGGCCGACCTTCAACATTCTGGCGTTGTTTATTGGCTCCACCCTTACATCGGTCCTTTTCGTTTCCCTGGGACTCGCCTTCGTTTCCCGGTTCAAGGTACTCAACATCTATCTATTCAGTGCCGGTTTGGCGGTTGCCATGCTGTCCCTGCCCCTGCTAGGTTTCCTAAATATATTCGATTCCGTGTTGCTCTGGCTGTTTCCCACCCAGCCCTGTCTGGTTGTGATCGCCATGGCCTTCCGGCCAGAAGTCTACCCACTGTGGGAGCGTATCCTCTCCCTGGTACTGCTGCTGGCCTGGATTGCCGGCGCCTGGCTGTGGGCGTCCCGCTGGTATCCCCGCTATGTACTGGAATGGACGGAGGTTAAACGATGAGCCGTACCCTGGCACTCCTGCGCTTGGATGTCCGCAATCTGGTGCGTGATCCAATGCTGCTCCTCATCACCTGCCTGCCGGTGCTGGTGGCCATCCTGATGCGCTTCCTGGTACCCTTCCTCTCCGGCCTGTTGATGGATCACCTGAATTTTGACCTGAGCCCCTATTACCCCCTCATCACCAGCTTCTTCTTCATGCTGGCCCCCATGATGTACGGCTGGGTCATCGGCTTTATGCTGTTGGACGAGCGCGACGAGAATATCCTGGAATACATCTCGGTTACCCCCTTGGGGAAGACGGGCTTCCTGTCGTACCGCATGGGCCTCCCGGTTCTGCTGAGTTTTGCCATGGCTTTTGTCTTGGTGGCGGTGATCGGACTCGTACCCTTTTCCCTCCTGCACATTTTGCCAGCCGCACTGCTGGCGGCACTGGAAGCCCCCATCGTGGCCCTCTTTCTGGCCGGTTTTGCCGGCAATAAAGTGGAGGGTTTGGCCTTGGGCAAGGGCATGGGCACCGCCTTCCTGGCACCCTTGGCTGCCTTATTTATCCCTGTCCCATTTCAATATCTGGCCGGTGTGCTCCCACCCTACTGGGTCGCCAAGCTGTTTATTGAGCCTCACCCGGTCCCATGGATCCAGGTCCTACTGATAACTGCAGGATTAGTTATCCACGCCTTCTGGCTGATCTTGATGTTACGCAAGTTCAATCGGCGGCTGGGATAAGCTCGCTCACTTCTTGCTCCAACCATACCTACGAATCAGCACCGGCAGCAGGTACAGGTCCGCCAATAATGCCGACAGGATTGTAAGTACGGATAGCAGACCGAACTCGAACGAGGACCGAAAATCCGAGATTAGCAGGATTCCGAAACCCACTATTAACAGCAACGAGGTGAGCACGATAGCCTTCCCCGTATAGAGTAGCGAATTGCGCGAGGCTTCCTCCAGCGAATAGCCCTCGTTCAACTCCAGCTTGATTCGAGACAGGAAATGGATTGTGTCATCCACTGCGATGCCGAATGCCACGCTGAAGACCGCCGCCGTGGTTGATCGTAACCGAATACCCAGGTACCCCATGGTCCCGGCGATGATCAACAGCGGTACCACGTTTGGTATCAGACTCAACACTACCCATCGCAGCGAACGGAACAGCAGCGCCATGAGTATGGATACGATCCCAAATGCCAACGCCAGGCTGCTCACCAGGTCGTAACTCACTTGCCGGTTCACGCTTTGAATAAGCTTCGTCGTGCCCGTCACACGCACATCGTACTCCGGGGGCAGGTTGTCCCCGATGAAAGTTTTCAGACCCGCCAGGATTACCGCCGACTTCTTGGAGCCCACGTCCAGCATCCGGGCCGTCACCCGGCACCTTGTCTCATCGTAAGTGATGTAATTCTCGAACGGGTCTTTCCCCGATAGCGATGCCAGCAACAGGTACTGGGCGATCAACTCCTGACTGTCCGGTATGGTGTAAAATGTGGGATCTCCATCATGCATCGCCTGGTTCAGGTCCTTGATGATCAGGGCTGGCGACAGCACCGATTTGATTCCCTCAACGCCACGAAGGTATCCCTCCAGATTCTCTGCCGCCGAAAGCATCTTTGGACTCTTGGCTGCTCCTAGCTCGGAACCGGTCAGGATGATCTCCATGGTTACTACACCGCTCATCTCCGATTCGAAGAAGCGTAGATCCTGGATCACCTGCGAGCTCTCGCTCACGTCCTCGATCATATGCGTGTCGATGTCGATCCGCAGGATTCCCAGACCCACCACCCCGATCACCAGGACTCCGGTTGCCAGGATCATCTTTGGCTTTTGTTCCGTTACCCGTTGACATTGCTGCAGCCACCGTTCAACCAGACCGGTCTTGGGTGCTCCTCCCCGGTCCTTCCGGAGTGGTTTCAGGTACATCATGGTCAACGTCAGGAAGATGATCGATATCACGAACGCCCCGAGCACTCCCAACGCGGTGAACGTCCCGAAATTGCGCATTGGGACGATACTGGCACTGATCAGGGCTGCGAATCCCACCGCCGTGGTCAGGCTGGTCATGAATGTCGCCATGCCCAGCTTCTCGATCGTCGCCCGCAGCGCTGTCTTGCGATCCTTGCCGCTGTCCCGCTCCTCATGGTACTTGAGCATCAGGTGGATACTGTCCGCCAATCCCACCACGATCAGGATTGAGGGCATGATCGTTGTCATCATGTCGAAATTGACCCTGAACAATCCCATCCAGCCTACCGCCCAGATCACGCTCATGATGATCACCGCCAGCGGCAGCAGGATGCCCCGTACATTGCGGAAGGCCAGGAACAAGAAGATAATTGCCAGGGGTGCCACCAGACTGTTTGCCCGGAACTGTTCTGCCTGCATCAGGTCGACGTATGTGTTGCGGATATAGGGCACACCGCTGTAGTGGAAGTCGTAGTCCGTGTATTCACCGGTGATCGCCTGCAGCTCCCGGATTACCGCCGCCCGGCTTTCGTACGTCTGGCTCTGGCTGTCGATTTCCACGAAAATAGCCGTCGATCTTCCGTCTGTGGAGATCAGGAATTGACCCAGCAGGGGATCATCTAGAACCCGCTCTTTTAGCCTCGCAAGCTCTGCTGGACTCGTTGGCAACTGCTCCACGATTTGCTCAACAATCAGCTCTCCTTGAGCTCCCCGGATATCCTCCCACGTGGTCAGGCTGATCACTTCCGTTACGCCCTCGATCTCTTCGAACCGGGTGCTCATAGCGTCGATGTCCTGCCAAACCTGCACATTGGTCCACAGGTCATCCCGTTGGAATCCGATCATGAAGATGTTGTCGTCCGGTTCGAACTCCTCCTTGAACCAGCGGAAGTACTCAACCTCCGGATCATTCCGTGGATAGAACTGCTCTAAAGTGAAATCCGGCCTTACGTTCCTGGCAAATGATCCCAGGATCACCGTGGCTATGAGTATAAAGCCGATCCACAGGAATGGATACCGTAACAGCCAGTCCGCCAGTTTGTTGAATTTCATCAGGTTATATTCCTATAGCTGTTGAGTCGTGAGTACGTCATCTGGCTTCAGAAATGGAGGGATTCTATCTGAATTGTGTTAGGGTCCTCTCGGTGAAGAGATCATCCTCCAATCCTGAATTAAGTTTGATGCTTGCATACCGCAGTTCGGTCCGATGCCCGGTCTTCACATTCTGCATCTCAATGACGTAACCCCGCCATTTTTCACTGCCCTCGATCTGCCGGATATCATGCAGCTTCATGGTCTTCAATAGCGCACTTTTCAGATCGTATAGATTCACTTTCACTGCCAGGAAATGTTCCTTCTCGATCCACATCTCCAATCGGCTATAGGTTGTTCCGGTCTGCTTGAGACGTTCAATGGGTTGTGCCTGGATCCTGTAGCATGCAATACCATCCAGTTCCTCCACGCCGCTCAGGGTGTATTCGTAATCCTCCAGTTCCCGGCTCTCGAGATCCTCATACGAGAAGTCTGAGCTCATGAAACTGTCCGACTTCTGGCTGGAGGAAATTCGTCTCACCCGCTGCAAGGCTGGTAAATACAGCCACTGGTTTTCCCGTTCTGGAGTATCGATGGAGAGCAATCCCACGCCCCGTACGTCCGCTGGGGACATGAACCGGATCAGAGATTTGTCTAATCCGTCCGCATTAGTCTTGGCATACAACACTACCTGCCGAATCCGCTCGTGCCCCTTGGGATGGATCAGCTTCATCACGAACTCGGCTTCCATGTCTTCAACACGGTTCTGCTCGTAGTTCTGTTCCATGATCCAACGGGCTGACGCTTCCTGGCCATTTCCCGGACTGACAATCGCCAGGATGGTGGTCGCAACAATGAGTGTTTTGTTCATATTCCCGATCCTGTGAGATCCCACCGTTTTGGGTGGCGTTTCAAAATTACTGCTAAAAGACGACTACTTCATCACCCCAATGGGTGATTTTCGGGGGTGATAAGGGGAAGGTATCGGATTGCGGATCAGGACACAATCTAATACCTGGCAGCACGGTAGATCTGCCGTATTGGGCACGGGATTTTGGATTGAGGATCAATGGTCCGGCACAGGACCGTGCGGACTATCCGATGGACAACAGCTCGATTTCGAAGTTTACTTTCTTGCCTGCCAGAGGATGGTTGCTGTCAAGCGTGACATTGTGATCTGATACCTTCGTAACGTTCATCCGGGTGACAGTTCCATCCGGAGACTTCGCCTGCAATGCCATGCCTATCTCCGGATCGATATCCTCGGGCAGCTGCTTTCGCGGGACCTCCAGGACCAGGTCTTCATGGTACTCACCGAAAGCATCCACGGGATCTAGAGACACGCTCTGCTTGTCGCCCGCCGACATCCCTTCCACAACCCGCTCGAATCCCGAGATGACTTCTCCGTCCCCCATGGTGAATTCAAAGGGCTCCTTCCCGGAAGTCGTATCGAATACCGATCCGTCTTCCAGGGTTCCACTGTAATGGACCTTTACTTTATCACCCGTTTTTATCTTCGACATAGTCTCTCACTTTCTATTGGCTAGCCTCTGGTATCCGGGCCTCGGCCAACGGGGGCAGCAGATGGGTTTTTAAATTGCTTTGGGGATGGGCAGATTGTGCTGGAGTGTATAAAAATAGGATTCCTCCGGCAGATAGGTTACACCCTGCCATCAGGTTAATCAAGAATTTCTGGACGAAGAGCGAAGGAACCGGAACAATCCCTCAACAGACGATGGACCGGGTCTGATTCTGTTCGGGAAATCCTCCTGCCTAACTGGGATACACCTCCTCCAGTACTTCCAGTGCAAACCGTGTTGAAACTGTTGCCGATCCGCTACCCATCTCAATCCCAACCTCCAGTGCTTCCAGCACCTCTTTTTCCGATGCCCCGGCCTGTACCGCCTGCTCGATATGCCACTGCATACACGATTCACAATCCATCACGACCGAAATGCCTACCGCGATCAGTTCCTTGTGTTTCTTTACCAGGGCACCATCCGCGAAGGCGGCCTGTTCCATCTCCAGGAACGCCCGGTACACTTTCGAATTATGCTTCAGCCACTTGGCATGCGCTGCTTTGCGTCGGCGTGAGATTTCTCGTAGTTGGTCCATTTGGTGTCTCCTATGAATAAAACGTATTGGATGGCATTCCCGCTTCCAGATTGCTCCCCTCGTCTACTACGGATATCATACTCCTTCCCTTCAATCTACTTTCCCCACCACTGCGGCATAAACAACGAATTCCTCCTTGCCATCCACCCCCAGCAGGGCATCCAGCTGGTCCTGATGATAAGCCCCGATAGCGCACGTTCCGGCTCCTACGGCTTCACTTGCCAAATATAGGTTCTGGCAGAGATGGCCGGCGTCCAGAGCGATCATCTTGGGAGCCACCACGAGGTATCGCCATTCCGAACGGTAGGGGATAACCGTCCATAGGAATACCACCGCTCCCTGGCCTATGAAGAATTGCTCCCGGCATCCCCGGCTGACCTGCTCTACCAGTCCTGCATCAGCCCGTACAAGATACATCTTATGTTCCAGAGGTAGATATCGGTAAAGTCCCGGTTCAATGCCCCCCACCCGGTTTACCAGCAGATAGGTTTCAAACGGATGTCGTCCCCCGGCCGATGGCACGGTCCGCTTGACTACGGTCCCCTCACCGGTGACTTCTCGCACCCCCTGTGTCGCCCACAGCAGGAAGGAGAGTTCCTCAAGGGATAGAGACTCGACGTTGAACTTCCGGTGGCTTTTCCTGCGCCGGATCACTTGCCTCAGCGACATGTCTCCAACCCCCAACTTTTCCGGAGCCACCAGCTCGACCAGCATCGCGTTCTTGGGATGCGGCTTTTGAGCCGCCGGAGGAGGAATTCGCCTCTTCTGGTCTGGTTCCAGTTTGTCTCGTTCGTCCCACCAATAGGCTTTTAAAAATCGGCGATAATTCTCTGGAGATTCCATTTTCGTATTCCTTTGGCTAGCGTATTTAGGATGGTCAGGTGTGCATTATCGTACATATACGATTATTTGTGGCAAAAAAATTCTAGAAGATCTCTCCAACCCATTCCCGGAACCAAGCAATGTTATCGCGCCGGAGACAAATACTGGTGGCGGCCCCTTCAGGCTCCCTGCGAATCCAACCTGTCTTTTCCAGGGTTGCCAGATGCTGTGACACGGTCGATTGAGCCAGAGGCAGAATATCCACGATGTTCCCGGTAAAACACCCCTCGTGAGTCACCAGATATTTCATGATCTCGAAACGCACCGGATTTGCCAGCCCGTCGAACATGGATACGAGCCGTTTCTGATCCGGGCCGCTGATGTCCAGACTGCAGCAGGGTTCATCGATGGGTGGTGTCTTGGTCTTTAAGTCCATTTTGCCCGATACATCGTATTGTTACGATGATAGTTTAAGATCGATATCCTGAAATGCCAAGCCTTTCATGATTCCAGTTACCGGTCAATACGGATTGCGGATTGTAAAAGTAGTCGCACCTCCTTGAACGGAGGACCTGTGCAAGGGCTCTACTCAGACGGGCATCAGTCCAATTACCATCTGAGTTCAAAGCGATTAGTCATCATCTCCATCATCATTTTCTTCTTCATTCTCTTCTTCGATATCCTCATCCTGGTCAACAGTCAGGACATTGCCAGCTGCGTCCAGGAGTATTTCATATTCTATTGTTCCCGATACGACCTCGACCTCATATTCAACAACATCACCCCTCGTAATCCTTTTTGCGTCCTCGATAGTACCATCAGGGTACTCTGAAGTGAGAGTCGTCAGAACCGCGGCGGGGAGGGCATCAGACGAAATCTCCTCTTCCAGCTGCACCAGGGTACCGTCTGGCAGGAATGTCAGCTCTACCTCTGAACCACTAGAAACGATATCGATCTGATAGACCGCCTCGCCGTCCAAACTGTCCAGTTCCGCCTCATCCACGATGGCATCCGGGTAACTGCCCAGGATCGCGGCGAGTATATGGTCCGGGATTTCGACGATTTCTTCGTCATCTTCCTCATCATCCTCGTCCTGCTCGCCGACTTCAACCGTCTCTGCCAGGTTCGCTTCAAAGGCAGTCAGCAAATTCTGGTTCGCCGACGGATTGATGGCAATGGCGTTGTCGACAATGGTCGCGAGGGAAAAATCAACGTCCCCCAACCAGCTGCCGACATCGAAAATGACCACTACCGGAACGGTCATATTCGCATCCACTGTGATACCGCTGTCAGCAATCTGGCACTGGACTTCATCGCTATATGTTGATTTCAGGGAGAACGGCATTCCCGCCCCACCATCGGGAGTGAACGTTCCGTCTATCAGGATCGAATAACCATCAAAGGGCAAGTCCACCAAGGGACTGAAGGAAAAATCCACTTTGCGGTAGGTACCAGTCCCGACTTCTACTGTGGCGATCTCGGCCACACCGTCACTGATGTCCAGCGCATAGGGCCCCGGCAGGAGAACATCATCCTCATCATCGTCTTCATGATCCTCATCGTCATCCCCATCTTCGCCTTCGAATTCACCATCGAATCCTGACTGAACATCATCCTGATTGTCGTCCTCATCCACCTCCCCGTCATCTGCTTCACTCTCGTCGCCGCTATTCTCTTCGATAACCAGATCGGCGATATTAACCCTGGCCATCGTAATATCGATGGTTCCCCCGGACACGGGAAAACCATTCATCTGTTTGCCTAGAGAAGCTGGTATAGACGCCTTCAGGACCAAGCTTCCCATACTCTTCGACGTTCCGGCTTTAGGTCCAAGTCCGAGCTTGTCACAACCAGTGGCAAGCAACAGAGCACTCAGAACACCAAACAGTAGAAATAGATTCAATCTTTTCATGTTCAACTCCAGTATGATGAAGCGTGTAAAAAAATGGTTTCATGATAGATAGGACAAAAGCCGTGCCATGGTCCGTATCTGGGAATCCCCCTCAAGCGCTCCCGTCGAGAACGATGATGATTCCCCAATTTACACTTGAATCCGGAGACGATCTTGAAGAAATCATGTCAATATATTGACGCCGATTGGCAAATAGTTGACACCGCAGTTCTGCTGAATCCTGGATCCGTCGTGGTCGTAGCGGTTTATTTGAAGAGGGATATTCCCAGAACGATCGATTGTCCAACGTAATCGACAGTGTTCAGGTTGGATTGACGGTATTCGATAATATATTTGAGATCGATAGACCAGACATTCGCCGGTTTGAATTGTAAAATCGTCGATTGGTAAGCGGTATAGTCCCTGCGCCTGGAATGCTCACCTTCGATATCCCAGTCTTTGAAACGCTTGTGATGGACCGCTGTGAAGGATAACAGAGACAGCCGATTGCTCAGGCGGTAAATGAAGGAGATTCCGAGCTGGTGCTTCAAATAATTGAAATCGGAATCCTCTTCCAGCAGGTCCTCGATATCTTCATCGATATCTTCCTCTTCTTCGTCATCTACCTCCCATTCTACTCCTCCCGATTTATCGTCCTCATACCGCCATGTGACTTCTGCGAGAAGTTTATCCCGAAAAATCCGGTCACCTGAAAACTGCACCACGTGACGTTCGCCCTCCAGCTTCTGAGGGAGATTAGCATAATTACTGCCGGGATATATATTTCCGTTGTGCTCCTGGATCTCATATTTCATTGCGAAGTTGGTCTTTTCCTTGTACAAACCAGCCAGTCTGAAGTAAAAGCGATTGCTGGAATAATCCGATAGACCCTCATTATGCGGATATTCCTTATGCCAACTCTGAAATCCAATCGCCGGTGTTAAAAGGCGGGGGAGAAGGAAATGCAGATTACCCTCCAGGATATTCCTTCTATACGCCCAAGTAGAATATTCAGGATAGTTCCGGGTTCGGAATTCATCATTAATGCTCAATCGGGTGATCGCCCCATAGGACTTAAGAAGCGATGCATTCACCAGGTGTTCATACCGATTGTAGCGGTCGAATTCTCCGTATCTATACAGCCGATGATTATAATTGATGGAAGGATTGCCAAGGAGCTCCGAAGACAGGGACAGGTTCGCCCCTACATACAGGTTCAACCGGTAATCGTCCAGTTTTAACGAATCCAACGCTCGCAAAATATTATCACGATACTCAGACTCCACCTTGATTTTTGGCTCAAAGACGATCCGAGCTGTCCCCTTTGCTCCTGGCTCTCTGGCCAGCACTACGCCAATAATGAAAAAGGGCATGAGGAAGGCTGATGTTCTCATAGCGCTCTCTTATTCGTCCGGACGGACATCTTGTCCTGTTATGGCTTCCCGAAATACGCTGATCTTCACTGTCAGGGAATCCAGCTGCTCCGCCATTCGATGGATCTCCTGCTCTCGATGGATGATATCTCCGGCCAGCGCGGATACACGACTTTGCATCTCGATGATCTGATGGCGGTCAAAGTACTCCTGCTCTTCATCCATGTCTTCCTCCAGGACCCGATACAAATTCAACATGTCTTCATACGATGTCTTATGCTTAATTACCGTCTCCAAGGCAGTAGACTCATTATCGAGTACCTTTTTCAGGCTCTCGTACTCATCGACCAGAATAATCGTCTTTAATCTGATCTTGTTATAGTCATCTTCCGAGCTTAATTGGATCGATCTCCAATCCCATCGATCGGATCCGATTACCATTAGTCGTGCCATATACTGATCTCGTTCTTCGCTCAAAGAACTGATCATGGTCATCAGGGCCGCAACCGTCTCTTTCTCCTCCGTCTGTGCTTCGACCTTTTCCAGATTGGCTTGGATTCGGCGGTCTATAATTGGCAGCGCCCGGTTGTATAGGCTTACCTGCGCATCACTTACTTTCTTGACACTATCCTCGACGGCCTCGATTTGATCGGCCAGTTTCCTGGCTGTCTTGAGGGCTGATTTCAGCTGCATATTAAGCCAGATACCAGATCCCTCTTGCTCTTTCTGCTTGTAACGGTAGATCTGGTCGTTCAACTGCTCAAAGTCCGTTGTAAGGTACCGCATCTCCCTCGCCAGATCGTCAAGACGCGCATCCGTCTCGACGATCCTCTGTCTTAGAGTATCCAGCTCCCTCCATTGTGCATTGAGAGTGTTCGTGCCTAAAGCGAACCATACCAGAAGGATGATGGGTACGATGGTACGTGAGGATGAGGATGGACGGTGCCAGGTCATGGATCGCTATCCGATCAGTCCGTATTTTTCCATTTTATATCTCAGGGTAGTCCGATTCAGCCCCAGCGCTTTGGCTGTCTGGGAGATATTCTCATTGTTTTCCCGGTAGGCTGTTTCGATCAGTCTCTTCTCGTGCTCTTGAAGTTTGATGGCGTATCTCTGCTTGCCCGATAGGATCTGCTCGTCGCTTTCAACTGCTTCCTGAGCGAAGTTTGGCGGCAGTTCTCCTATCGTAATGGACTCGCCCGGGGCGAGTACCATCGCTCGTTCGATCACGTTCTCCAATTCCCGCACATTCCCGGGCCAAGGGTAATGAATCAAAAGCTCCAGGGCATCAGCATCGATCCCCCGTATCTTTTTCGCCGTTTCCCGCCGGTAGTTTTCGATAAAGTGCTGGACCAGCAGAGGAATGTCATCCTTCCTGTCTCTCAGGGGCGGCATCTCGATCCCGACAACATTCAGTCGGTAGTACAGGTCTTCGCGGAATGTCTTGTCCTTTATCCCCTCGAGGAGGTTATGATTTGTAGCTGTGATCAACCGGGCTTTCATCCGAAGCGTCTCAGTACCGCCCACCCGCTCGAATTCTTTTTCTTGCAGCACCCGTAGTAATTTCACCTGTGTTGACAGGGGAATATCTCCGATCTCATCCAGGAAAATGGTCCCTTCACCGGCCACCTCGAAGCGGCCTGGTTTGCGTCGGTGAGCACCCGTAAAAGCACCTTTTTCATGACCGAATAACTCACTCTCCAGCACACCTTCGGCCAGCGTAGAACAGCTCACCTTGACAAACGGTTTATCCTGCCTCGGACTGTTGTAATGAACCGCCCGCGCGATCAACTCCTTACCCGTTCCGCTCTCACCTGTGATCAGAACCGGTGAGTTGGTAGGTGCTACTTTTTTCACCAGTTCGAAAATCTGCTGCATGGGCTCGCTGCGACCGATCATCTCGGAAAAATGAAGGCGGGCTTCCTCCCTCAGATACTCATTCTCCATCTGCAGTGAGCGGTTCTTGGCGGTTAGATAGCGGGTCGCTAAGGCCTTGTCTACCTTTATCTCGATCTCATCCACCGAAAATGGTTTGGTGATATAATCGTACGCACCCAGTTTTATGGCTTCTACAGCCGTTGCTACCGTTGCATAGGCAGTAATCAGGATCACCGGGATGTGGTCATCGATCTTGCGAATCTGTTTCAACAGGTCCATTCCGGATATCCCGGGGAGCTTTAGGTCGGTAATGATCAGATCTATTTCCTGGGATGCAAAGGAATCCAGAGCCTCCTCTGCACTCTCTTTGGCTATCGGCTCCAATCCTTTGGAGGATAATATTTTAGATAAAGCATCACGCGTGTTTTGGTGATCATCTATAACCAGGATTTGTCCCATCGCTAATGTCCTTGTCCGTATAAATGCACATAAAAGGTTGAACCGCTGCCCATCCGACTCTCAACCGACACCTGGCCGCCATGAGCATGGATGATATTTCTGACAATAGACAGTCCGAGACCCGTGCCCTGGCTGCGGGTGGAGTAAAAAGGTTTGAATATCTCATCAACCTCATTCGATGCGATACCGGTGCCCGTATCCTGAAAACTAATCTCTATCCGGTCAGCTTCTGCTGAATCTCGCCCTGCCGAAACCGTCAGAACTCCACCAGTATCCATGGCATCAACGGCATTGAGGACCAGGTTCAGGAAAGCCCGCTTGAGCTGGTTGGGATCACCGGTAATGATCAGTTCGCTGTCAGGGATCTGTTTAACGACTTGGATCTCCTTCGTCTTCAGATCCTTTTCTGCCAGGAATAAGGTTTCTTCTATAAGACTCTCTATCTCGGTTCCGGTCGTGTTCAGCTCAGGCAGTTTGGCGAACAACAGAAAATCATTCACGACGTCGTTCAGCTGGACGATTTCTTCTTCAACCCTAACGATGATTTCCTGTTGATCCGAAGAATCATCCACCTCGCGTTTCAGCATTCCCAGGAATAACGCCATCGAATTCAGCGGATTGCGAATCTCATGGGCTATCGTTGCGGATAACTGGCCCAGATAGGCCATTCGTTCCTGCTCCTTGATCTTTTCTTGCAGGGCATATAATTCGGTCATATCAGTAAATACAAAATTAATGCCAATCGTCTGTTCCGCAGCATCCAGCAGAGGAGAAACCTGAACCGATACAGTGTTCATTCCGTCTGGATAATTCAAGGTGATCTCAAAAAAGTCGTGATCAGGTGCCTTAGCTGTCCTTTTCTCAATCGCAGGCCTTATTGGATGCTCGGCGTGAAGGACCTTTAAAACCGGTTCGTTGACACACTGCAGGTCCTCGATCCGCAGCAGTTGCTTCGCTTTATTGTTAAGTACTGTGATTCTCCCCTCTAAATCAATGGTCAGCACTCCGTTATTGATGCTTTGGAGAATGTAGTCATTGTACGTTTTGATACTCTCAGCTCTGTTCTCAGCCGCCCGTCGTAATTCATGCAGGGTCGCTTCCTTGTCCTTGATATTATCCTGCATGGTGTTAAACACATCCCCCAGGTATCCGATCTCGTTACCGGGCAGCCCGGCGATCGACTCGCTGAGCTTACCCGCGCTGATCCGCTCTGCAGCGCCAACCAGCTTATTCACCGGCCGGACGATGACCTTTGCCAGAAAATAACTGATGATGAATGCGAAGATCAGGCTTATCAGATTTATCACCAGAATGGTAGTCTTGAGATCGTCGATGATATCCAGGAATTCCGGACTTGCATCCACACCGGCAATCGCGATCACATTCCCTGAGCTGTTGCGAATGGGGGCAAACGCCGATTTATACAACGTGCCGT
This sequence comes from Fidelibacterota bacterium, assembly GCA_042568495.1. Taxonomy (GTDB): domain Bacteria; phylum Fidelibacterota; class Marinisomatia; order SCGC-AAA003-L08; family TS1B11. The sequence goes on along the minus strand of JBHPIW010000004.1, from coordinate 91,391 downwards.
CCGAGCCACGATAAAGGGTCGTTTGGGTAACGGTTCCAGCCTGGGTCTGTTGGAGCTCGTAGGTGTTACTCTTGAGGTGGGGCAGTTCCGAACCAATGGTGCGTCCGCTTTCTGTGTCCACCAGTGTGCGCAGCGAATGATCTATGATATATATGCGGTCCACCCTGAAATCATTCTTGAGTAGACGGATAGTATGCTGCAGAGATTGGTAGAACAGACCGGATTCATCACCCGGATGCAGATAGCTCAGTAGTTCCGTGTCCATCAAATCCGCGCTGGTTTCAGCGATACCAACAAGTTTTTTCCCGAGATCATCCTCAAAATATCTTGCCGCGAAGTAATAAGCAGTCCAGCCGATCAGATTTACCGTCATAATCAGAACGATCACGAAAGAGAACGTAATCTGCGTACGAATCGAATATCTGCGGCGTCTGTTGCCTGTGTGCACAAGGTCCTCAGTTCATTGGAAATAATCGCTGCATCAATATTCAAAAATTAAGCCAATATACTCCGCTATCATATTTCTTCACAGTGGGGAGTGGAGCAATTGGCGTGAGGATACCGGATTTGTCCGATTCTATCTGAGGGAGTTCAACCGTTTCTACTCACAGATTGCACAGGACACCGGAAGCGTCGCGTAGCACGACCCACCTATCTGGACGTGTCATGATTTTGCCACCAACCGTCAAATTTTTGACATTTCGGCAGTCAATTAAGTACCCAAGCCTGCAGGGGCCGGCTGCTACAGCTCTCGGTAAAACACCCTGTCAGGCCAAAGATCAGACTTCTGGCACACAATTTGAGTGAAGGATTACTTGGTGCTGATGCAATCCCATAAACAATAAGGCAACCTAACCGAGATCATGTTATGCGAATAAAACTTATCCTTCTTATGCTACTTACAACCTTCCCTCTATTGGGACAGAGGATTACCATCAGTGGTTTTGTGCGGGATGTTTCCAGCGGAGAAGCCCTGATGGGGGCTGCGATTTATGTCCCATCTCTGGAAACTGGTACCATAACTAATGCCTACGGCTTCTACTCCCTCTCGCTGCCTGCTGCAGATAGCATAAATGTAGTGTACTCCTATATGGGGTATAGATCCGAGGAAAGGATACTCCGCTCGCAAAGTAGCCTGAAATTGGATGTGGTGCTGGAGGCGACGGTTATAGAACTGGAGGAAGTGGTTGCCAGTGGTCAGCGCCTTGATGAGAATGTCGAGAAAAATCAGATCAGCGTTATTAACGTACCACTGGGAGCTATCAGGAAGTTGCCCACGGTACTCGGAGAAGTGGATGTCTTGAAAGTAGTTCAGTTCTTGCCGGGAGTTCAATCCAGTCTGGAAGGCACTTCCGGTTTCTATGTTAGAGGGGGCAACGCGGATCAAAATCTGATTCAATTGGATGAAGCCGTAATATATAACCCAACCCATCTTTTCGGTTTGGTTAGCACGTTCAACTCCCGCGCAATCAATACCATGACACTGATAAAAGGCGGTTTTCCGGCACAATATGGGGGACGTTTGTCTTCTACAATGAACATCACCATGAAGGAAGGCAACGATAAGGAATACCACCTGGATGGAGGCATCGGCTTCATTACCTCCAAGTTGACAATTGAAGGTCCCATCATCAAGAACCGGGCCTCATTTATCGTTTCGGCTCGAAGCACGAATGTCGGCACCAATAGTAAGTACATGAACCTGTTTCTAAAACCTTTCCCGGCTTTTTCTAATACCAACTATCACTTCTATGATATGAATGCCAAAATCAATTTCAAGATATCAGAGAAGGATCGGGTCTATCTAAGCTATTTTAATGGACTCGACAGCGCTGCCTACGTAGATCCCAATAGCCTTAATTACAAGTTAGAGTTCGGCAATACTACGAAGACCGTCCGCTGGAACCATCTCTTCGGTAAAAAGCTGTTTGCCAACACTTCACTGATTTTCACCGACTATTTGATGAGCCTGCGGACACTTCAAGGGAATTTCTTTGCCGAGTTCTATTCTGCTATCAAGGATGCAAATGCCAAAATAGATCTGGACTATTTTATAAGCCCAAAGCACACAGTCAAATTTGGTATCAACTATAAGGATCATGTCTTTACACCCACGGGGACCTCTGGCAAGGTGCCGAAGGATTCAACCATCATCACTATCCAGCCAAAGGTTATTCAGGAAAAGACTGCCTCGGAAGTTGCCTTATATGTAAACGATGAGTACAGGGTCACGGACCGATTAGGACTAAATATCGGGTTGCGAGCTCCTCTTTTCTGGGCTACTTCTAAATCCTACTACAAGCTGGAGCCCAGGACAAACTTGAAATACACCCTCACGCCCCACTCTTCCTTGAAAATGGCCTACACAATAATGAACCAATTTGTTCATCTTGTTCCCAGTGCAACGGCTTCTATCCCCACTGATATCTGGCTTCTGACCAGTGATATAGTAAAACCACAACATTCGCAGCAAGTCGCGTTGGGCTATTTCCGAAATTTTAGGAATAATACTCTGGAGACCAGCCTGGAAACCTACTATAAAACCATGGACAACCAAGTGGCATTTAAAGAAGGAACCCGGCTCATTGAGCAGACAAACATCGACAGCCAACTGGTTTTCGGAAAGGGTTGGTCGTATGGTGTAGAATTCTTCCTGAACAAACGCAGTGGTTCCATCCGTGGCTGGTTATCGTACACCCTCTCCTGGACCGATCAACAGTTTAATGAATTAAATTTCGGGAGGACCTTTCCATTCAAATATGACCGACGGCACAATCTATCTGTAGTCGCCACCTATGATCTGAGCGAAAAGTTGACCTTAGCTGCGGACTTTGTCTTTACTACCGGCAATGTGGTCACATTGCCAGCTGGCAGGGTGTTGGTACATGAGGGTGGTGGTCTCCATAACGGGATTTATGATGTCTACACTGGTAGAAACAATCAGCGCCTTAATCCCTACCATCGTTTAGACGTATCGGTGACCTACAAACACCAAGGCAGTGTATTGAAGAAAAAGTTCAACGGCGAGCTGGTGTTCAGCGTTTATAACCTGTACGACCGGCGCAATCCCTATTTTGTTTATGTTGACGTGGATGCGGTGACCCGTAAACCTTTTGCCAAACAGGTTTCTCTACTGCCAATCATTCCGAGCATTAACTATAACGTGAACTTCTGAGGCTGAACCACATGAAATATAGCACAGCTATTATCTGCCTTTCATCTATGTTACTGTTGTCAAACTGCGATAAGAGTATTACCATCGACTTGGATTCCCACGAAAGCCAGTTATCGGTGGAGTGCATTCTGGAACCGAACCGGGTTCCCGAGCTGTTCTTGGGACGAACAGTCGGCTATTTCGACACTCTTACGACCAATCTGGATATTTTCGTTGCTGATGCCTTCGTTACCATTAGCGGTGCTAGGAGAATCGATACGCTGGTTGTGAAAAATGAATTCGATCATTATCTCTGCCGCCCACGCTATCTCTACCGGGGATCGATCCCAATTTCCCCTGGCCGGGAGTACAATCTGATAATAGTACATGACGGCAAGCGCTACGAGGCGGTTACCCAAATGACTGTGCCCGCTGTCCAAATAGATTCCATTTCCTTCATTCAGGAGTTCAGCGATATCTATGGACAGCATGAAGGTGTAGTGGTCTCTTTCACTGATATCCCAGGGCAACGCAATTACTATCGCTACCGGATGGACCGGGTATTATCCGAATCACAGGAAGATATTGTGAACTGCACAGAAGAGCCCTACCAGGCCACTGAAATTGGCCGGTCCCTATTCTTTGATACCAACATTGACGGCGCCTCACTGACCATCGTCATTGAACCGGTCTTCAAGCATGAAGAAGGCGACACTGCATATATCCTGCTACAAACACTCGATAAAACAACCGCTCAGTATTATGATGATATGGATAACCAGAAAGAGTCCAAGGAGAATCCGTTTATTGAGCCCATTTTCATCAACTCGAACATTGGCGGAGCTTTCGGTATATTCGGCGCAAGCAACTTCTCAACACCCATCGAATTCATCTACCCTGAGGAGGAGGATGGCTAATTATTAATCCGGTAGGGTATCCAGAGTATATGTCTACAGAACCTTTTGGATATTTGGGATTAAACAAAGAGAGACAATCCACGGGCTCCAGATGTAGCCCCTGTTACATCTGAAGCGTCATTCTCCTAATCAAGCACCCTCACCACCAACTTGGCAAGCGTTGCGTATTGGTCTCGGTTGGTGGGGCTTAATCCACCCCGATCGATACCAGGTCTTCGTACCCGACCTCACCCTTCACCGTTATTGCCCGCAGCAAGCCCACCCCGGCGGCGTAGAACTTGTGTTCCACGATCCCCGGTTCCAGGGGATTCCACTCCGCTGTCTGTAGACAATCCGTATATATCCCGTATGGCACTTCGACGGTCTCGCTGAGACTCAGCACCTGTGCCACGTCCTCGGCTTCATCCTCCCAGTATTCCTGGCGGTACCAGAGGCCTTCAATGGGATTCGCCAGCATAATGATCCCCGGTAGAGCTCCGCCTACACCTGCTTCCCAGGAACCGGCCGTATTGACCACCTGGCCGCCTTCCACCTCCTGTGAATTCTCCCCGAAATACCACATGTTCCCCTGTTTGTCCTGCGCATACCAGTCGAAGGTGTCCTCCACCAGCTCGCCACCCACATACTCCCGGGCATTGATCACCACACACGTGACACCCTGAATCGTCTTGGTGCTCGTGGTATGTTCCTCTTCCACCCGTACCACTACGCCATCCTCATCCTCTCCTTCATAGACATAGGTCGTACCCGGTGTGATCGGGAAAAAGAGGTTGCCGGTAATATTGGTCGTCTCGAAATCCGCTGCATCGATCTCCACGGAGTACGGCATATCCAAGGGACTCTCCGGCTCCAGGGGGTTGTCTTCCTCGCATCCCATCATAACGAGGATTCCCGGCAATAATATGAGACCGTAAATCAGAGTTTTCTTCATGTTTCCATCTCCCTTCCCTGAGGTGCTGGTCAATCCACCGATGGTCAACGCTTCTCATCTTACCAACGTTAGGATTAGCCCATCCCACAGTGGTGAATCCCTTCAGTGGTTTCGTTTGCGAATATACGAAGATACCTTAGTGAATTACATCTGATTGAATTGGGTGCTCACAATCGGACGAGGCAAGATTGGTTCGTTAGCCATAAAACCGGCTCCTTCGAGGTGGGAATTGTCTTGCTGAGGTTTTAGATTCACCTGTCCTCATTGCCACGAAGACATATTGATGATGAAAAAATATTGGCTCACCCTGATTGCAGCGTTCGCCGCCGGCTGCATGCTCGAACCCCTGGACAAGGATAACCTCCCCGTCTGGTCAACGACCATCGAGATTCCCCTCATTCAAACCGAAGTCACTCTGGATACAATTCTGAAGGATTCTCTACTAACGACCTATCCCACGGGTGAGAATGGGGATATGATCTACGTCTTCCGGAAAACGGTGGATATCGAACGGGTGGAAGTGGGTGATAATCTGAAGCTCGAATCTATCGAGGAAAGTTCAGTCCAGTATGTCAGTGCGGTTACCGTGGACAGCTCCACCACGTCCTTCAATATCGGCTACGACCCGGCGCAACTCGATGATATCACCGAGCAGGTAAGCGCTGCAGTTGGTCTGATTGAAATGGACAACATAGATCCCGCCGAAACGGAACCGTTTCTATTCCGGGAGATCATGCCTGTTGCCCTCGTAACCTCCATTGAGACCGCCCTCCTTTTGGCCGGAGACACAGCGGAGGTTGTAGTGGACACCATTGCCCTTGTTCCCCGCCAGAAATCTGTGGCCTTCAATTCAATCAACTTGATAACCGTCAGCTCTGGTTTTCTGGATGTCACAATCGTCAATAACCTGTTCATTCCTCTAGGATCCCCCATCTATGCGGATGTGACCGACAGCATTGGGGTGCAGATCTTTGATCTCATTTGGGTGGCTGAAATCCCACCTGGGGATTCCGCCACCCTGACTCAGAATCTTACCGGCATGATCCTTCCGGGGAAATTGCTCATCGTAGTGTCCGGCACCTCCAACGGGTCTCATGGTGCAGCGGTGACCGTGGACAGCACCGATCTCAATTCATCTTTTCGCACCCGTGCCGCACCACGGGATGTGCAGGCCTCAAAGGCGAATGCCATTGTCCCGGATCAGACCTTCAACGATATCGGTTTCATCTCCCTGCCACCCTCCCAGACACGGGCAGAGGAAGCCCTCCTGCTCAGTGGTGATCTGTATATTACAATGACCAACAACCTGCCTCTCACCGGAAGCATGCGATTGGTGGTCCCAGGTTTTATATATGATTCCCCCGACTCGACCTTCACGCAGGTCATTGATCTGCAAGCGGAACCCGTTATCCTGCCGCCTTTCGATCTGGCGGGGTGCACCATGATCATGGATTATGACGACCAGCAACTGTCCTACAATTACCTCGTCAATACCAATGGAACAGATCCGGATTACGTGGTACTGGATCAGTCTGATGACGTAACGCTGGACCTGGAGATCACCAATATTTCCATTAGTGAGATTATTGGTCAGATCGAAGAACAGACCATCACCGAAGCAGGGGATATTGACATTGGTTCTGATTCCAGGATCCTGAACGCCTCCATCGCTGAGGGATCGGTGCAGATCGGGATTCTCAACCGCATCGGCGGTATATCTGATATGCAGCTGGTCGTACCGGAACTGATGCGCGGTGTGAACCAATTGGATACAGTGCTGGTTGTGATCCCCGGGGTAAATGACTATACCATCAATCTGACTGGCTATAATGTCATCCCCGTAAGCCTCGATGACCAGCGTCTCACCTATGATGCCGTTACCGTCACCCGCAGCGGCACCTATGCCTACGATCTACTCGACTCAATCGACGTCCAGTTGGACGTATCCGAACTGACCTTCGATGCGGTGACCGGTTATATCAGCCAGGATGACAATGTCGAAGAGTTCGAAGTTGCCTTGGACAATGACACCAAGGTAGAAACAGCTCTGATCAGTTCCGGGGAAGCCCGGCTGACTATCCGCAATTTCATTGGCCTGGAAGCGGACGTTCTCATCGAGATCACCGAAATGACCCGGGAAGGTGCCAGTCTAGCTACCTCATTCCCGGTCACTTCCTCGACCGACCCGGTTGTGCAGACTCTTGACCTCTCCGGGGTTACCCTCAGCCTGCCACTGGACGATCAGCGGATTCATTATACATCATCCTTGAGAATTCCCGGTGATGAGTTGATGTCCCTATCCCTGGAAGATTCCATCGTGGTCAATCTCCTATTGGACACGCTGCGGTTTGAATCTATTACGGGATTGATCGATCCTGTGGAAACCGAGATTGATACGGTCGTGCAAGAGCTCTCGACATTACCGGAATCGATGGATGGATTCGATTTCGCCGATGTGGAAGTTACCGTTATCTTCGACTCGGACCTGACCATTCCCACATTTCTGGATCTCACTCTGGAAGCCAACAATGCGTCCGGAGACCTGGCAACCTCCTCAATATCCGGTTGGAATATCATGGACAGCGCCACCGTCCTTGTCCCAAATGCGACGGAGTTAGTCAATATCCGGCCGGAACGTATCCTGGTCTACGGATCCGCTCAGGTGGGAGTTCAGGATGTCCTCGGCACTGTAACCTCCAGCCAGGGTATCGCTGGTGTACTCACCATCCGGGCACCATTGGAACTCGAGATCACTCCCGATGCTTCCATTGTAACGGACCCGGATCTGCTCACCGGGGAGCAGACCGCAAACACGGTACCGGATGAAATCGAAGAGGTGGCCCTGTTCCTCACCTACGACAACCAGTTCGAGTTCGGCGTCACCTTGACCATCCTCATGGATCAGGACTTCTTCAGCTTCAACGCCGGCACGGCGGATGTCCTGGTGGATTCGATGGTATTGAATCCCAACACCACCGGTTTGGATTCCCTGCTGTTGAATGATGAGCGTCTCGGCCTCTTCAACCAGGATTCCACCTACGTTCAGGCCCGGGTGCAGGTTTTGGGGCAGACCGATGAATTAGGCCAGCCGGTGCCGTCCCGGTTCTTAAGTACCGATAGCCTCCAGCTTCACCTGTATGGACGCCTCCAGTATCTGGTGGACGGAAAAACTTTGGCGGGTTCGGGTCAATGAGGTTTGCTATCCTGTTATGGTTGGTCGCTGGAGTACTTCACGCAAGCGGCCTACCCGACTCCAATCCGGTGCGAACGGCAACTGCCGGTGCCTGGTTCACCCGGGCGAAAGGAAATCACGCCTTAAGCCTGAATCCAGCCAATCTGGGGTATTACGGCAAACCGGTCATGCTGGGCTTACCCCAAACCGCCGCCCCCACACTGGATGAAGCCTCTGTACGCGATCATTTTTCGGTTCAGCTGATTGCCAGTCCTGATGTGAAACTCGTGCAAAAAACCAGAAGAGCCTTTCATCGACGGACTGGTGGAACCCTCCCATCGGCGATCCTCCTGGCCGACTCACTGTACAAATTACAGGTAGGGCTATTCGCTGACCGCGGTGCCGCTGAAACGCTTCGGGACTCCCTGATGATAGCAGGCTATCCGGATGCCTGGATTGTAGCGGCAACTCATGCTCCCGTGGATTTTGTACCGGCACCCTATACCACCCTGACGCTAATGGGCGCTAGCCTGTATGCCAGGAACAATGCCATTTATCCCCGGTGGATCAACCGGCAGCTCTTCGGTAATCTTGATCTCCATGATCCAGAGAAAAAAGACCTCTTCTTGTCTGTCTTTCCCTCTGATGGTTGGAACCTGAATCTCATGGCTGGAGCGAACAGCCTCAGCTTTACCTTGGGAAATTGGGGTGTATCCCTCATTGCACCGAAAGTCATCTCCGGCTTGAATTTCCCTACCGCGATCATGGATGTGCTGTTCCGGGGCGTAAGGTTTGACCAACCTCGAGACCTCTCCGGTCTTCAGGCGGATTTGCTCGCTGCAGCGCCTCTCTCGGTAGCCTATGGCCGGCAGGTCGAAATGCTGCCGCTCTCCCGGCTGGGTGGACGATTTTATGCCGGAGTAGGACTGAACCTTTTGCTGGGTGTGGCGGATGTCCATCTGGAAACAGACCATCTGTATATCAAGACCACCCCTGACAGCGTCCTCATTTCCGGCCGGACCAGGCTACTGTCAAATAATAATCCCACCTCCTCGGCCTGGCCGGCTTTGGGTACGGGCGTTAGCTTCGATCTCGGCCTTACCGCGGATCTCGGCAGGCAGCTGAGCATTGGCCTGGCCTTGAAAGATCTGTTCGGCAAGCTGACCTGGCCCCATAGGTATACAACGGTAAATGAATTTTCCATGCATTTGTCGGTGGAAAACATCAAGGATATGGTATCGGACTATGATGTCCAGCTGGATTCCCTCCGGCACCGTTTTGATCAATCGGATACAACCTATGCTTCCGGGTCCGGTCGGACGGTCTATCCCTCTCAGTTCACCTTCGGTGCCTCCTGGGACGCGCTGCCACCGCTCACCATCGATGCCTCCTTCACTCACTTCTTCAATAGTGATTACCTGGAAAGCGCGGCACCCCGGTTGTCCGTGGGATTGGAATACGCCCCGACACCCGTTTTCCCCATCTATGCGGGCATCGCGGTGGGGGGCTGGTCCGGCTTCACTTGGGGCACTGGATTCACCCTGAACGTGGGTGCTTTCCAGTGGAACCTGGGCTTTGGCCAGCACGGCGGGATGTTCAACGCCGCCCGGGGAGCGGATCTCTCCACCGAGTTCCGCCTGGTTTTCTGACATTGAGTCTGCCATATTCCCGCGGAGAGCGGCCGCCCATTCTACCGTCGCATGATAGCCGCCTTTTAATGTTCCGGATCTTTTGCGGTTGGGATTAGGAAAGAGCTTGCGTGACAGTATTTCGGTGTATAATTTTACTTTGTAAAAAGAAGTACTTTGTAGTTAGGAGTAAAAATGAGCACCGACCGAATCAATGCCGATGAAGCTCTACGGGTCATTGATGAAATGCTGGTCCATACACGGAGAAAAACGGCCGTGGCGGGGGAGTTCTTCATCGCTTGGGGAATTATCATATTCCTGGCAACCGGCCTGATGTGGTTGCTCCATGAACTCGGGCTGTATCGCTTCATCTGGGTCAATTGGCTCAGCGCCATGCTGTTGGGCTCTGCCTATTCCGCCTGGAAAGGTCGCCACCTCAAACAACAGACTGGACCGGTATCCTATAGCGATAAGGCGGTACGGGGCACTTGGATCGCTTTATGCATTGCTTTCTTCCTGGTCAACCTTGTTGTTCCTCTAGCCCATAAGTCCGTACAGCCCCTGATTGTATTCGATGCCGTTATGGGGGGGTGTGGGCTTCTTATAACGGGCATCCTCCTCGATGTCAAACGGTTCGTGGGATTCGCCCTGGTTTGGTGGCTCGGAGGGGTGGCTATGGCCTTCATGAACTTCCCGGGAGTATTGGCCCTGTTCATGGCCATCATTGTGCTGGGCGCCCTCTGGCCGGGCTGGTATTTAATTCACTTGGTGCATAGGGAAAGCTAGCCCGTGTCCATCGTCGACCTGGATCCGGTTATCCATTCCCGGCTACGGTTAGCCGTGATGACCACCCTGGCCGGTCTGGAATCCGCTGATTTCACCGATCTGAAAAAGATCACCGAGGCTACCGATGGCAACTTGAGTACCCATTTATCCCGGCTGGAAGCTGCGGGATACATCAAGGTCAAAAAGGGATATCGGGGGAAACGGCCCCTGACCACCTGCCGCATGACCCCTGCCGGCCGGACCGCCTTCGAGCGCTATCTGGATCAGCTCAAACAGAACCTGTTCTTGTAACCTGCGATGATTATTGATATGGAAAGGAAGTAGTGAAATGCGCCTTCGGATATTTTACATATGGATTTCAATGGTGATCAGTATTGGGCCTGTCTGTGGCATCTTGCTCGCCCAGGATTTGAAGTCTGGCTCAACGGATTACGTTTCTCCCGCTGGCGGCCGCTTGGGCCTGGAAGCGAGTGCCGGGCTCCACGGCAGTCTTTCCTTTATGGAAGTTGGAGCCCTATGGCCTCTGAAGGAGGGTAAAATGTTCCTCGGACTCCGGGCCAAGACCATGAGCAGCATCACCTGGGCGACCTTCATCGATCTGGAGGATGGCGAGACCGCTTCGTTTCATCCCGTCGTGGTCGGTGGAGCGCTTACTGTAGGTGGTGCCAGTCCACTCCTGCACGGTTTCCTGAAAGCCCACGGCGGCATGGATATCCTCCTGGGCTACTCCTTTACCCCCTATGACAATATGGTGTATGGAACCGGCAACCTCATCGGCGATAATCTGACCTTCGCCTATTATGGCTTCTTCGGATTCGAGATGTACACCTCTTCACGCCTTGCCATTTTCCTGGATGCCGGCGGTGGTTTCAAGAGTCTCGTGGGTGATGAAGAGAATGTCTATGTTATTGCCAGCTCCTGGCTGGGCAGCGGCGTCGGCCTGCGCATGGGAATGACTTTCTACCCCTAGGAATTTCCCGCTGGTGGAGATAGGCCCTCACCGAACCGGTTCCCCGCAACAAGTTACACTTTCTCCCTTATGGATTGGCCCATACGATACCGCTCGTCGGAGCGATCAGCTCAGCTGGCCTCTAGCTCCACTACAGGTAATACACCAGTGAGATATTCGCGTTGTAGTTTCCGGAATCCCTTCGATAATCTGCCCAGTCCGTGCGCGAGTGCGTCACATCGCCGTAATTGATTCTGCAGTTGAGACTGGCGGTGAGATACAGCTTCCAGGCCAGGTACCGGTGGTACTTTACCTTCCCCTCCAACCTTCCCGACCAGAACTCAATATGTTGTCTCAGGGGGTAGTCAGGGTCCATGTTTGTATCGGGGAAATATTTTGCCCCGTCGAGCACTGCCGAAGCTGAGAATTCCCACCATGTTCGGCTGTCCTTGATGTAATACAGATCACCATCCACACTGAGAGAAGCGCTGACGCGTGGACACCAGCATGCGACCGTATCTCCCCTCTCGGAGTAGGTCTCCGTAGTGTCTGAAGCCCACCTGTATGTCCGATTCGTCCTCTCCTCAGTACCCTGCCAGTCTTCAAAATAATCATAGATACGTGCTGTGCCATGAATGTTCAGTTGCCACTTGGTGGAAAGCGGTCTGAATGATTCATATACCAATCCCGCCGAGGTCCGAAGGGTCTGCTGTATCGTGGCTACTTCGGTAAGCCTCTCTGTTATCCGGCTGTAATGCTCGTCAGGGTCATCGTAATTGTAGTCACGGAGGGTACTGGAGTATTTTAAACCGGTTCTGGAGGATTCTCCACCGATCACAAAGTACCACCGCTGACCGAACGAGCGGGTAAATATGGGATAGTACTTCAGAATATCGTGTATGGCGGCTATCACTCGCGGCGAAAGGTTTTCGATCTGCAGCCCCTGCTCGATCTGCTCCACCACCCTCTCCGTGCGCTCGAAATCCAACAAGCGGTTCCGGTCCTGGGACGGATATTTACGCTGCTGCAGCTCGTAAAGTAGCGCTGCCAGTTCCTTGTAAGGCTCGCCGCTGATATCCTCGGTTGAAATCCCGCTCATCTCAGCCACCGTCTCCAGCAGGTCGATAGCCCGCCACGTGGAGGTGCCGTCATACACCCTTCCTCGGCCCACTGCTACCAATAGGTCTATTTCGGTATTGAGCAATGTTTGTTCAGATTCATCGTCTCGCCCTCCCTTGTGGCTGTGTACCAAAGTCAGCGTGTCTAAGACATTATAGTCCTCGGTCCTCGTTTCCACATCGTAGATGCTGGTGTTTTGGATCCTGCTTATCCGTAAGGTAGGATTCAGCAGGTAGGCCCAGGAGTTCCGGGTATAGCGCCAACGGATGGTTGTATATCGTAAGTCAGCCCCGATCGCGTTTTGTTTGCTGCTTCCATTCCTGGTAGTACCATCACCACGGTAATCCAGGTCCATCTCATCATCCAGGTACTCGGTCTTGCGCGGGCCATAGTTACCGTAAATGCTGACCTCGGAATCGATGACCATTTTTGGCGATTCACGATGAGTGGACCGATTGTACATGCCTTTACTTGTCGTGGACGTCGACGACTCATCGTAGTACCTTGATGTCGGTAGATAATAGTAAGTGGTACGTGGGAAGGATGACCCTGACCGCCCAAATCCAATGGGCTCATTCCATTCTCCATTGATACCTCCATTTGCGCTAAGATATTGCAGCCGCGACTCGAACATCCCCGGGATATAGTCCTGGATCCGGAAGCTCATCCCCGGCTCGTTTGCTACCTTAACCGGAGTCGTCCCAGTATCGTCACCTTCCGCCGGGGCAATCGCCGGGAGTGTCAGCAGGGTCAGGCACATGAGCGTGAGGACGGGGTTGGTGAGCAATTGGCGCTGAAACTGATTCTTGAAATATGCCGGGGAGTAATACATAGTGACTCCTTGTGGATGCGGTGGCATGACATGCGTAGTGTATTATACGATAATATTACGTCTGGAGATTACCCGAGACCAGCCAAATTGCCATGAATTGATAGTCTTGGTTTACCAGCGGTCGCGAGATTGACTTCTCAGGGAAGAGAAGCAGTTGGAGCGGAACGATATCTTTTACTAGGCTTGGATTTCTTCCGGTTTCTGCAGCAGCATATCATAGAAGGTAAACGGGCCCAACTTGAAGGATTCGAAATGGAGCTCTACCAGCCCTTGAGTTTCAAACGCTGTCCGGGCATCTTCGATGGTATAGATCCCAAAGTTCTTCATGAAGGGGCTGATGACCCGCTTGGTAGTCTTTTTGAAGGCCACGTCCAGCCACATGAAATAGCCCCCGGGCCGTAACACCCGCGCCGCTTCTCCAACCACCCCCGCCCAGTCCGCCATGTGGTGGAAAACGAACTGGGACAGCACCAGGTCGAAGCTGGCCTCGTCGAAGCTGACGTGTGCCGCGTCCTCCACGCTGAAGTGGAGCCGGTCAGTTTCCGGCTGCAGCTGGCGGGCGGTCTCGATCTGCTCGGGGTCCACGTCCGTACCGTGCACATTCATGCTGTACGCTTCTGCCAGCCACCCGGTCACCACTCCGATACCGCAGCCCAATTCGAGTACGTCGTGGATGGTGTCCATGCCGGGACGCTCCAGGTGCTGACGGACCTTCGCGATCTGGTCCTTGGCTTTTTCCTGGCGGTTGACGAACCGCTTCTGCATGCGCGTCATTTTCATGGTACGCTACTCCTCTTGCAGCTCCTCCGCAATGCGCGCCAACATCTCAATAGTGTGCTCGTTGCCGGACCAGACCTTCAACGATCTTTCATAGTACTGCTTGGCAAGATTATAATCCTTCAAGGTGTAGTAATATTCCGCCAGACCATCCCAGGGCTCCCACCGGTTGGGACACATCCTCGTGTTGAATTCAAGTACTTCAAGCGCCTGCTCAAGTTGGCCAGCCGCCAGGTATTCAAGACCCTTGGCCCTGATCCGGGAACCGAATTCCCATGCGTGCATTCCGAACAACCACAGGAAATCAGCGCTAATCACTTTTTCGGTATAGGCCAAATCCGCTTCGGCGCTTTCCAGCACCAAATCCTCCGGAGACCGCAGATCCCGGATTAATTCTGCCTGCAGCTTGGCCTGCTTGCGCATGCGCTCATAATCTTCCTCGAGCAGGAATCGCTGCTTCCTCAGCTCGTCTAAATTCTTGGTCATCGGAGCCAAATAGTCCTCCTTGGTCTTGTACCGCTCGGCAACGGATTTCCGGGGATCACCCTCGCGCTTCCGCTCTTTTTTGGTGCTGGCCAGGGGCCAGATCCTGCCCGTATTCCGTCCCAGAGTGCGAGAATACCATAGTGGGCGCATTGTCCAGCCGGCATAGGTGGCCAGCGGTACCGCGATCTCCGGCAGGCGGATTCCCGCCAGCTCGTTGCCGTCCTTGTCCACTTGGGGTACCAGTGCTGCGTAGTGCGGTCCCGTCTTGGGTGGTACGTAATCCATGATGCCCTCCGATGCCCACCGCGGTCCCGGGTCCAGCCGGTACGGCCGGTAGTACGACGGCGGTGTTCCCCTATCCATGTCCGGGATATGGGGAAAAGCCTTCTTCCAACTCTCCAGGTCTACCAGCGTACCGTCTGAGATCTTCGGTACTTGAGACTCCGGCGGCTCCACCCCCTCCGTGACCCACTCGTCCAGTGCCGTCAGCAGTGCCCGCCCGAGTATGCCGATGCGATCCTCCACGTGCTGCCGCCCGGCCACCAGGTAGATACGCACGTTGGGATCGATCTCCGCGTCCGTTTTTCCCTCCACGTCCGTATGCAGCAGTGAGGCCGCCCGCGTCCAGTAATCGGTGGAGGAGTTGATGAACATCATTTTAGGTATGGTACCTGATGCTCGCGCTCTACCCAGCCCGTCGCCCCGTTTTCCGGTGATCGGATCATATTGCTCCACCGTGGTGAAGGGAAAGAAATCGATGGGATACAGGTTGTCCTCGTGATGGCTACCGTGACGGGTGCTCTGGGCGAAACGTGAATTGAACTGTCCCTTGCCGCCCCCGGGGCAGTTGGGGATCATGCCGTCAAAAACGATCCGGCCTCGCTCGTCACTGTTGAAATCCTGCCACACGAAATGGTACAGCAGCCGCGCCGATTGGGAATGCCCGTAGGCGTAGGTATGCTCCACCACTCCTGCCAGGGGATTGGCCGTTCCAGCCTCATCGGCCTCCTCGTACCTCAGGAACGACACCACGTCCCGGATCGCCGCCATCCCCAGTCCCGTCACCTTGGGATCCTTGCCGGTGTACACCAGGTCGTACAACCACCCGGGCTGGATACCCTCCTTCACATACAGGTAGCCGGGATCGGCCACGACTTGATTGTCCTTCGTGCGGGCGAATGACCACTGTTCTCGGGGAATCGCTACCGGTTCCTCCCAGCGGTATTTCCGCATCGTCAATACTGCTGTAGGATCATCCATATCCACCGGTTGGTATGCTATGGAACCGCCCCATACCAGCGGCTGACTATACACTGCTGTGTCCTCGTAATTGATCATCTCACAGTAGACCTTCCCGGTGATAATTTCGCCGTTGTCGGTGGCAATGGGGACATTGATATTGATTCTTCTATCGCTCTGGACAACATCGCTGCCCCAGCCGCACCACATATACGACCACCCCTCGCCGTGAAACCAGTCCCGGTCCAGCCCCACGTTGAAGTAGTGGCCCTTGCCGCCCCGGTTACTGACGAAATACATCAGCCGGCGGCTCGCCGTCTCCGCTTCCACCGGCTTATACAGCTCGAATTCCGTGGAGAACTCCACCATGCCTCGTTCATTCCGCCCGGCCAGTTTCAAGTCCGCGACCAGCGCATTCGCCGCATCCTCGGGATCCACCTCCAGGTAGATGATCCCCTTGAGCACCTCGTAGGGATCATATTGGCCGTGTTCCGCCGCCTCGGTCACCACCTCCCGGCTGGTGATCTCCACCCGCACCACCTTGGCGGGAATCATTGAAGGCATAAGCACAATGCCCAGGATGATAAGGTTCAGTGTTGCAAAGTATAATCTTCCGCATAGAATGGGATTCCGGGTCATGGGTGACCATCCTTTCAGGTGGGTAGAGCTGTATTCACCCTAAAATGGGTATATGCACAGGTTACAATTTACTCCTGTTTGACGAACGTTAAATCCCTTGGGTTGTCAATTTTTTCCTCCAGGTGGTCCACACTGCGCTGAGGGATTTCTTCAACCGCGCCCCAATCCGGTATTGCACTTGACATATTAAATATGTATACTGCACAAAATGACGCATGAATATTAGTGTAGGGGTGAGCAATATGACCAGACGCAAACAAGGCAAACTACAGAATGAGCGCTTCTGCGGGGACCGAAAACAAATGTTCGTCCATGATCTCGATCACGAGAAGCCGGAATGTCCCATGGATGAAATTATCGCTGCCGGCAACGAAGTCCCCTTCGAGGACATGTCCGATGCCCGCGCAGCGGGGTATCTGCCCTGCCCCCACTGCTTCAGCTTCATGGACTAGGCACTCCCCGCATCCCCAAGGTAGCGCCGTCCGCCGGTTTTCATCTTAAATTGCGACCGGGCTGCTCAACGGGTCCCTGCACCCGCCTGTCGTGGAAAGGAACCGCCATGCCGATCCTGAAACGCGTTCTCCGGATTCTGTTCATCTTCCTGCTGCTCTTGATCCTGATCCGCACCTACCAGGACCTCCATCCGGCCGCCTGGGAGACTCCCGACACCTTCCCCTTTTCCCGGGGTAATGCCCCTGCCGAGGTCCGGGACCAGGTCCTTCAGCAGCTGGCCACCTTCCAGGACGGCTATAGCAAGCGGGATACCGCCCTCCTCCGGCCCTTTATGACCCAGCTGTTCTCAGCCGAAAACACCCTGGTTCTTGGCACCATGCCGCAGGAGACCTGCATCGGCTACAACATGGCCCGGCGGCTGGTTCGCGCCGACTGGCTTTCCTGGGGCGATTGCACTTTCCATGTCGACAACAGCCATGTCTCTTCCAACGGCGATGTAGCCTGGTTCTCTACCGTTGGACGAGTGAAATTCGATCTCTCCCGCTTCCTGGTTCTGCCCCTGCGCCTTACCGGCGTTATGGTTAATGAGAACGCCGCCTGGAAATTCCAGCACCTCCAGTTCCAGTTCGACCTGGACCTCTCCGCCATCCTCGTGGCCACCATTCTGCTCCTGGGCTGGCTGGTCCTCAGCATCCTGCTGCTGTTAATCTTCCTGGTCCGCAAACGGCTGCCGCCACCAGCCACGGGTTAGCTCGTCCTATCTTTCAGGTGGGGGTGAGAGATTCAGGGGCAAGTGCTTCAGCCGCTGGCCCGCTCATCAAAATCGGGGGGCCGGAGGCGGGATGATCCCAGGCCAAGGGCAGCGGAGAAAAATTCAACAAAACCCCTACAAAATTCAACGAAATAAGAAAGTTTCCCGACGAGAAGGGAAATCCACAGTGAACAGTCCCGTCGGTGCCCCATGCGGGGGTGTTGAAAAACGCGGGGTTGGTATGTCGGTTGCGTCTGCATAGTGGCGGAATATAAGGCAGCAGCGGCGGCTTGTCGTTCGCCTGGTGCGCGAAAATAGCAGTGAGCAGTGAGCGATGAGCAATCAGCGGGAACCGCACCTGCTGTACTAGGGGGAGGTGATGATCGTCTCCAGCCAGCTCACCAGACTGTCGGCAGCGGGGGAGAGGTTTTCGTAGCTCGAGTCACCCCACTCATCCAAATAAATGGCATCGTATTGATCCCTGTTCACATGATATACATAGCAGATGTACGCATAACTGCCTATATCGGCGCCTGTATTGACCCTCTCAGAGTAGGTACCTGCAGCCGCCTCGTGTATCAGCAGGTATTGTGCATAAAGGGTATCGGGATCAATCACCCTCACTTGTTGTGGGAAGTGGTTGTACTTCTCTAAAAGCTCCTCCGTGGTGGGGTGAAGGAAGTCCTCCGGCTCCCATGGTGCATCCCTCCCCGCATCATATCGATAGAAAATCACCTGCCCTTCATAATCTATGTAGAAGCCTTCGTTTTCATAGCCCCGCGCCCCGGTATAGTTGAATTCAAACAAAAACTCCTGCTCGATCCGGTCCTTCTTCTCCTGGTCGGGATTGAACAGTGCACAGTTCCCCACGCACAGCACCGCCATGCCCGCCAGCAGGATGTACTTTCCGATTTTTATCATGGTTCGCTTCCCCCTTGAAGCCTGTCTGCCCCTTATCCCTGCAAAAAGTGCACCCCGCAAGGTGATAGACAAGGGCTATTCCGGCTACCCCTCCAAAACCTGAGGGAAGTATCGGAAAGCTGAAGGCACTCTCCCTTAAAAGTACCTAATCCCACCAAAAACAGGGGGAGGGGCCTCCGCTGGCGCGGAGGGGGTGGGTTAGCCCCTCTCTCAAGCCTGCCCCGCAGGAAGCGGGGAGAGAGGGGAGAAGTCACGAAAGTGACAGGGATAAGTGATTCCGGAGGGGCGTGGGCTTCTTAAAGACGCGTTTCGACGCTGATGACCGGTAATGCTTCCGTGGTCACCGTTTCACCATGCAGTGGGCTGCCAAGCAGCCCCAAACCTGTGAACAGGAACAGCCGTGGTCGAAGTACCCATCGTCGCCCGACGAGTACATACGCAGCCATCTGATCCGGTGACGTTCCAAAGGACGCTGAGGCCGTGAATCCTCCTTGATGATAATTATTCTGATAACTGAACCCGGCCCCAATCATTTGAGGGCCATAGCCGGCGCTTATGAAAAATGAGAAACCTCGCCAGATGATGAAATCCTTCGTGACGGCCACGAGATTTGCACACCTGGACGATCCCAATCCCGCGGATACACTCCACGTCCTGATTGCCTGATCACTGACAGGGTTCGGCGCTGAAATGACTTGGCTATGACTCTCGGGTTTTGACTCCGCTCCCGTCTCCACAACCTCAGTAATGGGTCCTTCCGATAGATCAACTTCTTCACCTCCTACGATGATCATCGCAACCTGCGCCATACCGGTAGTGAGCATCTCCTCCAAGCCGCCCCGCAGGTCGTAGTCGGATACTGCCAGGACTTTCCCGGTCTCAACAGCTACCATTCTGGCCGATACGGTGAACATGGTGCCAATTTTGCTGATCCGCCCACCGATCACCTGCTGCGCCCCTATCAACCTGCCGACCTCCACCAGGCACTCATTTGACGTGCAGCCCGACATCTGGAAATCCTGCTCGGCCAGGATGTCCTCCATCAAGCCCCGCTCCACTACCTCGAACTCACCCAACCGGAAGAGCTCGTTTCGCAGTCGATCCGTGAGGGCAATTACCTCAGTTTGTGAGATACCGTTGGCTTCAAAATCCAGTATAGCTACGGGGATATTCTGTGCAGAAACCGGCGATGCACCAAGTACGGCCCAGATAATCAGCAGTGTCAAGATGGAATGGCAAGACCTGAGTAGAGACTTCAATGGAATGCTCCCTGGCCTGTGTGTATGGATAAAGATAATGTGATTAAAAATAGCGTTTAGCGATGTACTAAACCAAGACATAACTAGTGACGCATGACACCAAGTGCGGGGGTGGGTTAGTTGCCCCTCTCTCAGGCTTGCCCCGTTCCTGACCCCGAAGTAAACGGGGCAGGAAGCGGAGCCGATCCTTTATAACTCCCCAACCCCCTGCACCACCTCATCGGGAAACAGGTATAGCTCGTAGTCTGGCGGCTGAAGTTCACGCAGAGCATCGTTGTATAAGGCAGGTACTCGTCGTATATCAGCAGTGGCATTCAGCAGCAACTCTCGTCCGAAGGCTTGGTGAATGGCGCCCAGCAGCTCGGCGCCGTAATAATACCGCCTGCCCAGTACAAAACGCCGCCCCTCAGATTCCCCGGCCCACCAGGTCCAGTAGTTCCGGTAGTCGGTCCAGAATTGGTCCGGATCATCTACCTGGTCATTGAGGATCGCTCGCAGATCCCGGACAGCCCGGGCGTGGATATCCACCAGCTCTTGACTGAAGAATTCCCAGTTCTCAACACCGGTCTCGTCGGCAGCAAAGGCCTTGTCGGGATTGACGGGACTCGAAAATCTCGAGGGTGCGTTGCTGCAGAATTTATTGGCCATACCCTCTTTGATGATCTGCGAGAAGAAATCGGTGTACAGCTTCAGCCGGGAAGTATCGGCCAGGCTGTCGTAGTCGATCAATGTGTAGTAGTCCTCCAGGGGCCGCCCCATATGCTGCAACTCATGGGCCAGGGTGCCCAGGAACAACTCACGGTGGAACTTCCCCGTCTCGTCCACCATGTGCAGCAGGTTGAATCCAATATGATCGGTACCGTCGCTGGTGCGGTACATCCAGCCGCCGCTGCCGCCGATATCGAACAGCACCCAGATGCGCGCATCCAGTACCGTCTCATCGGGCAGCCAGTGGAGTGCCAGATCGAAGGCCGCGTCATATTCAGCCTCGGGAATGGAGCGTAGAGTCTGTATGGCGCCCTCAAACCGGGCGGGATCCTTGATGGCGGTAGCATACCAATCCTTCTGCATCATTAAGCGCTTGTTCCCCTGGGTCGCAACGGTATCATCCAGGAAACTGGAGATGAAAGCCCTGAATTGGGACAACGATACATGGTTGTCCTGCGACCGTGTGGATTGTGTATTCCGCTCTTCGCTGACCCGGTAGGCCTCCAGCTGCACCATGTGGTCCAGCAGTGCTGCAACAGTATCCCTGCTGGCACCATCATGCACGGCCTGGAGCACCTTGATCATCGATTCAGCGCCCTGATAATCGAATTCGAATGAGGTTTGGCCGGGGGCCGAACAGAGCGAGAAAAGGAGCGGAAGAGTGCACACCATGATCGTTCGAATGTACCGCATAACTATACTCCTATGGATTGGGCTTCAGGGCTATGGGGGCCCCTGAGGCATGGCCGGAAGTTACAGCCTGAAAGGCCAGCTTGCCCCTCACACCCAAAATCGCCCCTGGCAGCTGCCATTGGACCACAGTTGTCTTAATCTTCAAGACGGGAAGCGGGGGAGGGGAGGCCTGGTGATCCCGGGCCAAGGGCAGCGGTGAATAATTCAACATAACACCTACAAATCCCCCCATTTTAGAAAAAACGCCCGATGAGAGCATCAAGGCCCCCCTCGGCAGAAACGCCATTTCGCCAGCGGAGTGTTGAAAAAGAGCGGGGCGATATGGAAAGTGCTTGTTCATCATGGGGGGAATATAAGGCAGCCGCGGCCGCTTGTCGTTCGCCTGGTGCGCGAGGTGCGCTATCCCTCCGTCTAAATCCCCCCTCTCTCTAGAAGGGAAGGCCTCACGCAAGTGATGGCCTGTCCTGAGCGGAGCAGCAGGCGGAGTCGAAGGGGGGTGCGTCTAGCTCCGCCAAAGGCGGGGAGTGCCTTACCTCACGCCAGAGGCATGGGCTTGTCGGTCTTCCAGTCATCGTAGCATCTGCCAATTTCTCTCTTTTGTAAATGGCATAGTAACTCAGGTATATTAAAATCCATTTGGTATTGGAAGTTCAATTAGTTAAATATTTCTGTCGCATTGTTGCATTTTATACTAATTGATAGTACATTGTGGCAACTGTTATATATGTATTTTTACTTATATATACCATTACAACTCCGAACCAACCTTCGTTGGAGATGATATGAAATCCAGATTATTTCAGCTTGGTGCGTCGGAAGGATTTTCAGAAGATATCAAGTTGCTAGCGGAAATGAGGGAATCTGATTTTAAAAACCTTATTAAACGTCTTGATGGGATTACTCATTTGCACCATCTGCCAGATCTCGATGAAATTTTGCCTCTTTCAATGGAAACCAATATTAGTGCTGATGATTATAGACGTGTCATCCAAGCTGTTGCATTTCTTTTCAAACAAGAGTCGGACTATAGTGATTCCATCGACTATATCCTTGAAGACTTACTAGATCAAGAAGCCATTACTGCTAAAGAAGTTGATAGTCTTAAAAATAAAATTGAATCTGCAAGATCATTTTATGAAGAAAAAGTCAATTTAATATCACGCTCTCAAGCAGATCTTACAGCATCGTTTCCTACTTTACAGCATATCCATACACGCTGTGTCCAGGTAGCTAGATATAAACCTAATTATAATGTTACAACTGATTCTCCTGATGAGTATTTACCTGAATTAGTAGGACTGACACCGTTACTAATGGTTCAGATTGATATCAATCGATTTGGTGAAAATACTAGATTTTCATTTGCAATGTCTGAACCCGAAATAGTTGAGTTTATTAAGAGGTTCCAACTGGCAAAAGTTCAGTTTGACAAAATCGCAATGGATTCAACTAACTAGAAAGATCTCCAATGGCAGAATATCTTGATCCGAAGACTTTATTAACAACAAATGTCCAAAATATATTTGGAAAAGAAATTGAATACTTTCCTTTGACCCAGAAATGGAAAGATTTAAAAGAAGAAGATGCAATTACAGATATCTATATAGTCAGTTCTAGCGAAATTATCCGTTCTTACGAAATATCCAAACTTGAATCTAAAAGCAAGCGCATGACTCTTTTTTCACCGCATACAATATTTGCAGGCTATATGGGGGAAAAAGTCTTAGAAGGGCATAAGGTAAATTATCCAAGAGCTGTAAAATCTTTTAGATTCATGTTAGAGTCATGGTGGTCTGGCCTGTCAACATTAGAAAAAGCAAAGACATTTCCTAGGGAGTTCTTATCTTTTTCTATGCTGGGGGGGCTATTCTTTACAGTCTTCTTGCTAGCCTCAGGTATTATACTAAATAGAGTTATTCTTGCACCAGATTTTGGAGTGGTACTGATAATAATATTTTCTATATTTTGGTTAATGACACAGTTGGCAAAAATAGATAATAAGAAATATTAAAATGTTTGGCGACTGGCCCTCGTTTATTAGGCTTCTTATATTCCTTGCGTTTACACTCCTTTTCTTTTATTTATTTAATAAGTTATTTTCTGAAAACCTAATAAAAGTTCTTCTTTCCATCTTCCCAAAAGAATTTAGAACGTGGATGGGATATGCCTCTATTATTGGATTATTGATATTTGGACAATTTTTTATTGCGCCCAAACATTTTAAAAGTATATCTGCAAAATTAACACCAGAAAGTGTTGTGCTAGAACAAAAGCAAGAAGACATAATGAGTGAGGAAGAAAAGGTGCCAAACATTCTTGAATTACAATATAGGCAGACTGGTATTTGGGCCTTCACAGTAATGTTTTGCGGGAATATGTCATTAATCGCGATTTTAAGTAGACATAAATTATTGTCACGAAGGCGGTAAAGACTGCTACCTTTTAGGGTTCTGTAGACTTACATTGGCTTGAAAGTACCGGATTGCGCAATTCCTGCATTGGGTGCTTTCTGGCTTCTCCCCATGCGAAGTTCGACGGGCTTCTTAGTCTTCATAGCAATTGGATCTGCTTGTCTGGAAAGTTGTATTTGCATGTAGTACCCTATGCATCGGTATGCCCCGTCCTCCTGATGATCTCCTCCTGCAATTCCCTCTCCAGCTCCACGAAATAATCACTGTACCCCGCCACGCGGACGATCAGGTCCCTATACTTTTCGGGATGCTTCTGCGCTTCCCGCAGGATCTCCGCCGTCACCACGTTGAACTGGACGTGGTGGCCGTTCAGGCCGAAGTAGCCGCGGATGAGCTGACACACCTTGCGCAGGCCGTCGGCGTCTTCCAGGACCTGGGGCAGGAATTTCTGGTTCAGCGGAAGCATCCTCCTGGCTGTGGCAGTCTTCCCAAGTTGTAATAAGGCAAGCTAGAAATCAGATACCGGGCTCATTCCTCGGATGTCAAGGCCGCAAGATTGCTAGGGGATAGCCCACAATTTCACGGTTTGATTAGAAGCGGTTGCCAGAAGCGAGCCATCGGGGGAAAAGGCCACAGCGTTTACCCAATCATCGTGTCCCTTGAAGGTGCGTACTTCCCGTCCGTTGGATACTTTCCACAACTTGGCCGTTTTGTCAAAGGATCCGGTTGCCAGATAGTTGCCAATGGGGGAAAAAGAAACTGAGTAGATATAACCCTCATGCCCCTCGAAGGTCCGGACTTCCTGTCCGTTGGATACATTCCACAACTTTGCGGTTTTGTCCCATGATCCCGTTGCCAGGTAACGACCATCAGGGGAAAAGGTAACAGACCAGACGCGATCAGTATGTCCCTCGAAGGTGCGGATCACACGACCGGTGGCGACCTCCCATAACTTCGCAGTATTATCCCACGATCCAGTTGCCAGAAGCGAGCCATCGGGGGAAAAAGACACCGACTGGACCGAATTATCATGCCCTTTGAAGATTTGCATCACACGGCCGGTGGCAACCTTCCACAATATCGCAGTGTCATCATACGATCCGGTTGCCAGAAGCGAGCCATCGGGGGAAAAAGACACGGAGACAACCCAATTATCATGTCCAGAGAGGGGCTGGTTTTCAACGCTCATGAGGGTGCGGACCTCGTCGCCAGTAGCGACTTCCCATAGCATCACGGTTATATCATCAGATGCAGTTGCCAGGTAGCGGCCATTGGGCGAAAAAGACACGCCGTAGACATTCTTGGTATGATGGCCTTTAAAAGTACGGACTTCCTGGCTCGTGGAGACTTCCCACAACGTCGCCTCCCCAGACAAGGCTCCGGTTGCCAGGTAGCGGCCACTCAGGGAAAAGGTCACCGATACAACCCCGGTATTTATTCCTTTGAATGCGCGGACCACCGTTGTGTCGACAGACTGTGCCGGTAATGAGATGGTCAGTGAAAGGGTAGCAATGAAAAGAATTATCCTCGTCTTCATCGGTACAGAACCTCCTCTCTTAGGATTACAGTTCAAGCCTTCATCGCCTGGTTAAACAACAGGGACACTGGCAACAATACAGGGGATTTCCACGGAGTGGCCAGGTACTCGAGCAGGTGATTCCGGTAAGTAGAATATTACATCTGAACCCCTTGGAAATCATAATCCTATCCGGTTCTTGCGGACGAAGGAGCAAGCTGAGAGATTTCTTCAGGGGCGGATAAGGCTGGGCTAGTCTGCTGAATGGGCCGTGCGCTTAATTATTTCGTCCTGTAGCTCTTTCTCCAGATCCACAAAATAATCACTATACCCCGCTACGCGGACGATGAGGTCCCGGTACTTCTCGGGATGCTGCTGCGCTTTGCGTAATGTTTCGACCGTCACCACGTTGAACTGCACGTGGTGGCCGTTCAGGCTGAAGTAGACACGGATCAACTGGCCTACCTTCCGTAGGCCGTCGGGATCTTCCAGCACCTGGGGCAGGAATTTCTGGTTCAGCAGGGTGCCACCGGTGCGGAGGTGATCGATCTTCGAACAGCTCTTCATCACCGCCGTGGGACCGTCGCGGTCGGTCCCCTGGACGGGACTGATGCCCTCGCTGAGGGGCTCGCCGGCAGGGCGGCCCTCGGGCAGGGCGCCGATGACGCTCCCGAAGTAGACGTGGGAGGTGGTGGGGAGGAGGTTGATGCGGAACCGGCCCCCTTCGCGCCAAGTGGGGCGGCTGTCGACGGCCCGGTAGAACAGCTCGAACACCTGCACGGCCAGATCGTCGGCGCGGTGGTCGTCGTTGCCCCAGCGGGGGGTGTCGCTGCGCAGGCGCTGGCGTAAATCTTCGTGGCCCGCGAAATCGGCGGCCAAGGCGTCCAGGAGCTGGTCCATCGCCAACTCGCCATCAAACACATGGTGCTTGATGGCGCTGAGGCTGTCGGTGAGGCTCCCCAGGCCTACCCCCTGCACGTAGGACGAGTTGTACCGGGCACCCCCGGCGTTGTAGTCCATGGCCTTGGCGATGCAGTCCGCCGTTAGCAGGGACAGGAACGGCGCCGGCAGTTCCTCGGCGTAGAACCGTTCCACCACCAGGTTGCCAGCGAGCTTGATGTCGATGAAATACTTGAGTTGTTGATCAAATGAACCAATGAGATCGTCGAAGGTGGCGAACTCCCGCGGGTCACCGGTCTCCAGCCCGATGCGCTGGCCGGTGCGGGGATCGGTGCCGTTGTGGAGGGTGATCTCCAGCACCTTGCACAGGTTGAAGTAGCCGGTGAGGATGCAGGCCTCCTTGCCGAAGGCGCTGACCTCCACGCACCCCTGGGCGCCGCCGTTGCGGGCGTCCTCCAGAGTGCGGGCCTGGCGGGTCAACTCCCCCACGATGGCCTCGGTGTTGAACACCGACGGCTGGCCGTACCCCGTCTTGATGATCCCCAGCGCCCGCTCCAGGAAGGCGTCGGGTGACTGCTCGCTGATCTGCACCGCGGTGCTGGGCTGGGTCAGGCGGAGCTCCTCGATGACGTCCAGCATCATGTACGACAGCTGGTTCACCCCGTCTTCGCCATCGGCCGTCACGCCTCCCAGGTTGATCAGGCAGAAGTCGGTATAGGTGGCGCTCTCCTGCGCCGTGATCCCCACCTTGGGTGGTGCGGGATGGTTGTTGAACTTGATCCAGAACGCCGCCAGCAGCTCCCGGGCCTGCTCCTCGGTCAGGCGACCCGCCTCGAGATCCCGCCGGTAGAACGGCAGCAGGTGCTGGTCCAGCCGCCCGGGGCTGTAGCCGTCCCAGGGATTCAGTTCCGTGATCACCCCCAGGTGGACGAACCAGTAGTGCTGGAGCGCTTCCCGGAAGCTCTCGGGTGCCTGGGCCGGGACCCACGCGCACACCCGGGCGATCTCCTCCAATTCCCCCTTGCGCCGGGGATTTGGCTCCCGGGCCGCCAGCTCCCGCGCCCGGTCCGCGTGCCGCCGGGCGTAGACCATCAGGCCTTCCGCGGCGATGTCCATCGCTCGCAGCTGCTCCCGCCGGGCAAAGGCGTCGTCCATCTGCTGGTAGTCCAGGCGGTCGATGCTGGCCAATATCTCCCGCTGGAGGTCCAGCATTCCCCGGTGATAGATCTTGTCGTCCAGCACCGCGTGCCCCGGCGCCCGCTGCTCCATGAACTCGGTGAACACCCCCGCCTCGTACGCCGCTTGCCACTCGTTGGAAACGGAGGCGAAGATCCTGTCCCGCATGGAGCGCCCCGTCCAGTACGGGATGATCTCCTTTTCCTGCACCCGACGCGCCGCCGCGTCCACTACGAACCGCACGTGCTCCCGCTGGTCAAGGGTGGTAAAGTCCTGTAGCGAATGGCAGCAGATCTCGGGGTAGGTGGAGGTGGCCTTGGGCTCGGGTCCCCGCTCGCCCACGATCAGCTCATCCTTCCCGATAAACACTTCCTTGTGCTCCATCAGGTGCCGGAAAACCAGCGCCCGAGCCACCGGCGCCGAGTACTTTTCCAGCTCGCCGTGTGTGTAAAAGTGTGTAATCAGCTGGGCCCGCTCCAGCGAGATGCAGGGTTGCGCCGCCAGGCTCCGTTCCCGCAGCCGTTTGATCCGCTCGTTCATCTCACGCTCCGCCCCCAATATACACTGCCGCCCCCGACGAGGCCACCACTTCCCGCATGGCCGCCAGCTCCGCCGCCGTCTGCACCTGCGCGCCCTTCAATTGTGCCCGCCCCGCGCCCAGCGGATTGTACGGCAATAGATCGATATGGCGTAGGCCATCCAGGCCCTGCACGAACGCCGCCAGCGCTTTCAGATTCGCATTCGTATCGGTGATGCCGGGAATCAACGGCACCCGTATCCGTACCTCCGCGTCCGTATCTGCTAATTTGATCAGATTGGCAAGTATGGTCTCGTTCCCCGATCCCGTGAATTTCCTATGTCCAACATTATCAATAACTTTGAGATCATATAGCCACAGGTCCACCAGCTCCATCACCTCCTCGAAACGGGCCCATGGCACCTCCCCGCAGGTGTCCACCGCCGTATGGATGCCCGCTTCCCTGCACCGCTCCAGCGCCCCCTTCACGAATACAGACTGCGACAAGGGCTCTCCTCCTGAAATTGTCACCCCACCGCCGGATTGTTCGTAAAACGGTATGTCTTGCGTAAGCTTTACACACAATTGATCCCGGCTCATGGCATGCCCCGCCAGCGCTTCCAGATCATCCGGCGCCACCCGGCATTCCGGGTTGTGGCACCACGCGCACCGCAGCGGGCACCCCATCAAAAATGCCGTGGTCCGGATGCCCGGTCCATCGTGAATCGCGAACTTTCTGATATGGCTGATGTACCCGGTCTCGCTCATTTCGTACCCTGCCTCTGAGGGAGATATTACGATTTTTCCCCCCTGATGCGTATTAAACTTTGACCTCATGAATGTCACCGCCCGCCTGCTGATTCTGACCTTGCTGCTCGTCGCGAGAACCGTGCCTGCCCAGATGGATCTGGGTGTTGCCGCCACCAGCTCCGGCGGACCCCTCCTGCCTGAGCAGGCTGCCTACGATGTCACCTACTACGACCTGGCCCTCACCGTCGATCCCGACAGCCAGACCATCCGCGGCGCCCTCACCATGACCGCCCGCCTTCTCCAGCCAATGGAGGTCCTTCTCCTCGATCTGGATGATCTGTTAGCCGTTTCCCAAGTGGAGCTGCTCACCGCGGATGGTGCCTCAATCCCCGCGGACTTTACACATAGCAATGGCCGGATTCGCGTCTCACTACCTTCGGTGATCGGCGTGGGGGAGAGCCTCACCGCCCGTGTCTCCTATGGTGGACACCCTCTCGTGGCGCCCTTCCCACCCTGGATCGGCGGCTTCGTGTGGGATAGCACCGCCAGTGGCGAGCCGTGGGTCGCTGTTGCCTGCCAGACCGATGGCGCCGATATCTGGTGGCCCTGCAAGGATCATCCCTCCGATGAGCCCGACTCCATGGCGCTCCATATCACCGTCCCCGCCGCCCTCACCTGCGCCTCCAACGGCACCCTCCGCGAAGTGACGGAGAATGAAGACGGCACCCGCACCTTTCACTGGTTCGTGACCAGTCCTATCAACAACTACGGCGTTTCCGTGAATATCGCTCCCTATCACAAGCTCGAAGGGCACTACCGGAGCATCACCGGCGACAGCATACCCACATTCTTCTGGGTGCTCCCCGAGCACCTGGAACAGGGCCGGGATCTGTTCCAGAAGTTCAACGTCTACCTGCGCTACCTGGAAACGCGGCTGGGTCCGTACCCCTTCCGCAACGAGAAGGTTGGTGTGGCTGATACCCCGTTCCTGGGCATGGAGCATCAGACCCTCATCGCCTACGGCAGCCGCTTCCGAACCAATGCCTATGGCTTTGATCCTGTGCTGCTTCACGAACTGGTCCACGAGTGGTACGGCAACATGCTCACCTGCGCAGACTGGAAGGACATGTGGCTTCACGAAGCGTTCGCCCGCTATCTGGAAGCCCTGTACGCCGAGTCGCTCAATGGCGAGAACGCCCTGCACGGCTATATGGCCGAGATGCGTGGCTTGATCCGCAACGGTAAGCCCATGGCGCCTGTTGAGTCACAAACCTCCCGGCAGATCTATTTTTCCTCCCCCGAATTCACCCACACGGACGGGGACATCTACAACAAGGGCGCCTGGGTGCTGCATACCCTGCGCTATCTCATCGGAGACGAGCCGTTCTACCGGATTCTGCGCCGCATGTGCTACCCCGATTCTTCCCTGGAGTATGCCGCCGATGGAAATCAATTCCGTCTGGTAGATACGGCGGAATTCGAGCGCTTGGTGGCGGAGGTCTCCGGGATGGAACTAAGCTGGTTCTTCGAGGTGTACCTGCGCCAGCATAATTTGCCTGAACTGCATGCGAAGCATAGCCGGGGCAAGCTCCGTCTGCGCTGGAAGGCACCCCGGCGGAAGCCCTTTCCCATGCCTGTGGAAGTACAGGTGGGGGGCAAAATGGTGCTGCTAATGATGGATCGGGGCCGGGCTCAATTGCGATACCATTCGGGGAACCGACCGGTCATCGATCCCGATGGATGGATCCTGAAACGGGAACTACCGGCAAGCAGATCTGACTACAGGTAGCCAGTTAATCCTGACGGAATGGGAATCAGGGGAATTGGATTGCGGACCCTAGAGGGCGGACTGGAAGACTTCCAGGTGTTCACGCGCTGATTTTTCCCACGTGAACTGGCGTGCCCTTGCCAGGCCCTTTTCTCGTAGATTTTCACGCAGTTTCGCATCCTCCACCAGCCGCTGGATGGCAGCGGTAATTTCATCAATTGAACGAGGATTTGCCAGGATAGCTGCATCGTCGGTCATCTCAGGCATGGCGGTAACGGCGGAGGTGATCACCGGGCAGCCGCAGGCCATGGCTTCCAGCGCAGGCAGACCGAACGTCTCATGAATGGAAGGGAAAACGAATCCCAGGGCACCCCGATACCACGCGGCCAGGTCTTCATGCGTCTGGCTTTCCCGGATAATGTTCACGCCTTTGATGTCCGGATCGATCCCCTCGTAGTTTGGAATGATTACGTAGAATTCAGGACGGGTTTTCTCGGGCAGTAGGGCGTAGGCTTCCAGAACACGGTCGATGTTCTTTTTGGGAGCATACTGGGCGATCTGCAGAAGGTAGGGCGTGTTCATTTGTTTTGCCGGCCCATCCTCCTTGAAGATATCGTGATCGAGTCCGTGATAGATAGCGGTTACCTTTTTCCTGGGAACCTGATAAACTGTGACGATCTCATCCGCTCCATACTCGGAAACCGCTATCACTTGCGTTACTTTTTTTCGGAACCATTTCCACTCTTCAGATACTTGCTCGTGAAAGACTTGCCCAACGACAGCTTCGATCGGGTCGGGAAAATACTCACGGATGCTGAGCGTGTGTCCCGCCAGCCCATGAATAGTCACGACGATAGGGATTTTGGCGTCACGGAATTCGAGGAGCGGGAAACGGGCACTGATCAGTCCAGGATCCCAGATAATGTCAACACGATCGAGTTCGGGATATTCGTTCTGGATCGGGATGATATCAACATCCAGCTCTTTCAACTCGCGTATCAGGTTATCACGATAGACGCACAGGCTGTAAACCGGTTCGTCTCGGGTGAGAACACCCAGCTTCATAGTGGGTATAATTGGATGGTCGTTGACAAAATATTGATCCGCCGGTTTCGGCAGATATCCCTTATACGCCAAACTTAAGGGTGTTGTACTGAACATGATAAGAAGAAACGAGGACTCTTGTCCTCGTCCAGTTGGTAGAGCGATTATGCCTGGAATAGTAAAAAGAATGTTAACTGACTTGGCAGGGATTGATGAGTGATAGGATTTCCATTTTTTTGATATCTATTGGCATGCCCACCCTTGACTACGGCGCTGCTACATACTAGATTTTCGCCTCGGTCAAATTGTTTGAATTCAGAGAAATAGAGACCGTGGGAAAAAACTCCCCTTGCATCTCCCCGATGCGATGAATTGACCGTTTGCGAGAGAGGAACCAGATATGCGTGTTTTGTATAGAGGTGACCTGGATGGTACCATCTGCGCGGCAATGCTGTTGGAGCTGGATCTCTGCGATGAGTTGAAGCAGGTTCATCCCACGGACATGCAGCATGGCAAGGTGGAAGTAACCAATCAGGATATTATCTGCAACCTGCCATATCATCCCAATTGCCACATGTGGTTCGATCACCACACCAGCGAGCTGAATCGGGTTGATTTCCCAACTGAATTTGAAGGTTTGGCAAGGGTTGCTCCCAGCGCAGCCAGATTGATATATGATTATTATGAATCAGACCTGATGATGCTCAGCAAGTATGACGAATTGATTG
Source organism: Fidelibacterota bacterium (assembly GCA_042568495.1). Taxonomy (GTDB): domain Bacteria; phylum Fidelibacterota; class Marinisomatia; order SCGC-AAA003-L08; family TS1B11. Next base: position 59,167 of record JBHPIW010000004.1, on the reverse strand, counting down.
AGGAGATTGACTTGTATGATAGTGGATTTCTGACTGGTGAGCAAGTGAAGCATGCTCATGGTATTATGCTCCTAGCATTTCTGCTTGATCCGCGGACCGGTCTGGGACTGACACACGATTTCTCGGTCAGTAATTATCAATGGTCAACCCAAATTCCGGAATTACTGACCATGTATTCCGTCGATGAAATCCTGGAAATGCGTGATACCAGAGAAAGGGTTGAAAGGTATCGGGAGCAGGAAAATGCGGCTTTGAGATTCTATACCGACGTAACCTCACTTGTGGGATGTGTGATTGCATGCGATACGCGAGGGAAGGAAGTACCGGTAGCGAATCGTTTTTTAATGTATACTCTTCCTAATCTGTCGAGGGGGAACATCTCTGTCAGGATATCCGATGGAAAGAAAGGTGAATTCCATGCTATCTCCGTGGGGCATAATATATTCAATCGAACGTCTCAGATAGACGCCAGCGAAATCTGCGAACGGTATGATGGAGGTGGTCATGTAACCGCTGCGGCATGCCAGGTTGCCCTCGAAGACAGCGACCGCGTATTTGGAGAAATAATTGAGGCTTGCCAGGGATAGAAATCCACCATCCTGCTCCTCTCCTTACCTTATTTGATCCCCTTCACCAGCTGCTTCATATGCCACTCGTAGGTATTCCCAGCTAGAGATGCGGTAATTTTGACGTAATTCTAGAATTATTTACATTTAATGGCATGGTATTTGTAATAAATGGAGTAGATGTATTTTTGCTCTTTCTATAACGCCTCAACTTTACCCAGGGCAAATCCCCCTCTGGACACGGCATGGAGGAGTAATCGCCTGTGCCGCAGAAGCCCTGGGTATTTTTTATGGTCTAAAAGCCGAATAATATAACCCTTCTAAAAGCCTTGGGGAACGGAAGAGCTGAGGCTAATTTGAAACACATGGGGTCAACGCCCCACTTTTTATTTGTTACCGGAATTTTGGAATAGAGAGAGTCTTGCCAGATGTATCAACATGATGGCGGTATCCGACCGTATGGCCTTAAAAAAAATATAGTAACTGTTAGTATGGCACTGTTTGCGTGTGCTTCCATCCTGACCGCACTGAAGGTTGGGGATGCAAATAACAGTACGCTACGCCCGAACGGCACTTCCCAGATGGTTCGCGATGGTCGCTCAGCCATGCAAAAGGATGTAATCATCATCAAATTTGCTGCGACTGCGGCTATATCAAAGAGTATGTTGCAGACTACCAGTCCATCATTAAACAAACTCTTTCAAAAACATGGTGTGACTTCATATGAATCCGCGTATCCCATCCCGGAATCCTCTCTAATCCCCGGATCTCAGGAGCTCCAGCGGATTAATTATCTTTACTACCAGAGCGGGGAGAATCCTCGTCAAGTGGCTGCCAAATTATCCAGGCACCGTGACATCGAATATGCAGTGCCAAAATACTATCACCGCATCCACGATGTCCCCTCCATATCCCAATCCCAAATCGATGGTCTTCTAAGTACGACCCCGAATGATTCTCTCTTCTCGCAAATGACTCATTTGAACTTAATCCGTGCGCCTGAAGCCTGGGATGTAGTCAAAGGAGATACCGGGGAGGTGGTAATTGCCATCGTTGATGGGGGGACGGATTGGCATCATGAAGACCTGTTCGATAACATTTGGACCAATCCGGGTGAAATACCGGACAATGGTGTCGATGATGATGGCAACGGATTTATCGATGATATTCACGGGTGGAATTTTGCTGCGGGCGGAGGCGATCCAACGGGACTGGTAGCTACTCCCATGAATGCGTCACATGGGACGGCAGTAGCGGGTGTGGCCTCGGCCGTGACAAATAATCTCATTGGTATTGCGGGGGTTAGTTGGAACGCCCAGATAATGCCTGTGAACTCGAGTTGCGCAGCAGACTCCTTCATCTGTTACGGCTATGATGGGATGATATATGCTGCCCTGGCCGGAGCGGATATTATTAACGCCAGCTGGGGATCGGCGTACGAACAGCTAACCGCATTTGAGGAGCGGGAGCTGCTTCGTTACATGGACGATATCATTGCATTTGTGACCGCAAATGGCGCCATCGTCGTCAGTTCAGCGGGAAATGAAGGCGTGAATGCAGACGAAATACTCAGTCTCCCGGGTGGAGCCCCGCACGTTCTTGCGGTTGGCGCAACGATGAAAGCAAGTGACCAACTTGCGTGGTTTTCCAACTATGGAGTATCCGTCGATGTCTTTGCGCCCGGGTTATTCATTGAGTCTACCATCCCCGTAAATGATTATGCTGCATGGTCAGGCACCTCATTTTCATCTCCTCTGGTTGCGGGTGCGGCGGCGCTGGTCAAAACGCGATTTCCACACTTTTCGCCAAGTCAACTAGCGGCACAGGTACGCATAACATCTGATGCTATCGATAGTAGCAATCCTGCGCATGCTGGTTTACTTGGAAGAGGCAGAATCAACACCTATGATGCAGTGACAATCACGAGTAGCCCTGCTGTTCGGATTGTCGATGCCAGCATCCGGGAGAGTAGTCAAGATGGAATCATTGACGGAGGTGATACGGTAGTCGTTACGGTGAATCTCACCAACCATCTGGAAACCGTGACAAACCTCTACCTCCAATTGGAGAGTGATGATCCGGATGTACAAATCACCCTGAATGAAGCTACTGTTCCGAGTTTGCCTACCGGAGATACAACCGGAGTGGATTTTCAATTCGTTTTGGATCCTTCGGTATTTGAGGAACGCACCCTCCGCTTCATTGTAGAGATGAATAGTGGTAGTTACAGCGATCAGGATCTTCTCAGGGTATATGCCAACGAGCCCATCGTTAAGACCCATGATACCGGCGTTCTCCAGGTCTCGATTACTTCTGAGGGAAACATTGGCTGGACCGGCTTTGCCGAAGCCTCACCAGGGGATGGATTCATTTACAATGGCACAAACCTGCTTTTTGAAGGCGGACTTCTGGTTGGAGCGTCCAGCGATCAGGTGTCCGATTGTATTCGGGGAATCGATGAATTCCTGGAGCAGGATTTTAGTCTGCAGGAAGGCACGGATGTTCTTCTCACCACGGGTGAAGTAGCGGCTGAGGAGGGTGAAGTAACTCTGGTAGATGACCGGGCAGACCTGCCGCTCGGAGTTGTTATCCAGCAGCGCAGCTACGCTGACGATCGATCCGACAATGACGAGTTTATCATTCTAAGCTATACCATATCCAATGCAAGCAATCTGGCATTATCTGATCTATATGTAGGCCTCTTTTTTGATTGGGACTTGCGAGCCGACGCCCAGGATTATACTGCATTTGAGAGTAACAGGGAAATGGGGTATGTGATGAACAATCATACTTATCCCTCGAAACTTGCTGCCACATATTTGCTAAATCATCGGGATAATATGACCTATCGTGCCATCAATAACCCTGATGAAATATATGGCGGAGAGGGTGATGGATTCACACCACAAGAGAAGTACAATTTTTTAAGCAAGCGCTTTCAAACTCAAACAGTTGAGGCGACAGATGTCTCAACCATTACTGGTGCGGGTCCCTTCTACCTGCCACCAGATGAATCGATCCGGATTGCTTTCGCAGTGATCGCGGCAGGCAGTGTTCAGGAATTGCTTTCGAATGCGAATAATGCTCAGCTCTACTGGGATAATGCCATACTTCCATACGAATTATTAAAAGAAGTGGGTGATGAGAACTATTTATCTCAAAACTTTACTAATCCATTCAATCCAGTGAAAGAAACCTCAACAACAATCCTCTATAGCCTGGTGGAACCCAGCGATGTAAGATTAGCTGTTTTTGACTTGCTGGGGCGAGAGGTAAGAGTGCTTGATAGTGGATTTAAGGAGGATAGTGAACACACGGTGCGCTGGAATGGAAAAGATAGCTTGGGCAAACTGGTTAGTAGTGGAATCTATATTTATCGCCTGGAAGTAGATGGCCAAACTCTTTCGCGCAAGCTGGTAGTACTGAAATAAGCTGACCTGAATATTGCCCGGTCACATTTGGTCTTTTCTCAACTCGGATCATATCGTATCGAATACAGGTGGGGATGGAATGCACAAGACATATACATCCCACCCATGACAGGAGGAGACTGGAATGAGAAGCATGGTCTATTTCGGCTGTTGGATACTATTCCTGCCGTTATCAATTGGACTCAGCCAGGAAGTTCTCGTCGTGTATTTCAGCACTCATGGACACACGGCTGCCATGGCTGATGCAGTAGCGCATGGTGTGCGATCAGTCAGCGGCGTTACGGCCAAGGTTTTATCGGTTGATCAGGCAAAGGCTGGTGATGCACTATCCGCGGATGCTATCATCCTAGGTAGTCCGGTATACAACGCCAATGTCGCTCCCCCCATCCAGGATTTTATAAATAGCTGGCCATTTGAGGGGCGGAAATTTAAAGACAAGGTCGGGGCTGCTTTTGTGACGGGTGGAGGCATTTCTGCCGGGGAGGAACTCGTCCAATTGAATATCCTGCATTCAATGCTGATTTTTAGTATGATTATTGTAGGAGGGCCAAGCTGGGAACAGGCTTTCGGAGCGTCGGCGATCACCGGAGAAACGCCCTTCAATCATGAAGCCGGTGAAGAAGTCGTACACGCTGACTTTCTGGCTAAAGGGGAAGCCCTTGGCCGTAGAGTGGCTGTCTTGAGTCATCGATTGAATCCTGCTCGTTAGCGGCTAGTATATTTCGAGGACGGAATTGGTGGACAACCGCAACATCAAGGACCTTCCTTATAAGTAATGGAATATCGTCGGGATTCGATTATCTGAGGTGGAATAGCACAACTACACGTGTAGTTGTGGACTTCAACTCTAGTTAGCTAAAAGGACGGGAGAATCTATCCCACTTTAACGCACCTGTCATTGGCTGGAGGTATCAGCTCTTCGATTTCTTACCTTTCTTGAGAGTTTTCAAAGCAACCAGATACCCCTTTTTCCCTTGGCCAGAAATTTGCGACCGGCACACCTCAGCAATTACTGAATTTTTGCGAAATGATTCCCTCTTGTTGATATCTGTGAGGTGAACCTCAACTACAGGATAATCCACAGCCGCGATGGCGTCACGAAGAACATAGCTGGTATGTGCTAACGCTCCAGGATTGATAACCGCGCCATTCACCTTCCCGTAATTGGTATGGAGAGTGTCCAGGATATCTCCCTCATGATTACTCTGAAAGAATATGAGGCTATCTTCATCAAATTCAGGGTGTTCCCTGATCCATGTGTTAATCTCATCCAATGTCTCACGGCCATAAATCTCCGGTTCTCTGCGACCCAAAAGATTTAAGTTTGGTCCATGTACAATAAGGTATCTCATTCAAACCTCCGTTGAATTTCATTAATAGCTGCCGTTAACTGAGACTGCGCAACCTGATCGGTAATCATAGGATGGCCGATGGTCTTCAGTAATACATAATGCAATATACCATTGCGTATTTTTTTATCGTGCTGGAGCACTTTGTAAAATACATCTACATCGAGATCGGGTAAGCTGGGGATCTCCAATTTAGATATAAGAGACACGAGCTGCTTATGCTCTGATATAGGGAAACCAAGAATTTGGGTACTTAAATATGAGGCACCGACCATTCCAATAGCTACAGCTTCTCCATGGATGTACGTAGAATAGCCACAGGCGGCCTCCAATGCATGACCGATTGTATGGCCATAGTTCAAGATACGACGGTGATCTCCTTCTTGCTCATCATCCATGATAATCCGGGCTTTAATTTCACATGACCGGACAATAACCTGTTCCAGTAATGGAGTGTCGGATTGATGGACTAAAAGCTCGATGTTCGTTGAGAGACTATGGAAAAAATCAGCATCGGCAACGACTGCGGCCTTAATAATCTCAGCAAGTGCCGCATTCACTTCTCTTCGCGGCAGGGTTCGGGTAAGAGCGGGATCGATAATCACAGCTATGGGTTGATGAAATGCTCCGATAAGATTCTTACCGCCGGGGTGATTAATCCCTGTTTTCCCACCGATAGATGCGTCAACCATAGCCAGGAGACTGGTCGGTATGTGCAAGTAGCGTATCCCCCTGAATAGTGTTGCCGCCACGAAACCGGTGATATCGCCTACAACACCACCTCCAAGGGAGATCAGAGTCGAGGAGCGATCCAATCCAGCTTCTAAAAAGGCATCGTAGAGGGTGGATACCGTGGTTTGATTTTTTGCATTTTCGCCGTCAGGGATAAATTCAGTCGTTAGCTTGCAGCCGGCCGAACGGGCTGCTATCTCTACCTGTTCACCATAATGTTGGTAAATAGTGTGATTAGTCACCAAACCTACTGATCCTCGGACATGGAGAGATACCAGCAGGTCCCCAAGTGAACCAAGCAGTCCATTCTCTATATATATGGGATAGCTTCGAGGACCCAGATCGACTGTGAGTGTAGTCACTAGGCTAGATTTGTGATATTAGCAGGAAGTTGTTTCAATATTTCCTTCACCAATGCGTCGGGATCTTTTCCTTCGGTAACAAGGGTAATCTGAGCACATTCTTTGTAGAGTGGTTCCCTTTCTTTCAGAATTGTGGTGAGCCGCTGCGAAACTGAGACGGCTCCTTTCAATAAGGGTCGATCTCGACCCTCACCAATTCGACTTGCGAGGATTTCCGGGGAAGCTTGAAGATATATGGTGATTTGTCGGCGCAGGCACTCGAGATTCGCCGGCGTTACAACGATGCCACCCCCGCAGGCAATAACTTGCTGCTCCAATTGACAAAAACGGCGCAGTTGTTTCTGTTCTTCCTCGCGAAATTTTTCCTCACCCAGCTCTTCAAAGATATCGCGTATGGAACGGTTCATGCTGTTTGAGATCTCTTTGTCCAGATCAATGAAATTATATTTCAGCCGCTCTTCCAATAACGGTCCAATTGTGGATTTCCCACTGCCCATCAGTCCTATCAGGCAAATATTGTCCTCGTTGAAAGGATGTTTCTCGTGACTCTTATCTATCATTATGCCCCCCCGGGATATCAGTATTGTGCAGTGGCATTCACATGAGCAATTATTTGATGCAGACTGTCACCCCCAAATTTTTCCAGCATCGCATCCGCCAATACAAGACACACCATACTTTCTGCCACTATTGAAGCGGCTGGGACAGCGCAGGTATCGGTACGCTCCTTGTGTGCTTTCCCAGTCTTCCCCGTTTGAATGTCTACTGATCTCAAAGGTTTCCTGAGTGTGGGCAGCGGTTTCATCATGGCGCGAATAACGATTGGCTGTGCATTGCTGATCCCAGCTTCAATACCTCCTGCATTATTACTCGTACGTTTAATGTTACCGGCTTTATCCTTGATTATTTCATCCTGGAATTCGCTTCCCCTGCGTTGGGCCCCTGAAAAGCCTAGACCAACTTCAATGCCTTTGATCGCGTTGATGGAAAAAATTGCCTGGGATAGACGTGATTTCAGCTTCAGATCCCACTGTATATGACTTCCCAATCCGTAGGGGAGTCCTGTCGCAAGCACCTCAAAGATGCCGCCGACAGTATCCCCTGCGGTTTTCGCCTTTTCAATGACGGCCTGCATTTCTTTTTCGGCCTGTTTGTCGAGACAGCGAAGCGGAGATTTATCTGCGCGAACACTAAGTGCATTCGCTTTAGTATCCCCGGGCAGAACGGTGTTGTCCTGAACGGTGTTAATGTGCGTGACCCGACTACCGACTTCGATGCTTAATTCCGCCAGTAATTTTCGAGCCAAGCTGCCCAATGCAACTCTCATTGCCGTTTCCCGAGCACTGGCTCTCTCAATAATATCACGGATGTCAGTTAGGCCAAATTTTTTAATCCCAGCAAGATCACCGTGTCCCGGGCGGGGAAGGGTTACTGGAGCGGTTTTTTTGTCACCAAGATCGGTGGACATCTGATGCTGCCAATTATCCCAATCCTTATTGGGGATAAGTAGGGCGATGGGTGAACCAATCGTTTTCCCATATCGAACACCGGCATAGATTTCCGCCTGATCGTTCTCAATTTCCATCCGCTTGCCACGTCCAAAGCCCATTTGGCGTCGCAGCAGTTGTTGGGCGATATAATCTTCGTGCACCTCCAGACCGGCCGGCAAACCTTCCAGGATTCCCACCAAGCCTTTGCCATGAGATTCTCCGGCTGTAAGCCAGCGTAGCTTTCTCATGAGTCAACGATCTCCGCATAGTGTGACCCGGCTCTGGCATTCTCTCTATCCATAACGGCAGAGAGCAAAATAGAATTCAGGTGAGGGATATGGATCTTATGATTTAGCTCCCCGTTTTTCCCGTAAATCAAACCGGGGAACCAATGTTCAAGAGAAGCAAGTCCCTGGCCGATGAACATGTCGATTCCACCAATAACTTGACAGTCCTTTTCCATCGCCAGTTTCTGAAGATAGGTTTTTTCCGGATAGTATATAAAATCAAACACCGTCTGGCCAGAATGCAGTTGCTCTTTTCGTAGAGGCGTGTTCTCCAACTCTGGTAACATTCCCACTGGTGTCGCGTTTACGATAAGATGGTAGGGTGATGTATCAAGTCCGGGCGATAGTCTGTGAGCCTTTAATTGAATGTTATTGTGACGATTATTAAAATCATTAATAAGTCGGCTTGCCGCATCTTCTCTACGACTAGCAATACTGATACACTTAGCCCCCAAGTGTTGAAATGCCCCCAAAGCGGCTCGTGCTGAGCCCCCGTTTCCCAAGATCAAAACGGATCTGCCTTTCGGATCAAAATCATTGGATTTAAGGGCGTATATAATTCCAGTTATATCCGTATTATACCCCAGAAGAGTACCACGCTCAACCGAAACACAATTCACCGCACCCACCAGCTTCGCTTCCTCGGCTACATCATCAAGGTATGGCAGAAAAGCGGACTTATATGGTAGAGTTATGTTTATTCCTGATAGTTGTCCCTCTCGCAATTGAAATGCTACTTCATCAAGTGCAACAGGCGGTACATCCCAGACTTTGTAGTGAGCCTCCTTGCCAAGTAGCCCAAAGATATGGTTGTGCAGCGTTGGGCTGAGGGTGTGCTCGAGAGGTGTACCTATGATAGCAAACGATCTCATCGCGAGATTTGCTTAATTACATCAAAGAAACCCGGGAAAGAGATTTCTACGGATTCAGGATGATCAAGTGTAGTCGTTCCAGCGGCAATACGACCAGCAACGGCAAATGCCATTGCAATACGATGGTCACCATAAGTACGGATGCGCGCTTCCCTCAAATTTGCCGGACCCCAGATACGAAAACCATCATCCAGCTCCTGGACGCGGACCCCCATGCGCTTGAGGTTCTCACATACCGTCTTTATACGATCACTTTCTTTAACTCGCAGTTCACCGGCATCTCGTATTACCGTTGCGCCATGAGCCTGAGACGCCAGAATAGCAAGGATAGGTATTTCATCGATCAGCGTGGGAATTTCCGACCCGCTTATTTTAATGCTTTGAAGTTCTGATGAACGCACCGTTATACTTCCAACTTCTTCTCCCAGCGCCTTGTGCCTGGATTCCCACGTGATATCGGCTCCCATCTTCTGGACAGTTTTTATGAATCCCATACGATATGGATTGAGGAGTATATCCTCGAAAGTTGTTTCAAAGTCCGGCAGCATTAAGGCCAAGGCAACAACAAAGGCCACGGACGAGGGATCACCTGGTATCTCTAATTCAAAAGGAGAAACCGGTTGCTTTCCTGGTCCAAGGATAATTTGATCCCCCGATGTTTCGATATCAACTCCAAGAGCTGCCAACATCAGTTCGGTGTGGTTTCGACTGGGTATTGGCTCAGTTATGGTAACCTTTCCCTTGCTTGCCATTCCAGCTAACAGAAGGGAAGATTTCACCTGAGCACTGGCGATGGGCATTTCGTATTTCAGCGAGTCTAAAGAAGCAGGAAGAAGAGTGATAGGAAGCGTGCCCCGCAACGTGGGACGAATGTTGGCACCCATCTGTTGAAGCGGATCAGTAATACGGCTCATAGGTCTGCGGGAGAGCGAATCATCACCGGTGATGCGTGCTTCTATTCCTCGCCCAGCCAGCAAGCCTGTTATGAGTCTTGCAGTTGTACCAGCATTCCCAGCGTCAAGATCGTCAGATGGAGATTGGAAAACACCTCCCTGTCCCTCGACAATCACCTGATCCGCTTCATCCCGGATGGGAATACCGCATTGTTCCAGACAGCGACGGGTCGAAGCAACATCAATCCCACGAGAAAGATTGGTCAGCTTTGAGGTACCGTCTGCCAAGGCCGCCAGCATAAGGGCCCGGTGTGAAACGGATTTATCACCCGGCATTCTGATCTGCATCAGCTTGCCATCCTTTCTGGTTTGTTTGGCTTTGCCGTTGGAAAAGTACGATCAAGGGCAACAGATACTCTCTTAAGTGAGTTCATCAGCTTTTCGAAGTCATCGGGCAATAGTGCCTGTGGACCATCAACAAGTGCATGCGCGGGATCATCATGAACATCCACAATAAGGCCATCCGCGCCCGCCGCAATACCAGCAAGCGCTAAAGGTATGACGCTGGTGCGCTTTCCGCTCGCATGACTGGGATCAACAATGACAGGCAAATGACTAACTTCCTTCAAGGCCGGGATTACACTTACGTCGAGTGTGTTTCGGGAATGGCTGGCAAAGGTACGGACACCACGCTCACAAATTACAACATCATGGGAGCCATGGGACATAATATACTCAGCAGACATGAGGGTCTCATCCAACGTGGCGCTCATTCCCCGTTTCATTAAAACCGGCTTACCGACCTTGCCGACTTCTTTCAGAAGTTCAAAGTTTTGCATATTGCGAGTGCCGATCTGCAACATGTCAACGTATTGAGCAACCAAGGGTACAAGGCCTGGGTCGACCACCTCTGAGACGACGGGCAAACCGGTTTCTTCCCGGGCTTCAGCAAGTATCTCCAACCCAGGTTCACCAAGACCCTGAAATGCGTATGGAGAAGTTCGGGGTTTATAAGCCCCTCCTCTGAGCATATGGGCTCCCAGAGCTGCTACTTGACCTGCAATTCGCAGGGTTTGATCGCGGTTTTCAACGGCGCACGGCCCCGCGATCATCGTTATACTCTGGTTGCCGATACATAAATCACCGATGTTAACTACTGTATCCTCAGGTTTGGCTTCCCGACTAGCAAGCTTATAGGCCTTGGTCACTGGAATTACTTGCTGTACACCCGGTAAGCCTTCAAGGTAGATCCGATCCTCACTACCCTTATTTCCTGTAACTCCGATCGCCAGGCGACTACTGCCAGGAATGGGGTGAGGCTTGTATCCCAATTCCAGGATACGGTTTTCTACGCGTTGAATATCCTTTTCCGACGCCAGTGCGTTCATGATAACCAGCATCTATTCTCTCCTTGAGATGTCTTGTTTTACCTGATTAACCGCATCGATTACGTCTTCAACCATGTTCATCGTGTATGGATTAAAATTTTCCAGATCATGGAAGAGCTCGAAACTGTCATGACAGGTCTGCTCCACTACTAATTGCAGGTCCCGATATCCCTCTGTATCGATGGGGGTGGGAGTGATCCCAAAGGCCTTCAGGACGCGTCCGATGAAGTGGGTTATCCCCTGACTGCGTGCAGCCAATCGGTCATGCTCTTCCGGGGACATTTCGATAATCCGAAGACCTTGTCCCCGAAAATAATCTACCCAGCGTTCAAAAACATCGCTGCGGGGAGAAACCGGATGCATAACCATAGGCAGATTCTGAAATCCTTCGATACTGGAATCCGGCCCGAATAGGGGATGCGTGGCGATAGTGGTGACACCAGATGGAAGATGTTCCCCCATCACCGTGGCGGGGTATACTTTCACAGAGCAGACGTCAAATATGGTAGTTCCGGCATCAATTTCCGCTGCAAGTTTCGCGACTACATCTTTAAAATGCCTAATCGGTACCGCCAGAAATAATGTTCGGGCTGCAATGACCTCTTCCCACGAGACGACACGAGCGCCAATCTCGGTAACAGTCTGGCGTACATCACGCAGGTCGTACACCAGAACCTCATGTTCAGGCAGGAGCAATCTGGCCAGCACCGGTCCGAAACGGCCGAACCCAATCATACCTACAGTTTGTCGTCCTTCTTTTTCTGCCATTTTTTACTCCAAAAATTGGATCAGGTTACATTTAACATTCCGGCTGGCGCATTATAGCGCCTCAACCAGGGTCTTTAAAAAACTGGTAGTCTCATGAACTGGATCTGTCGCAGTCAGCAGCCTTGATAGTAAGGCGCTCCCCACGACCACTCCATCGGCTATCGAGGTAGCCGATCGAACGTCCTCAGGAGTGGAAATACCAAATCCCGCCATGACGGGAGTTGAAGATGCGGCTTTAACCCGCTTCAAATACTTTCGAAAGTTTTTTTGAGCTGAGAGTGTCGAGCCTGTCACACCGAGTATGGATACAGCATATAGCAGGTCTCCCGATTCATCGCTTAGCAGCTTAATGCGTGTGTCAGGAGTATTGGGAGCCACAAGATAGATGGTGCTCAATCCCAACTCGCGGGCCTGTTGAAAGAAAAGCGCACCCTCATCCGGCGGGAAATCGGGTATTATCAAACCATCCACACCTGCATCCAGCGCCCGGTGCAGGAATCTGTCCAATCCCATCTTCAACAGTGGATTAAGATAGCCCATCAGCACAATCGGGATTTTGGAATGGTCCCTTAGGGCGGAGACAACATCAAGAATCCAATCAACTGTAACACCATTACTTAATGCTATTTGACTTGTTTGCTGAATGATGGGTCCGTCGGCAAGTGGATCGGAAAAGGGTATGCCCAATTCCACCATATGAGCACCGGCCTCCTCAGCAGCAAGCACAAGTGGGATGGTATCTTCCTTGCTGGGGAATCCCGCAGTGATGAACGGGACCAACTTTTTCCCCGGGGAGTGAAATACACTTGCGATTCGTCTCACGAAATATCCCTTCCGAGGGCATCCGCCACCGTCTGAGCATCCTTGTCCCCACGGCCAGAGAGACAGAGAATAACATGGCCACCTTTTGGGACCGCAACTTTTCCATTGAGTAATGCCGCCAAGGCGTGGGAGGGTTCCAAGGCGGGTATAATACCCTCAGTTCGAACGAGCCATTGGAACGCTTCGAGTGCATCCTTATCGGTAACCGAAATATACTCAACCCGTCCAACCTCCTTCAGGTGACTGTGTTCAGGTCCGACACCCGGATAGTCAAGCCCAGCACTGATTGAGTGGGGGAGTTGGACCTGGCCCTCATCGGTCTGGAGGAGATAGCTAGCCGAGCCGTGGAGTATGCCTCGATCACCCTTCGAGAGAGTGGCGGCATGGGCATTCGTATCCAAGCCCTTTCCCGCAGCTTCAACACCCACGATATGTACAGGATCGTCAAGAAAAGGGTGGAAGAGTCCAATGGCGTTGCTGCCGCCACCAACACAAGCCAGCAGGACATCAGGAAGTGCACCTACACTACTGGCAAACTGTTGTTTCGCCTCATGGCCGATCACCGTCTGAAAGTCACGCACAATCGTGGGGTAGGGGTGGGGGCCGACGACAGAACCCAGCAGATAATAGGTGTCCTCAACATTGGCTACCCAATCCCTGATCGCCTCATTCGTGGCATCCTTAAGAGTCCCCGTACCTGATGATACTGTTCTAACTTCTGCACCCAGGAGTTCCATACGGAAAACATTGAGCATCTGCCTCCGGATGTCTTCCTCCCCCATATAGACTACGCAATCGAAGCCAAATTGAGCAGCGACAGTAGCCGTGGCTACCCCATGCTGACCCGCTCCGGTCTCAGCGATAATTCGTGTTTTGCCCATTTGCCTGGCTAAGAGTATTTGTCCCAGCGTATTGTTGATCTTATGAGCACCGGTATGTGCCAGGTCTTCTCGCTTAAGATAGAGATTGACGCCCAGTTTTTCGGTGGCCCGGCGAGCATGATATAGAGGCGTGGGACGACCGGCGTAGTTACTGAGCATTTGATCGAGCTCGGCCTGGAATTGATGGTCTACCTTAGTCTTATTGTAGGCTTCTTGAAGTTCCTCAAGGGCAGGGAGTAAGGTTTCCGGCACGAAACGCCCGCCGAAGTTCCCGAAATAGCCTCGATCGTCTGGCTGTGAATATGATGAACCGGGATTAAAAAACTTGGTCATCAGGTTCCTCAATCATTCTCAGTACAGTAAACAGACGTTCCATTTTTCCCCTGTCCTTCACACCAGGTCTAAGTTCGATTCCGCTGTTGAAATCTACTGCGGCAGGGTGGAGCGCCTTGACCCCTTCCAAAACATTTTCCAGTGTTAAGCCACCTGATAGTATTATGGGTTTCGGGAATATTTTCGAACCGACCTGTGACCAGTTGAAAGTCGTTCCGGTGCCCCCATAACGATCAGGCTGATAGGTATCCAAAAGAAAAGCAGGTACATCATATCGCTCAACCATGCCAATATCGAAGTTTGATCCAATATGGAAGGCCTTGATCACCGGTACGGTGACCTGCTGGCATGATTCCGGGGGCTCATTGCCACTGAGTTGCACCATATCGAGTCCGGTTTCAGCCACGATCCGGTTTATTTCCTCAGGTGGTGTATTGACGAAAACTCCAACTTTTTGTGCCCTTTCACCGAGATTTTCGATAATTGTACCTGCCTGTCCGGGGGTTATATAACGGGGACTAGCTGGATAGAAAATAAATCCAATTGATGCAGCCCCCAGGTCTGCAGCGAACAAGGCGTCATCCTGAGTAGTGATCCCGCATATTTTTGTGGGGATCATTCCGGTGTCTCCATAGAACGAATGCCAGCTAAGAAATACTGCAGGTTTTCACCCGGATTACCATTTCTCAATAGAGTTGTACCTATGAGGGCAGCGTCAAAGCCAGCTTGTGCCACTCGCCGGAGATCAGCCGGGCCAGTTATGCCCGATTCCGCTATATGAATTGAGTCAGCCGGGAGCAGGTATCGCTTTGTCAGTAATCCCTCAAGGTCGACCTGCATTGTCTTAAGATCCCTTGAATTCAATCCTGCGAGACGGGGTTTAATGCGTTTCGTCGAATTCAATGCGCCGGTGCTGTGAGATTCCACCAGCACGTGCAGTCCCAGTGAAACACTCAGCTGATATAAGTACTCAAGTTGGTCTGCAGCCAAGGCATCTGCGATCAGCAAGAGAGCATCAGCTCCAGCATGGTACGATTCGTAAATCTGATACTCATCAATGATGAAATCTTTCCTCAATACAGGCAAGTCAACAGCGTCGCGGACCTCCTGCAAGTACTGTAGTTCACCTCCAAAATACTTCTTATCTGTCAGTACCGAAATAGCAGCAGCTCCATTGTCTTGATACATACGAGCGATATCTGCCGGTCGCAGGTCTTGACGAATAATTCCCATGGATGGTGATTTTTGCTTTACTTCAGCGATGACCTGCAATCCCGGTTGAGCAAGAGCACCAGCGAAATCCCTTATGTCATCTCGCGAGGGCACGAATTGATCCATGGATTGATGCATGGACCGAGTTCGGACTTCGAGGGCTTTATGCGCCAGGATTTCTTTCAGGAGCGTCATTTGAATTCAATAAGCCTTTCGAGTACTTTTCTTGCGCGTCCACTGTCAAGAGCCTCGCCTGCTAATTGAATTCCATCTTTCAAATCTGTTGCTGCTCCTCCCACTACAAGTCCAGCTGCTGCATTAAGAACAACAACATCACGCTTTGGACCCGACTCCCCTTGCAGAATATCGATTGCGATCGTGGCATTTTCTTCCACAGTACCACCCTTTAAATCATCAAGCGTAGCCATGGGTAGACCAAGGCTGCGTGGATTGAGGATAGATGATTTGATCACACCAGTTCTGAGCAAGTGGCTCACTTTGGAGGATGAAGTGGTCGTCAGTTCGTCAAGCCCATCTTCGCCGTGCACCAGCATGGCTTCCCGGGAGCCGAGTTTTTTAAGCACTTTGGCCATGGTCTCCGTGAGTGTGCCATCAAAGATGCCAAGAAGCTGGCGATTTGTACCGGCTGGATTGGTGAGAGGCCCAAGGATATTGAAGATCGTTCGGATGCCCAAAGCTTTACGAGCCGGCATAACGTGCTTCATGGCAGGATGGAGCGAGGGTGCGAACATAAAACCGAGGCCTACTTCCTCAATAGCCTTGGCAACTTTCTCGGGCGGCAGATGGATATCGACACCCAGGGCAGCTAATAGATCCGCAGATCCACAGCTGCTGGTTATGGAGCGATTGCCGTGCTTAGCGACCGGGACACCTGCTCCCGCAACAACGAAGGAAGCTATGGTAGAGATGTTAAATGTCCCTTTCGCATCTCCGCCGGTACCACACATATCAATTGCATCCTTCGCCAAAGGAACCTTGATCATTTTCTCGCGCATGGCTTGGGCAAAACCCGCGATTTCGGAAGCGGTTTCACCCTTGGCCCTCAATGCGACCAGAAAGCCTGCAATCTGAGTGTCGTTGAATTCTCCGGACATGATACGGACCATAACATCTTTTGCTTCGTCCATTGACAAATCCTGGTGACCTAGCAGCCTATTCAGAATATTTCTCATTTAAACCTCGTAATAAAGTTTTCGATAATTCGTGGACCGTGTTCCGTGAGAATCGATTCAGGATGAAACTGCAGCCCGGAAATGGGGTGAGTTCGGTGTTCGATTCCCATCACCAGTCCACTACTTGTGCGTGCGGTGACCACCAGGTCGGGAGGTAGTGACTGTTCGTCAACCACCAATGAGTGATAACGGGTTGCTTCCAGCGGCGAGGGGAGTCCATTCAATAAGCGACTATTTTCATGCACAATGGCCGACGTCTTCCCATGGCGAATTTCCGGAGCTTGAACCACACGAGCTCCGTATGCTACCGCTATAGCTTGATGTCCCAAGCATACTCCCAGTATTGGGAGTTCGGATCCGAATTCCTTCACTACCTCAACAGACAAACCAGCATTTTCCGGGCGGCCCGGTCCGGGGGATATTATGATTTTCTCAGGCTTTATCTTTCGAAGCGAATCGATGCTAAAAGCATCATTCCTCATCACTTGAACGTCAGATCTGAAGACACCGATATACTGGACCAGGTTATAGGTAAAGGAATCGTAGTTGTCCAGCACCAGGATCATTCGAGGCCTCTTTCAGCAAAGTCAACTGCACCCATGATGGCTTCAGCCTTGTCCAGCGTCTCCTGGTATTCTCTATCTTCGTCGGAGTCAGCGACAATCCCCGCGCCGCTCTGAAAGCTCACCACCCCATCTTTTACAAGCATCGTGCGAATGGCAATACAGGTATTCAAATTACCATGGAAATCGATATAGCCAAGCGTACCGGAATAGATGCCCCTTCGGAGGGGCTCAAGTTCATTGATCAACTCCATGGCTCGAATTTTTGGAGCACCAGTCACGGTGCCCGCCGGAAAACCGGCGATCAATGCATCGAATGCATCTTTCCCTTCCAGAAGATCGCCCTGAACATCACTTACGATGTGCATGACATGACTATAGCGTTCAATGGCCATGAATTCGGTGATGGCGATGGATTTAAACCGACTCACACGACCGACATCATTGCGGCCAAGATCAACCAACATAACGTGTTCCGATTGTTCCTTTTCATCAGCAAGAAGGTCTTCCGCAAGCTGCTCATCTTCCAAGCGATCCCTTCCCCGAGGACGTGTCCCTGCTATGGGTCGGACTTCCATTCGACCATCTTCTACTTTAACCAGTAATTCGGGTGAGGCACCGATGATAGCGAAGTCGTCAAAATTATAGAAAAACATATATGGCGAGGGATTTATGTTTCGTAAAGCACGATAAATAGTGAGAGGTTCAACCTGGGTAGTCCGATGAAAGCGCTGACTGAGTACCAGCTGGAAAACATCCCCGGCAAAAATGGAAGCCTTTGCTTTTTTAACCGCAGACTTGAACCGGGAACGGGTCGTCTGGGATTCCAAACGGCTCTGACTGACGGTACGGGGAGTCTGGTAATCGATATCAGTATGGAGTGCCTCGCCAACCTCATCAACTTTCGCCAATGCCGCATCATATTGAGGTCGCAGGGCTTGAGTTTTATCAACTTCTGGCACATGGCATAAAATGATTTCGTGTTTCAGGTGATCAAAGATCATTATTGTGGTAAATAACAGAAAAATCGCATCGGGAATATCACCGTCCTGTGCGGGATGCGTAGGTATGTCCTCGGTCCATGTGATGGACTCATACCCTAAGTAGCCAACCCAACCGCCACAGAAACCAGGCAGATCCTCCAACTGTGGCACGTTATAGCTATTTAGCCGGTTTCGAAGAATAGACAGGTATGAATCGCTGGTTTGGCGCTGGGTCGGTCCTTCCTGGATGGTAGTGATCCCATTCGAATGTATTACGCTCATGACAGGATCGATACAGATATACGAGTAGCGAGCATACTGCTTGCCTCCCTCAACTGATTCGAGGAGGACTGCAGGTTGGTAGTGTCGTACGAGACGCATATAGGCAGAGACCGGCGTAAGGAGATCGGCCAGAACCTTTCGATATACGGGAATGGCCGAATAATTCTTCGCCAAAGTTGTATAGTGTTCAAAGGTCATGATTTACCGATTCTATCTTCATCTACAGCTACAAAAAACCCTGTCCAAAGGTTGAACAGGGTTGAAGTGCGTGACGGCTTAGGATTACCCTATGAGCGCAGCATCAACCCACTCCAATATACCAGTAATAAAAGGGGATATTGCCGTTGGCAGCCATTACATACCACTCAAGAAGGCTCCAATTAATCGCCGATCAATACTAAGTCTCCGATCCACGCTGGAACGACGATCTAGATTGGAACGTTTATCCAAGGCCACCGGAGCAGCCTGCGTGCGGCGGTCATTGGATTCCTCACGACGCCCACTCATATCTCTTCGATCATCTGGTTTACGATTCTCCATGGATTGGGTTTCTTTCATCATATTTCAAGCCATTATTATGGGGTGAAAATAAAGTACTAAATTGTTACTCGCAAGGACTTTACGCCGGGAAATAGTGTTTGATATTATCCCAACTCAGATCGATGAGTCGTTTTGTCTGTAAGTCACCAGAGATTCCCATCTCCCGACGTAGATCCTCCCAAGAAAGGGGGCAGGTTTGTTCATGATTCATGAGTAGGAATTTATAAATTCATGATTGGAATTCATTTAGTAATCGGTGCTAATATGGAACTGTGATCCCGATTAGCGAATCCATGCATTGAACCTATGATTCTTATAGATACTCCATGTTCAAACTAGAGCATCACATCAAGATTCAGGAACATCCGAAGGTGGTGTGGGCATTCCTGGCGAATTTGCCTATGAGTCAAGGATGCAGACGATGGCGTAGATCCTTCCGGTGGTTGGGTGATCTCACGCCTGCAGTCGGTTCTCGTTATATCACCGAAATTCTCTTTTCAGGTATGAGTTTTAGACAGGAAGGGAAAATCACTCGCTGGGAGCCACCCGAAACCATGACTTTGACACAATGGAACGATAAGTATCCGCGCATGGGCCTCACGCATCAGTTGGGCTATTCTATCGAAAGTGTCGAAGGCCAACCCCAAGCCACAACATTGCATTCCACAGTGATCGGAAATTTCGTGCCAAGGTCAATGGAATTGGTCTTCAAGGAGATGATTCGTCGGAGTATGATCGATCACCTGGTGCTCCTAAAGCGGGCTATTGAATCAACGGACAAGGGGGATCGTCTTGCAAGACAACCCGCCCATCCTATAGCCGAAGCCCCCGCGGTCGGAGGATGAAAGCTCAATAACAGCCGCAATATGGAATTCGGGCGGAATCGGCGGTGACGTGGATGTAAATTTGCCCGCGAAATTCTCATGAAAATATGATTTGGACAAATTGTGAATAGTGAACTAAATATTGTCAACAGTTATACTCGACAACTCAAAATAGAAGTCCCATGGGAGGAGCTTGAGGAGAAATATTCGACCTTTCTCCAGAAGTTCAGCAGGCGAGTTCGACTGCCCGGATTCAGGAAAGGGAAGGTACCTCTCAAACTGGTACGCCAACAGTTTGGCGCCACCATCGAAGCTGAATTCGCTGAAACGATGGTACAGGAAACCTATTTGAAAGGGTTGGAGGAGAAAGGTCTTGATCCGATAAATCAGGCCACCATCCATGGAATCCACTTCACAGAAGGCACGCCACTGCGGTTTGAAGCAACCTTCGAGGTGGAACCGGAAGTAGAGTTACCACCGTATGCCAAGGGATTCAAGGTAGAACAAGTTATCTACGATGCTGATGAAGAGGATGTGAACCAAGCCATTGAGGATTTTCGGAAACAGCAGGCTGAACTACGCACGGTAGAAGGAGCTCTCGAGGAAGGATATTACTTGCTTGCCGACCTTCAGGAGATTGAAGAAAGCGGCATGCCTCTCATTGGCAGAAAACTGGAGGATCGATACTTTCACCTGATTCCGGATAGTCCTCTTGGTGGGGAGAATTTCCCGGTTCTGATCGGCGCACATGTGGGAGATACCCGTCGTATAGCGATCGAAAATGAGCAAGGGAATAAGGTACACTATGAGTTAACGGTGAAGGAAATCACGGAACAAATCCTCCCAGACATTGATGATAGTTTCGCAAAGCAGGTAGATCCCAATGCCGAAAATCTGGAGCAGCTACGCGAAATATTGCAGGGCAGGATCCACGCAGCGTATGAGCGTGAGAGCAACCGGAAGCTACATAGCGACATCTCAGACCACTTTGTCCGGAACACGGACGTAGAAGTGCCGGCCTCGCTATTCGAAAATTACCTCGATACGCTGGTTGCCGATTTGGAGCAGCAGGGATATGCCAGCAAGGATATTGATCGTGAAAGCTTGCGCGAACAACACCGAGCTTCGATCGTCTGGAACCTGAAGTGGTATCTGATACGTAAGAAGCTGCTCGATGCAGAGGAAATCACTACTGATGAGGAAGCTGTTGAGGCCCGGATTCAACAGCTAATCGCGGAAGATGAAGATAAAGCCAACCAGATCAGGAATTATTACCGGCGTCCGGAGAATCGCAGGAATCTAAGGCAGGACCTGATATCGGATGCCTTGTTCGAGAAGCTAAAAACCTATATCAAGATCAAGGTGAGCCATAAACCTTCGCGTGAATTACGGAAAGCGAGCTAACGCAAGATGAAGAACAATATGCTGGTTCCAATTGTTATCGAGTCAAGTTCCAGGGGAGAGAGAGCCTTTGATATCTATTCCCGCCTGCTGAAGGAACGGATCATATTCCTGGGCACCCCGATCGATGATAATATCTCAAGCCTGATCATCGCGCAGCTGCTATTCCTGGAAGCCGAGGACCCGGAGCGTGACATCTTCCTGTATATCAACAGCCCCGGCGGAATAATCACGTCGGGTATGGCCATTATTGATACCATGAAATTCATCAAGCCTGATGTAGCGACGATCTGCATGGGGCAAGCAGCCAGCATGGCAGCGATTATCCTGGCCTCCGGGGCCCCGGGGAAACGATCGGCGCTGCCGAACGCCCGGATCATGATCCATCAACCGGCGGGCGGCGTTGAAGGACAGGCCTCGGATATCGAGATCCATGCAGCAGAAATTATGAAACTGAAGAAAGAACTGACCAGAATACTGGCGAAGCTCACAGGCCAGACACTGAAGAGGGTAGAAAAGGATACGGACCGCAACTTCTTCATGTCTGCTGAAGATTCCAAGGCCTATGGCCTGATCGATCATCTGCTGAATACCCGAGAATAGGTCCTACGGCTGAGGGCCGAGGGCCGAGAGGACTCGGCTAAGGACTCGGCTAAGGACTGCGGCTGAGGGCCGGGGCACCGGCTGAGGGCCGGCATCCGCATAACGGCAATTGAACATGGGCGCTGCAGGGCGCCCATTTGCTATGCCCTTCCCCAAGGCGTAACGATGGGACCACTCACCAGTCTACGTCCGGCAGTTGCCGGACTACGCCGGGCAAGCCCCAGTCACTTCCATGACTGCCCCTCTCTCTCGAAAGAGGGGCAAGCAGGAGAGCGGGACCGGGGATGGGCGTTCACGACAAGGAGCAGGGTAGAATTCAACAGCCTTCCAGGGGCGGGCAAGCGGCAGGCGGGCTGCCCGACGTGAGAGAGCGGCGAGGAATTCAACAAAACCCCTACAAAATTCAACGAAATAAGAAAGTTTCTCGTCGGGAATGGGAATCCACAGTAAAAAGTCCCGTCGGAGCCCCATCCGGAGGTGTTGAAAAACGTCTGGGGGAGGCGGCGCGAGTAGCGGCGCGAGCAGCGCCGCTGGTAGAGCGGAGAGGAATTCAACATAACACCTACAAATCCCCCCATTTTGAAAAAAGCTCCCGTCGAGAGAAAACCACAGCGGTGAATTTTCCGACGGGGCCCATGCAACCGAGTGGGGGAAAGTGTGGGATTGTATGTCCGTAAGTCTCGCATCATGCCGGAAGGTAAGGCCGCAACAGGGATTTGTCGTTCGCCTGGTGCGCCTGGTGCGCGAAAACCCACCCTTCTCGCTGCGCGAGTTTCCCTCCCTTTTAAGGGAGGGAAGGAGATTTCAAGAATTGGTGAAGAAACTCCCCGCCTTCGGCGGGACTAAGCGCACCCCTGTCACTTGCGTGACTTCCCCTCTCTCTTGTAGTGGCGGGACAGGCTTGAGAGAGGGGCTAAAGAAAATTGGTAGCAGGAGCTTCAACCGACCCCTCACCCCTGCCCTCTCCCCAAGGGAGAGGGAGTAGAAAAGAAATCCGAGTAATATGACAGCCGTAGCTCTTGTGGCGCTGCCCCATATCCGGTAGATTCGACCAATTCAATATATTCCCAAGTTTTTGTCACGCCATGACAACAATGGGGGCGACAATGCAACCTATTTGTGCCGTAATTCTAACCTATCTACTGATCGTTTTCTCCGGAACCCTAACGGGGCAAGAAATACACCCGGAAAAAGAAATGCCTTTCGTACATGTCGATGTATTGAGCGAAAAAGATCTGGATGAGAGAATCACTAGCTTCATATTTAAGGGATGGGACTTGCCTATCCGTGATAAAGACCTGGAGGGAATCCTCGATGCCCTTGGTGAACCAAACTCCGTTGATACCAGTTTCCATGATAATCATTACTACCCTGACACAAAGGATATCCTGTACAAAATCCATTATGACGACCTAATGATCGGTCTGTATTGGGTTCCAGGAGACCTGCGTGGTTTGATTCTTGCTGTAGAGATCTCATCAAATAAATATGCTGTCAAGCGGGGATTAGGCGTTGGTGCGTCTGAGGAATTGATCAAGAATTATCTGGGAGTTGCCGGCCAGTTCAAAGTACTGGAAGACACCGCTGACGAGCATGATGATATGGAATACACATTCACCTATTATTGCCAAAGTCAGGGCTGCGTATCGGAGCACTATGTTGAATTCCTCATGCAGCACCGAAAGATTAAAAAGGTGACCTGGATTTACTATATTGACTAGGGATCGATTAAGCCTTCACCGATGAACACCGATCTTGAAATCCGTCTGGCGGCTTTTGACTGGCTCAGCAGGCAGGTAGACATGCACGGGGACGTGCTACCGCGAGAGCTGCTGAGGAAAGGATTCGAGCTTCATGGTAATCCCATACCCCTAGTATCACCGCAAGGAATCTTCAAACCGAAGCTGTGTGATCTACCGTTGACCATTTCCACTACAACCAAAGGGCCGTATGAGGATCAGTTTGGTCGAGATGGATTCCTGCACTATAAATACCGAGGAACCGACATTCAGCATCGAGATAATGTGGGGCTACGGAAAGCACTTCAGAACAATACACCAATGATCTACTTGCACAGCATATCGCCCGGAAAATACCTGGCAGTATGGCCGGTATTCATTATTGGGGATGATCCGGCGAGCCTCACCTTCAAGGTTGCGCTGGACGATCTGTCGGTTCTGGATCGGCCAGAGGTGGATCGGGTGAGCGAAGATACTGCCGCGCGCAGGGCGTATCTGACGACTACGGTGAAAGCAAGGCTACATCAGAGGAGCTTCCGGGAACGGGTGCTGGCGGCGTATCAATCGCAATGCGCACTGTGCAGGCTCCGACACCTGGAGCTGCTGGACGCGGCGCATATCATTCCAGACCGGGAGCCCGACAGCCGGACCACGGTGGATAACGGCATCGCCCTGTGCAAGCTGCATCACGCTGCGTTTGACAGCTTCATCCTGGGCATCACGCCGGATTATATCGTTGAGATACGTGAAGATGTGTTGCATGAGTATGATGGTCCTATGCTGCAGCATGGACTGCAGGGGATGCATCATTCGCAGTTGATTTTGCCCAGGAATAAAGAGTGGTGGCCGGATAGGGAATTGCTGGATATCAGGTACGAGAGGTTTCGGGAAGCGTAGGGACTTGATGATAGGAGTGGCGGGGTATAGTGAAACTTTCGTGGAGCTGGGGAGGGAATTGCAGGAGGAGATAATTAAGAGGGCGGCATATGAGAAATGAGGATTTGCGGATAGAAGTGAAACAACAGCCTCGTGTTACAGATTATTACCACAAAACCCTAATCGGAATCTTGATTATGGTAAGACTTCACTAGTATAATATTTAAAATGGCAATAGTATTACCCAGAACATAACTTAGTAGTGAAGTAAATAGATTTGAATGGGCACAAAAAAGCCTAGTAGAAACACGCACAATGTATAACACTTATTAAATTCCTTGGGGAGATACATGCTACAGAAAATGAAATATGTTGAAATCCCGATAAGCAGTATCGAAATAAGCCCAAGAAATGCCCGGAAGAATAATATTGAGGAGAGACTAGATGAATTAGCACAAAGCATAAAGGAAATTGGCTTATTACAGCCAGTCGTTGTATGCCCCAAAGACGAGCAGTATCAACTACTTATTGGCCAGCGTAGGTTTCTTGCGTGCCAGAAGCTGGGAATGAAAACGATTCCTGCTTTTAGTATATCAGTCAAGAATGAAACAATTGCCACTATCATCTCGTTTAGTGAGAATATCCATAGATTAGACCTGGATTACTCAGATAAGATGCGAGTGGCCGTTGAGCTGCTGAGCAAGCTCAACTCCATTAGAACAGTTGCCAACAGACTTGGTGTATCTGAACAGACTGTCAGAAACTACATAGGATATGCTGCAGTACCCGCAGCTTTGAAAGAAATGGTAACAGATCATAAAATTGCTGCGACTACTGCATCAAGAATAGCGCGTACTATACCTGATGAACGTGAGGCCATTGAGATAGCAGAAAAGATTATAGAAGAGCCGAGTAGTGATAGGCGCCAGTTAATACTAGATATAGCGAGGGAGAATCCAGGTAAAGGAGCGTCTGAAATTGTAACCATAGCTAAAAGGAAAGAATACCGGACTATAACCTTAAACCTGACACCAAGGTTATCTGAAGCCCTTCATGCTGCTTGCCACGAATACCGCGGTGAGCCAACAGACATCGCCAATGAAGCGCTAGAAGAGTGGCTCAGCACTAGAGGTTTCTTAAGATGACTAAACTTAATGAACAGGTTGCACTCAGTATATTATTTGCTAATACAAAGCGAAAAAGAAGAACAGCTGACCTGATAAGAATTGCCGAAGCTTGTGAATTTCTAATAAAACTCTATGGATCTCAAAAAGCAGTAGCCCAAAAGGTAGGAGTCTCGCCAGAGATTATAAGAGAGTTTAAAAAGCTTTTGGCACTTCCACCTGAAGTTAAGGATATGGTCAGGGGAAAAAAGATCGATAGCCTCGACATTGCTTATAGAATATCTATGTTAAAAAATAAAAAAGAACAAATCGAGCTAGCACAACAAGTGGCTGAATTACACTCAAAAGACGTAAGGGATATTAAGAGGCTTATCACAAGAACTGGCTTATCAGCCAAGGAATCTAGAAGAAAAGTTCTTGACTCGAAGCTTAAAGGACTCCACGTTTTTATGATGGACTTCAATGACGAGGAGTACCATGCAATTATCAAAGCTTCCAAGAGAAAAAAAATAGAACCAGCCGAGCTTGTTAAACAAATAATACTGGACTGGCTAAGATCCTTCCACTAATTGACCATAATTGTAAGTAGGAAACTGACGTCTATGGCTTCATGTATGACAATCTACCAGAGGTTAAGGAGCTATAACCAATATTTAGCTAATTACCCCATTAACCATCGCTCTACACATTTTGAAGAACTAATATGCCAAGGATTTGCATCATCGTTTAGAATACCTTTTTTCGATATCGATACTGATGACACCAATAATAATTACAGAATGACTTGGATGGGCAGTGCTAATTCGGCATCTAGAGCCCCTGGTGGCCCTGATGGGATAGGTAGAGCTCATGAGTTTACTATCCTGGTCGAAGCAACTCTCAAGACAGGTACAAGGCAATGGTCACAGGAATTTGCACAATGTATAAATCACGCACAGGACTATGCCAATAACAATAGCATTGATCTTGCTGACCTTTATATATTACTCGTTATTACGAACCTACATAACGACACATACCAAGCAATACAATCATACAGTGCTCACAGCGATTTAAAGTTTGTCCTAATTGAAATTGATACTCTGCGGATTACAGTGGAGACCTCATTATTGGCTTGTACAATTAGGCATCTTGAGATGCGTTGCTTATTCGAAAAGTGTATATCGTGTCTGTCTGAATCAAATAGCATACAAAACTATAGAGCTAGAATACAGAATCTAGGAGAGGAATGGCAAAAAGATGTTCTTAACCTGGAAAAGAATGTAATGTTGAGTATTAAATCTTATGAAGCTATGCTAAAGGAACAAGGTGACCATATAGGTGTATCACAAATATTTTTACGTCTTGCAAGGCACCCATACGTTAGATGGTATTTAGGGAAGATTGATTGCAGCCTTAATGATCAGATTATTTCAAAGAGCCTACGGATTGAGAGCCTCGGAGCTGTGGTTGGGAAGCTTCCACAAGGTGAGGAAATATTTTGCCCAGTACCTCTAATTGAATTTAAGAATAGATGCCAGCGTCGATTACAGGCAGTGGAGGGCGCACATGAGCGATAGTAGAGCAGCCGAGACTCTAGTTTTTGATAGAAATAACAATGATGCATTTTCTGAGCATGTGCACAAGCTCATCGATATGAAATTGAAAAGTCTTACAACACACTGTCCTGTCTGTGGACGTGATGGACTTGCCCTGACCAAATGGATAAAGGGTCAGACGATAAAGCCTCTTTATATCTTCCATGGCAATGGCAATGGTGTAACAAACGGTTGTTGTCCTCCCGAAAAAATTGACAGGGAGATTAGACGCAAGGTAGAGCTCTCAGCAACTGACTTTCGAAAGCTGCTTAGAAACACCCATGCATACATATTGCTTAGTGGTGGGATGGATAGCTTATGTACAATTTTGTATATGCTTCATGTTTTAAAAGATGATGGCAACAATATCACTGCTATTCACATTGATACGACAGCGGGTTTTCCAGAAGTGACAGAGTATGTTAAGGAAATATGTGAAATACTATCAGTGCCACTAAAGATTGTAAGCCCCAAAAGGGATTATTTTGAATTAGCAAAAAAATGGGGCATACCAAACCATAATGCAAGATGGTGTTGCAAGGAACTTAAAGTAAAGCCCGTAGAGGAATTTTTATCACAAGTGGACGGGTCAAAAATCATAATAGATGGAATTAGGTCTGCAGAATCAATACTACGTAGGACATATCTTCCTGTGTGGTATCACCCCACTTTTCGTTGTCTATCGGTTAGCCCAATTCTTGGATGGCCAAATGAAGAGGTACGACGATATGTTGAAGCTAGCGGCTTGCCCGAGGGGCCAGCTAAAGAAATGGGGTGTTCTGCAGAATGTTGGTGCGGCGCATACAAAGCAAGGCCAGATTTTGAGAAGCTACTTGAAGTTCACCCTGATATTTTTGATAAGCTAGTAGATGTTGAAGAAGCACAGGAAGGACGCTATACTTTCCTCTTTGAAAACGGAAAGCAAGTTGCCCTCAAGAGTCTTATAAAGAAAAATTGAAGGACTAGCAGTAATAGACGAAGTTTGAAAATCGAAGCCAACTTATCTCTGGAGGTCCATCCGTAGCGGATAATAGGTACTCAGAAGCTCATCAATTCACGCCTATTTGAAGCATGAAGCAATCCCCGCTAATCCACTCCCCCCCTCCTTCGTCCTCCTCCTTTTTTGTCGCTCCCCGCTTGCTGCGGGATTAGGAACCCCGCCTACGGACGGGGCCAGGCGCACCAGTCTATGTCCGGCAGAGGGCGGGTTCCCCTGAACCACTCACCCCCCTCACTTTCGTGAGGCCCCCTCTCTCTTGAAAGAGGGGGAAGAAGCACTCCCCGCCGTTGACGGGGCAATTCTTCCCTCTCCCCACAGTCCCACCCACCGAAAGAACTTTGGAAATCGCAGTCCGGCCGGTTAGTTTCGAGCCCGGATATCCGGCAGTTCCAGCTGCGGGCAGCGGGTAAAGGGAAGGCTGAATCCGATGGCGTTCAAATTCAGAACCATATTCACCAGGCAAGTGCTGCTCAGCGAGGTGGCCGTGCTGGCCTATCTCGCCGCTGTCAAGTTTTTGGTTCCACTCTTAGCCAGTGCCGACTTCGGTTTCCACCGGGACGAATTTCTCTACCTGGCCATGGGGCAGCACCTGGACTGGGGCTACCTGGAGGTGCCCCCCTCGATCGCGTTC
Source organism: Fidelibacterota bacterium (assembly GCA_042568495.1). Lineage (GTDB taxonomy): Bacteria > Fidelibacterota > Marinisomatia > SCGC-AAA003-L08 > TS1B11. The sequence continues at coordinate 30,445 of JBHPIW010000004.1, read as the reverse complement.
TTTGCGGCCCTTTCCCGCTGGCTGTTGGGCGGAAGCCTCTACGCCGTGCACTTCTTTCCAGCCCTCACCGGTGCGCTGACCCTCCTGCTGACCGGTCTGATCGCCCGGCAGTTGGGAGGCGGACGGTTCGCCCAGGTCCTGGCGGCACTGGCTTATCTCTTCTCGCCCGTTTACCTGCACATGAACATCCTGTTCCAGCCGGTGACCTTCGACCTGTTCTATTTCGTGCTCAGCGCCTACCTGATCATCCGGATCCTCAAGGAGGATAAGCCACGGCTATGGGTGTTCCTGGGCGTGGTGGCCGGGCTGGGATTGCTGAACAAGTACACCATGCTGCTGTACGGTTTCGGTATAGCGGTGAGTCTGCTGCTGACACCCTACCGGCGATATTACCGGAACAGGTGGCTCTGGCTGGCGGCCCTGATCGCATTGATCATCTGCCTGCCCAACCTGCTGTGGCAGCACAGCCAGGGCTGGCCGCTGTTCGAGCATATGCGGGCGTTGAGCGAAAGCCAACTGGTCAACGTGCAGCCGTTCACATTCCTCATCGGGCAGCTGCTCATGAACCTGTTCGCCTCACCGGTCTGGTTGGCCGGCCTGTTCTTCGTCCTGTTTAGCGCAGCCGGACGGACCTGGCGACCGCTGGGATGGCTCTACGGGGCGATGCTAGCGGTACTGCTGATCCTGAGCGGCAAGACCTACTACCTGGCCCCGGCTTATCCCATGCTGATGGCCGCCGGAGCCGTGGTGCTTGAGAGAGCCGGAAGGCGCCCCTGGAACCTGATCCTGCGACCGGCCCTGGTACTCCTGATTGTGGCGGGAGGCGTCATGCAGCTGCCCATCGGCGTGCCGTGTCTGCCCGTTGATCGGATGATACGCTTCTTCGAGTTCGGATCGAGGAACATGGGCATGGCCGAAATCCTACGCTGGGAGACCGGGGAATTCCACGAGCTCCCCCAGGACTGGGCAGACATGCTAGGCTGGGAGGAGCAGGTGGCCGCCGTGGCTGAAACTTGGCACAGTCTGCCGGCCGAAGACCGGGCAAAGTGCGCCATCTTCGCCTCCAACTACGGTGCGGCGGGTGCCATCGACTATTACGGCCACCACTACGGCCTGCCCAAGGCCATTTGTCCCACCAGCAGCTACTGGCTTTGGGGCTACGGCGACTACACGGGTGAAATCCTGCTCACCATCGGCATATCCGAGGAGGAATTTGCCGGTGTCTATGAGACCAGTGAGGCCGGGGCGGTCTTCAGCTACCCCCATGCCCGTGAGGACGGCACACCCATCCGCATCTGGCGCCGGCCCAGGATGTCCCTTGCCGACATCTGGGCGTACAATGCCCGAAACCGGTACTAGCATTCGTGGTCCGGCAGACTCCGGACTGGCCCCGACGCAAGGCCGGGGCAAGCTGGGGGGAGGAGGGAGAAGAAACTCATCCTACTTCACTGCGTTACGTCGAGACAGGTCCGACTTCGTCCGGCAATTACCGGACTACGCCGCGACAAGCCGGTTACGAGGAGCTATCCGTCTACGTCCGGCAGTTGCCGGACTACGCCGGACAGGCGCCAGCCTAGCAGAATGAAGAGTAGCATGGGCTTGTTGGGCTATTAAATTTACAGTATGCGCTATCTGTTGCTTGTGCTGGTTGCGATCAGTTATGTCACTCCCCAGGAAATGCCCGAGGTACCGGATACCACCGATGCGCACACGAATGTCTACATACATGAGGATTGGTCGTACTTTGCGGAGCGGCTGCGGAACGAGTTCCTGGCGCTGGGTGAGCGGAAATACCGCCGGGGGGATTATCAAGCTGCGGTGATGGAATACTTCAGTTTCCTGTACCACTTCCCGGAGGACGAATTGATCCCGCTGGTGCATTACCGGATTGGACGGTCCTACGAGCACCTCAGTGAATATGAGCTGGCCAGAGAACAGTATAGCCTGGTACAGGACAATCCTGATGCAGATCCACGGGTGAAAGTGGTGTGCATTCGGCAACTGGCTCGAATGGACTATGAAACCGGGGATTATGAAGAAGTGCTAAATCTGGCCTCCATACGTGATCCATACATACTGGTGCTGCGGGGATTCGCGGCGCTGGCGGTGGAGGATCTGGCCTCCAGCGAGTCGTATTTCAATGAGGCCTCTCGATATTTTCCACCTAAAGCCCAATTGGTTCTGGACAGCCTGTTGACGGATGTTAGGGCGGTCCCGGAGATGCAGTATTATCGAGGCTGGAAACGCTCGATTGCGAATTTCCTACCGGGGGGCGGAATGTTCTACCTGGGGGCAACGGGAGAGGGATTGGGCTATATCATCGGTACGGGAACACTAGCGATTGCTGCGCTGAGTACACCGAATTGGACCCGGTACCTGATGGGGCTTGGGTCCCTGGGTCTGTATACGGTGAGTTTTAGAGCCACGCGGAAGCTGATGAAGGAAAAGAATGCAACGATCCGCTCGACCGCAATCATGAGCATCAGGGACCGATACTCACTGAATACGTTTTGGTCATTTGCTCATCCCTCCGTTTTTTAAAGAAAATAATCCTTCCCGCCCGTCGATGAAGCCTGCAAGTATGGCGTATTAAAGTTTTTTTGTGAGAAATGATTGTGAAGGTGTTTGGAAGTATATTAAGTTCGCCTTGCTAGAGGCGAATGTATAATCGTCTCAAAGCAGCTTTTTGATATTGTGAGAAGGATGTGCGCGGGTCATTGTCGATCAAGTGACCGGGTCAATTGTTGAACAATTGACCAACAAGAATACAAAAACATACAACGGAGAGTTTGATCCTGGCTCAGGACGAACGCTGGCGGCGTGCTTAATACATGCAAGTCAAGGAGAGCGTCACCTTCGGGTGGTTATTAAACTGGCGAACGGGTGAGTAACGCGTAGACAACCTGCCTTTCAGACTGGGATAACCCCGGGAAACCGGGACTAATACCGGATATTATCCCGCAACGCAAGGAACGGGATGAAAGCGGGCTTCGGCTCGCACTGATTGATGGGTCTGCGTCTGATTAGCTAGTTGGTAGGGTAACGGCCTACCAAGGCGACGATCAGTAGCTGGTCTGAGAGGATGATCAGCCACACTGGGACTGAGATACGGCCCAGACTCCTACGGGAGGCAGCAGTAGGGAATTTTGCGCAATGGGCGAAAGCCTGACGCAGCAACGCCGCGTGACTGATGAAGCTCTGAGGAGTGTAAAAGTCTGTCCTAGGGGAAGAAAGGTTTCGATGTGAATAATATCGGAAATTGACGGTACCCTAGAAGAAAGCCCCGGCTAACTTCGTGCCAGCAGCCGCGGTAATACGAGGGGGGCAAGCGTTGTCCGGATTCATTGGGTGTAAAGGGCTCGTAGGCGGATCGCCCAGTCGGAATTTAAATCCCACGGCTTAACCGTGGAGCTGGTTCCGATACTTGCGGTCTTGAGTTCGGTAGAGGAAGGCGGAATTCCTGGTGTAGCGGTGAAATGCGTAGATATCAGGAAGAACACCAAAGGCGAAGGCAGCCTTCTAGGCCGAAACTGACGCTGAGGAGCGAAAGCGTGGGGAGCAAACAGGATTAGATACCCTGGTAGTCCACGCCGTAAACGATGAGTACTTGATGGTGGGGGATTCGACCCCTTCACTGTCGGAGCTAACGCGTTAAGTACTCCACCTGGGGACTACGGCCGCAAGGCTGAAACTCAAAGGAATTGACGGGGGCCCGCACAAGCGGTGGATTATGTGGTTTAATTCGATGCAACGCGAAGAACCTTACCTGGGCTTGACATGTTCAGGAAACCCTGGGGAAATCCGGGGCCTCTGCGAGCTTGCTCAAGGACCTGTTCACAGGTGGTGCATGGCTGTCGTCAGCTCGTGTCGTGAGATGTTGGGTTAAGTCCCGCAACGAGCGCAACCCCTGTCCTTAGTTGCCAGCACGTAATGGTGGGGACTCTAGGGAGACTGCCTGGGATAACCAGGAGGAAGGTGGGGATGACGTCAAGTCCGTATGTCCCTTATGCTCAGGGCTACACACGTAATACAATGGTCGGTACAAAGGGCAGCAATACTGCGAAGTGGAGCAAATCCCAGAAAACCGGCCTAAGTTCGGATTGTAGTCTGCAACTCGACTGCATGAAGCAGGAATCGCTAGTAATCGCGGATCAGCATGCCGCGGTGAATACGTTCCCGGGCCTTGTACACACCGCCCGTCACGCCATGGAAGCCGGTAGCACTCGAAGCCAGTGACCTAACCGCAAGGAAGGAACTGTCGAAGGTGAGACTGGTAACTGGGGCGAAGTCGTAACAAGGTAGCCGTACCGGAAGGTGCGGCTGGATCACCTCCTTTCTAGGGAGTATCCCGGCAACCGCCGGGAAAGGTCGAGCCTTGATCGACATTCCGCGCACACTTCTTACATTATCCCGTGGGCTCGCTAATCATCACGGGCGTTTCGTTGCCCCGGGGCCTATAGCTCAGGTGGTCAGAGCGCACGCCTGATAAGCGTGAGGTCGGTAGTTCGAGTCTACCTAGGCCCACCGATGGCCAGGTAGTTCGCCACAGCAGAGTTATGGTCGGAAGAAGGGGCTATAGCTCAGTTGGGAGAGCGCCTGGTTTGCAACCAGGAGGTCGTCGGTTCGAATCCGTCTAGCTCCACTTGCAACCTCCGAATATGATCGGAGTTGATCTTTGAAATTGTGAGGATAGAAGCTGTATCGACGCGCAATTGGGGCAAGTCAAGCAAGACTTGTTCAAGATACTAAGGGCGTGCGGTGGATGCCTTGGCATATGAAGACGATGAAGGACGTGGTAAGCTGCGATAAGCTTCGGGAAGGCGCAAACAGCCGTTGATCCGGAGATTTCCGAATGGGACAACCCCTCCTGAGTCATGTCAGGAGACTCCCGTCTGAACACATAGGACGGGTAGAGATAACGGAGCGAAGTGACACATCTCAGTAGCTCCAGGAAAAGAAAACAACCGTGATTTCCTGAGTAGCGGCGAGCGAAAGGGAAAGAGTCTAAACCTCTGTCGTGTCAAACCTGCGAGTGTTGCGACAGTGGTGTTGTGGGGTCAGGTTGGAGAGGTTCGCAGATCTCTCGACAAGTCAGAAACTTCAAGGCTAGATGAAGCACTATGGAAAGAGTGTGCCAAAGAGGGTGATAGCCCCGTAATCGAAAGTGTTGGAGCTTGTTGAACCTGAAACCCGAGTAGGGCGGGACACGAGGAATCCTGTCTGAATCTGCCGGGACCACCCGGCAAGACTAAATACTCTCATATGACCGATAGTGAAGTAGTACCGTGAGGGAAAGGTGAAAAGCACCCCTAGCGGGGAGTGAAATAGAACCTGAAACCGCATGCTTACAAGCGGTCAGAGTCCCGATTTATCGGGATGATGGCGTGCCTTTTGCATAATGAGCCAGCAAGTTACCGTGTGTTGCGAGGTTAATTCCACAGATGGAAGGAGCCGCAGGGAAACCGAGTCTGAATAGGGCGAATGAGTAACATGCGGTAGACCCGAAGCCGGGTGATCTTACCATGGCCAGGTTGAAGCCTCGGTAAAACGAGGTGAAGGACCGAACCAACTGACGTTGAAAAGTCAGTGGATGAGCTGTGGTACGGAGTGAAAGGCTAATCAAACCCGGTGATATCTGGTTCTCCCCGAAATACCTTTAGGGGTAGCCTCGAGTAAGAATGTCATGGAGGTAGAGCACTGATTGGGCTAGGGGGCCTACCAGCTTACCAACCCCAGACAAACTCCGAATGCCATAGACATGTTCCTCGGGAGTGAGGCGGTGGGCGATAAGGTTCATCGCCGAGAGGGAAACAACCCAGACCAACAGCTAAGGTCCCTAAATTAATGCTAAGTGAAAAAGGATGTGGATTAGCCCAGACAGCTAGGAGGTTGGCTTAGAAGCAGCCATCCTTTAAAGAAAGCGTAATAGCTCACTAGTCAAGGTAATCCGCGCCGATAATCTCCGGGACTAAGCATTGTACCGAAGCTTTGGATGTTCACCTTCGGGTGGACCTGGTAGGGGAGCGTTCCACAAGCCAGTGAAGGTGGACCCGCGAGGGCCGCTGGAGGATGTGGAAGTGAGTATGCTGGCATGAGTAACGATAAACTCGGTGAAATTCCGAGTCACCGAAAGCCTAAGGTTTCCTGAGTAAAGTAACTCTGCTCAGGGTTAGTCGGCCCCTAAGTTGAGGCCGAAAGGCGTAGACGATGGGAAATGGGTTTAATATTCCCATACCACTTCTCAGCTGTTTGAGCGAAGGGGGGACGCAGGAGTGAAAGGTCAGCCAGGTTTTGATTGTCCTGGTTTAAGAGCGTAGGGAGTCCGGGTAGGCAAATCCGCCCGGGCAATTCTGAAACTCGAATAGGAGGGCCTAGCCCACAAACTGACCCTAAACATGCTGCCAAGAAAAGCCTCTAAGCGAGGTTGAGAGGTGACCGTACCGTAAACCGACACAGGTAGGCGGGGAGAGAATCCTAAGGTGCGCGGGAGAATTCTGGCTAAGGAACTCGGCAAATTGACCCCGTAACTTCGGGAGAAGGGGTCCCCACTTCGGTGGGGCGCAGTGACCAGGCTCAAGCGACTGTTTACTAAAAACACAGGTCTATGCGAAGTCGTAAGACGCCGTATATGGACTGACACCTGCCCGGTGCTGGAAGGTTAAGAGGAGGGGTTATTCCGACTTGTCGGAAGAAGCTCTGAATCGAAGCCCCAGTAAACGGCGGCCGTAACTATAACGGTCCTAAGGTAGCGAAATTCCTTGTCGGGTAAGTTCCGACCTGCACGAATGGTGTAACGACTTGAGCACTGTCTCGGCCAGAAACCCGGTGAAATTGTAGCGTCGGTGAAGATGCCGGCTACCCATGGTGGGACGGAAAGACCCCGTGAACCTTTACTATAGCTTGACATTGGGTTTTGATTCTGTCTGTGTAGGATAGGTGGGAGGCTTTGAAGCTTCGGCGCCAGCTGAGGTGGAGCCAACCTTGAAATACCACCCTTGCATTGTCGGAATTCTAACCACGCGCCTTGAAGCAGGTGCTGGAACAGTGTCTGGTGGGTAGTTTGACTGGGGCGGTCTCCTCCCAAAAAGTAACGGAGGAGCCCAAAGGTTCCCTCAGCACGGTTGGTAATCGTGCGTAGAGCGCAAAAGTATAAGGGAGCTTGACTGCGAGCCCGACGGGGCGAGCAGGTGCGAAAGCAGGGTTTAGTGATCCGGCGGTTCCGAGTGGAAGGGCCGTCGCTCATCGGATAAAAGGTACTCCGGGGATAACAGGCTTATCTCCCCCAAGAGCTCACATCGACGGGGAGGTTTGGCACCTCGATGTCGGCTCGTCGCATCCTGGGGCTGGAGAAGGTCCCAAGGGTTGGGCTGTTCGCCCATTAAAGCGGCACGCGAGCTGGGTTTAGAACGTCGTGAGACAGTTCGGTCCCTATCTACCATGGGCGCAGGAAATTTGAGGGGCGTTGTTCCTAGTACGAGAGGACCGGAACGAACGAACCGCTAGTGTACCAGTTGTCTCATCAGAGGCATCGCTGGGTAGCTATGTTCGGCAGGGATAAGCGCTGAAAGCATATAAGCACGAAACCCTCCCCAAGATAAGATTTCCCTTCCGCCTTCGGGCGGACTGAAGGCTTCCTGTAGATGACAGGGTTGATAGGCCACAGGTGTACGCACAGCAATGTGTTCAGCCAAGTGGTACTAATAAGCCGTGAGGCTTGAACAGACCTTTTTTGCCTTGACTCAATTCCGTAGATATAGCTTCTATTCTCCATACTTTTTCCGGTGACTATAGCGCGGGGGAAACACCCGATCCCTTTCCGAACTCGGAAGTTAAGCCCTGCTGCGCCGATGGTACTGTCCGCTTACGCAGGATGGGAGAGTAGGTCGTCGCCGGATCCTTTCAGTATTATCCCCTGTGATTTATTCATCAGGGGATTTTATTTCCTGTATATTTCTTGACATGAGATGTGACCTCCGATACATTTTTGATCGTCAGGTCATGCTAATATGGCTTGAACAACACTTTTACGGCTGATTTTAGTGCCGTAGTCTCCCTGTTCTATGAATAGGGCTGTAATAAACCTTCGTATAAAGGAGGGGATAATGAGAAAAATACTATGGCTGATCCTGTTTGGAGTCGTATTTACCGGGAATACGATAAACGGGCAGTCCTTGGTCCTGCGAAAGAACTATTTCAATGAGTTTGTGACATTTTACGTCAGCAGTGTGGATGTTTCCTCTGGCGCTACGGATGTGCGGTTGTTTGAGTACGAATTAGCTGTATCACCCAGCACGGCATATCCTGTTCAGGTTGATATCGAGTTTGAGATGCTCATCAACTCACTTCCTCTGGGCCTTACGTACAGCCAGCCATTTCTGCACGTAGAGGCGACAATTGACTCCCTGTGGGGACCAGTTCGTATCGCAAATACCGAGCTGAGCATGGGTGTGGATCACCTTACATACTCGGGCGGTCCGCGTGCCGGTGAAGACGTGAATTTCACGGTCAATGAAGTTGAAACAATATTTGATGATCCCACTTATAACCTTGACGATTTACAAAGTTCGGTGATGCAGACGGGACGTTTGCCCGATGGGACCTATCGCTTCCGGTTGTTGGTAAGCCCAACGGCTATCGAAGGATATAATCAAGGACCATGGATGGGTGATGATCTGGATGAAACTATCGTATCCGCGCACCCGATCTCTATGGAACTGATATCGCCAGGTGGCCAGTTGGAGGATACAACCAATACTGCGATCATGACAACCTACCCCTTTTTCCAGTGGCAATCGGATCCCTGTGCAATCTGTACCTACCAGATTCGTGTTGCGGAATACATACCCGGCGAGCATAGCTCAATGGAGGACGCAATTGAAGACCAGACCGTATTGCCCTTGGAGCAGGCTTTGGGATTCCACGAGGTTGGCAGCCAAACCAGTCTCCAGTACCCGCAGACGGGAGCTATCGATCTGGAGGCGGGACATACCTATGTCTGGCAGGTACAGAAGCTAATTCCCACTACAGAAGGTGAAGAAGCGGTTAACAGTTTCATCTGGGCTTTTCTGATCATCGATCCTACCCAGGCTCAACCCGCTGCTGCCGGTGAAGGAGGTGTGGTCGTACAAGGACCGATCCTACAATTCCTACAAGCCGCAATGGGAGCTGACGTTTTTGACCAGGCCTTCAGTGGCGGAGGAGATTTAGAGGGTTTTCAGCCCAGTCGAGTTGTCCGTTTAAACGGGAATCCGCTTGATCCATCCCGCCTGAATGATCTTAACAATGCCCTGCAGCAGGGTACGATCTCGATCGTTAATGTGGAGGTGCAATAACATGAAGCGGCAGTTACCATATTTCATAGTGGGTCTCCTTATATTTTTATTTGTAAATCTGGGAGCACAGGAACCTAAGCGAGTAGCCTTCGCTACCAAAACCAGCGGGCAGGTGAACCTCAAGAACAACCAGGATCAGACAGTACCTCTACAGCGTGGTACCACCCTGCATTCAGGTGAGACAATTGAGAGTGGTTCCGATGGTCTGGCTGTCATCATGTTTCTGGATGACAAGAGTATTTTGCGAATTCAGAAAAATACTACCTTGACCATTGGTGGCGAAGCAACGGGCACTGGCGCTCAACGGGCCATCAGCAAACAGGTCGACATGCAATTCGGCAAGCTGCGGGCAGAAGTTACACGACAAAGACAGGGGGAATTCCAGATCACAACCCCGATCTCCGTGGCGTCGGTGAAAGGAACTGACTTTTGGACCACCTCAGATCCTGTCCTGGGTGATGTCTTCCTTGGCGTTGATGGTCTGATAGAGGTCCAGAATCTTGTCAGTGGCGGAATTATTGAGGTCGGAGGTGGTCAAATGGGGACATCCGAGCTCGACGGCACAACGGAGGTCAAAACATACGTTCTTATAGTCAGTGAGCTGCTTAGTGTTGCTGACGACGCGCTGACCATGGATCCGGCCGAGATTGGCGAAGGCGATGACCGAGTGCAGTTCAATGGACGGGTTCTATTGGTCCCGGAGACATCATACGGTGGCCCAGCTCCAACTGCAGGCAGTACAGTCACGGTTTCCGGGACGGCCAACGACGATGGATCGGTGACAGCGGTTCAGGTAGTGGTTGAGGAAGCTGCTGAAGCTGCAGATGCCGGAGCAGCACCGAACGAGATAAGAATTCAGTTTGAGGATGCAGAAGGAAATACAAAAGAAGTCATTATCATATATCAGTAGGTCCTATTAATCAGGTCCTGTTAATTTTCAGTCGATTATTCATCACAGCAGTTAGTTGAAAGGTGATCATGCGAGTTATTTATATCATCTCGGCCAGTTTAGTAATTCTGTCTGGACTGATGGGGACAACTCTGGCAGACGGATCCATATACCACCAGGTGGTTTCAGAGGCTGCAGCTCAAGAGCCACTAACATTGGAAGCGGTTGTCGAGGCAGAAGACGCTGCGGTTATTACGACCAGCATTTATTACCGTGTCAAGGGACAGACAGCATATCTTGAAGTACCTATGTCTTCAGCGGGTGGAAACCTTTTCTTCGGTACCCTACCGGCCGGGGACATTACGACCGCCGGGCTGGAGTATTACATAATAGCAATGCTGGCGGATGAAAGTGTTCTGGCCTTCCCGGTGGATGATCCCGAGGTGAATCCATTATCCGTCACGGTCAGGCCATCCATGGAGCAGGCGATGGAAGATGTATTCAAGGAAACACCGACTGACTTGACAAGCGCGGACGTATTGATCCTTTCGCCTGAGCCGATGCAATTCTATCTCCCCGAAGATGTGGTGATCGGCGTATCTCTATTCAATATCCTGGATTTAGATGATTCGTCGATCAGACTATTCATCGACGGGCAAGACGTAACCTCCCAAGCTGAAGTGAGCGCGGATTTAGTCACTTACAGTCCTGCCGCCATGGGAAGTGGTGCCCATCAGGTTGAAGTCCGCATGAACCGCTCATCCGGTGCAGCATACGAACCGGTGGCCTGGCGATTCCTGGTAACGGAAAAGGTGTCTGTCACCACCGAGCGAGCGTTCAGACAGTCGGGTACTATTACCCCATCCTATAATCGTACTGTGGTGGATGAGGAAATTCTTAAGGTCAGCAGCATGCGGATGAGCTACCGCGGTGGTTGGGATTGGCTACAATTCCGTGGGAGCGTGAAACTTACTTCAGAGGAGGATAAATATAAGTCTCCACGGAACCGTTATTCAGCCGCCTTTCAGACACCCCTCCTGAAGATTGGTGTTGGTGATGTCACACCTCGCTTTAATCGATTTGCAATGGATGGTAAGCGACTCAGAGGGTATGATGCCAACCTCACATTGAAATTATTCAACTTGCGAGTGGCGCAAGGGGAATTGGATCGCGTCATCCAGGGCCGTCCAGACAAAGCCTACGGCACACCTGAGTACAGCTTTGGCGATGGTGTCCACCAGATCGGTCTATCTCGATCGAATTATACTTTCAAACGCAATATTCTTGCTATCCGACCCAGCTTCGGCACGGGGCAGAGATTCGAACTGGTCCCTTTATTTGTCATCAAGGCCAAGGATGATATTGCTTCCGTGGACCATCTGGTATCGGATGGAGAAGTGGATATTCCGGCCGAACTCGGATCACATCCAGCGTTCATGAGCGAAGACTGGTATGGAAGTACGGCTACTCACGACACGGTTATTGTTGGAGAAGACACGAGTATTACTACCAAGTCACGCGTAGTGGATATAAGCCGTTTGATGGAGTTAGCGGAGCAATATGGAGATCTATATGTCAATTTGCCCGAAAGCGATTGGTCAGGTAAAAAGCCCGAAGACAACCTGGTTATCGGATCCAGTATATCCATGGCGTCAAAAAAGCGTCGGTTTGTAGTCCAGTCCGGATTTGCTTTCAGCATGCTCAATAAGAACATCTGGGATCCGGTATTAAGCAGGGCCGGCCTGGATACACTTGCCCCGGGCGATGATCAAGTTGATGGAAAGGTGATGGGGGAATTGGCGCTTGAGAGTCTCCCCGATCCTGCCAATTTTGAGGATTATTTTCATATGAACCTCAACCAGGTACCATTGGTGCCTATTGCCATTGATTCAACAAGCTTATCCAAACCTCTGAGAATGCTGACCAAGATGCCATCACTGGCCTATCATGCGACGGCAAAGCTGAATTACCTGCGGAACTTTATTACTCTGGAGTACCAACAGGTTGGCCCGCAGTTCAATTCCTTGGCCAATCCCAATCTGCAGAGAAATGTTCGCGTTCGTACTTTTTCCGATCGCTTGCGGCTGTTCAAGAACAAGCTCTTTCTAACAGCTGTTTTCCGGAACACGGACGATGATATTGTAAAAGTGAGGGTGGACGATGATCCGAATACTGGCAGGGATGAGTCCCTGGACAGCGAACCGATCACAACGACTAATACCGTAAACCTGAGTGCCAATCTTAATTTGGGATTCGGATTGCCTTCCGTTTCAATTGGGCAGCGAACCTATGAGCGGAATAATGGCGTGGAAGATACGGTCCATACCCTGTTTGCCGATGAGATAATTATACGCGATGATCGGGAGAATACACTCACAACCTCCCGAACATTCGGCCTAACATACCGACTCATGCTACTGGAATCGTCACACAACCTTAATTTGAATATTGCTTCAACAGTCGTTGAAGATCAAATTAAACAACGGTTTGGGGATGCCTCAACGACTGCTCCGGGTGCCACATCGAACATTCTATCGTTGGGAGCCAGCTCGAGATTTTCAAAACGCCTTGAGACCAATTTTGTTCTGACTACAAACAACGCAGAGATTGGCGAAAGCGGCGATAGTCTGTATGTGACGCAGGATATTTTCGAGCTAAACGCATCGGCCCGCATCCTGTTACTCAATGACAAGTTGGGGGTGCGGGGTGGAGTCAGGTTTACCAGCAATAAAACCAATCAAGATGATAATCCGATTGCACCGCCCTCGTTTACGCAGTTTAGTATTAGCGGTGGTACGTCATACAGTTTGGTAGAAAACCTGCGGCTCGTCACGGAATTTCAATTGAAAAGCAAGGCAGTGGAAATCGATGGCGTGGCGACAACACTACCGAGTTCAACTATCGCAGCACGTTTGGAATACCTATTCTAATCATATCCTGACGATTTGAACATCAAGAAACTCATTTCATCTCACGGCGCCGGTCTTATGTTGGCCGGCGTTGCCATTATTCTCACCCTGTCTATTCACGCCCTAGGTTTCTTCGATCTGGTGAATGTCAAGGTGTTGGATTTCGCCTTCACCCGAATTCGAGGCCCTCTGGCTGGAATCAGTGCCAGACAGCCTGTTCCCAGAGATAGCATGAAGGTGGTCATAGTGGATGTGGATGATGAATCGTGGAGACTCGTACCCTACTCCTGGCCGTATCCGCGGGATGTAGTATGGGCACGGGTGGTAAGGAATCTCACCGATGCCGGTGCCCGTGTAATCGCTTTCGACGTTGAGTTTGACGTTCCTGACAAGAAATCAGCGGATCTTGAAGATCTGGTAAGAATGGGGTACGATATCCAATTCCGTCATGGGGATGACGTACTTGCGGATGCCTTTCGTTATGCCCAGTCCAAGGGGACCAGAATAGTCCTGGCATCTAAATTAGTTAATGAGCCAACCCGATTGCCCCCAGAATATATTCAATACCCCGTCTCACGATTAATGGACGCAGATCCGGAACCCGCCTTGATCAATGAGATCAAGGATTTCGATGGTACGACGCGGAAATATGCCCTCTTTTATGAGATATCGCACGAACCGGGGATCTGGTACCTTCCATTGGCTATGAAAGCCTTGAAGGAATACTGGGCCATTCCAGATACGGTCTTGCCCGAGCTTAGCTGGGAGACCAACGAGATATTGTATGGTCCTGCCCGGATCAAGACCTATGGAAAAGCCGCCAGTTATTTCGTCAATTTTTATGGCCCTCCCTCCGGATCTTCGATCCCCGGCGAAGAGTCCTGGAAAACCTATGATCGCTTTCCGCTTTCCAATGTTCTAGACGATGCTGAATTCGATTTAGATCCCATTGAAGAAGACTCGGACTGGATGGATTTCTTCAAATTGGAGAGTCCCTTTTACGGCATTGTCGGTGAGAGCCCGTTTCTTGACAAGATTATCCTAATCGGCGTATCGGTGAACGTGCTGTTGGACGTTAAGACTACACCCTATTATAATTATGCCGGTATACAGCAGTTGATGCCTGGGGTAGAGTACCATGCTAACGCGGTACAAACCGTGTTGGACCAAAACTTTATCGGCATAGCTGGTGGAACTCTAGAATTAACATGGGATTCATTTTGGGCAAATCTCCTGATTATTGCCATTCTTGCATTAGCAACTTTTCTGCTTGTGCAGCGTACTTCGCCAATTCTTGGCGGAGTATTAATATTTGTTGAGCTCCTCGTATTCATTGATGTTGCCCTGGGCTACTTTACCGCTGATTTGTTCTGGCTTCCGAAGCTATTGGGCGGTATGATCCTTCCCCGGTCTCTGTTGGAAGCGATGCCGTCCATATTCGTCATAGATACTCCGAGCATCGGGGGTTCCCTGTTTGTGCCGATTGTACCAGGTATCGCGGCAATTATACTTACCTATGGAGGGAATGTACTGTATCGTTACCTGATGGAACGCAAGGACAAGCAATTCCTAAAGAACACTTTTGGCACCTACATTTCACCTGAACTCATTGACCAGATGTATGAAGCCAAGCAGATGCCTGAATTGGGGGGTGAATCCGGTATCCGCACGGCATATTTCACCGATATTCAGAGTTTTTCAGGCTTCTCGGAGATTCTTACTGCCACCCAGCTGGTAGAACTGCTGAATGAATACCTGACCGTTATGACGGATACCCTCCTGGAGCAACAGGGGACCTTGGACAAGTACGAGGGCGATGCAATCGTTGCCTTTTTCGGAGCGCCGATTTATCTGGAGGACCATGCGTATCGCGCCTTTCTAGTAGCGCTCCAAATGCAGGAGAATCTAAAAGGACTGCGTGAGAAATGGGAGTCCGAGGGCGACAAATGGCCCGAACTGGTACATTATATGCGCATGCGAATCGGTATCAACACCGGCGAGATTGTGACCGGAAACATGGGTAGTCGGACACGTATGAATTATACAATGATGGGCGATGTGGTAAATACAGCAGCTCGCCTGGAGGCGTCAGCAAAACAATACGGTATTTATATCCAGACAACGATGCCGACTCTTGAGATAGCAGGTACTGACAAATTTGAATGGCGTCCGATAGACTTAGTGAAGGTGATGGGAAAAACAGAGGCTGTCGAAGCGGTTGAGATCATGGCTCTTAAAGGTGAGCTACCTGAAGAACTACAAAAAATGAAGGCGATCTACGAAGAGGGCTTGAAATTATATCAGCAACAGGAATGGGATTCTGCCATCGAAAAATTCAACACCTCGAAAGATCTTGAAGAGGTATTCCCAAAACGGCCCACGACGCCCAGCGCTGTCTATATGGAGCGCTGTGGTTACTTCAAAGAAAATCCACCCGGTCCGGATTGGGATGGCAGCTGGGCTCTGACAGCCAAGTAAACCATTCTCCTTCCCTACATAGTAACTTCTGTTTACTTTTAACAATAAGCTAGTTTCCTCGTAGAAAGATGGTAATGCAAAGCAGCGAACGCGGCCACATTTTATGGGCGGATGATGAGGTAAATCTACTCAAGCCTCACATTCGGTTTCTGGAAGAACGGGGCTACGAAGTTACGGCAGTTTACTCAGGAGAAGATGCGATCCATGAGGTTGAAAAGGGCAATTTCAATCTAGTGCTCCTGGATGAAATGATGGCCGGGATGGACGGACTGCAAACGTTGCAGGAAATCAAGCTGAAGAATCCAGCGCTCCCGGTGATCATGATAACAAAAAATGAAGAAGAATGGCTCATGGATGAGGCAATCGCTGCAAATATTGCAGGGTATTTGACAAAGCCTGTTAATCCGAGCCAGATCTTTATTGCCTGTAAATCCATGCTCGAGCAAACCCGCATTCGGGGCGATAAGACTACGAGTCGATATCTCGAAGAATTTCAAGGACTTAGTAATAGAGTAAATACGGCTGATTCACTGGATAACTGGCTTTCGATTTTTCATGATCTGACCAATTGGGATGTGGAGTTTGACAGACATCGAGATTTAGGACTTGATCAGCTTTTGTCCGAACAGCATTTAACGGCAAATCAGCGGTTTGGACAGTTCATGGCATCAAATTATCTTGATTTATTAGATGGGACAAATAGCACCGTTTTTTCCCATGAGGTTATGAAGCAGTATGTGCTGCCGCCTTTGGACAATGACACACGTGTAGTATTTATCGTGATCGATTGCCTGAGACTTGACCAATGGAAGGCAATGCGACCTCTTCTTGAAGACCGTTTTTCGATAGACGAACAGACCTACCTTTCAATTCTACCTACTGCAACACCCTTCTCCCGAAATGCGATCTTTAGCGGCTTGCTTCCAGATCAATTTCCAAAGCGTTATCCCGCGGAGTGGGGGGAGATGCAGCGGGATGAATCAAGCATGAACAAGTTTGAATCCCGATTTCTGGAAGATCAACTAAAGCGAAGCGGCCATGAAGGCGCACAAGCCAAGTATTTCAAGCTGATAACTGCTGAGGAGGGTCAACGTCTACTTGCTCGCTTATCGGAATATCGCAATGTGAATCTGCTAGCCATGGTGGCAAACTTTGTTGACATGCTTGCGCACCATCGTGCAGAAAGCGATGTCATCAAGGAAATTCTGCCGGATGAATCTGGCTATCGTTCAACGATCTGCTCATGGATGGAAAAATCATGGATGAGGGAGTTGCTGGATAAGTTACATGACTGGGAGAATACGATCATTATTATCACCAGCGATCACGGCAGTATTCAGGTAGATAAGCCCGTCCGTCTCTTAGCTGATCGAATGACATCTTCCGGTGTGCGCTATAAATATGGCCGGAACTTGAAATGTCCCGATAGAATGGGTTTGAATATTAAACGTCCTGGGGAATACCACCTGCCTACAGATGATGTTACCACGAATTACGTTATTGCCCGTGACCGCAATTTTTTCGTTTATCCGACGGAGTACCATAAATATGTTAAGCGCTTTGAGGGAAGTTTTCAACACGGTGGCATATCCCTTGAGGAAATGATTGTTCCGCTGGCAATTCTTCGTCCAAGAAAGACTCTGATTTCACAGTGACTAGAAAATCTTTAGATAATTGGTCAGGAGCTACTACTAGCAGCCCGGAGGAAACCCGTAAAGCAGGGGCCGCATTCGTTGAGCGTTTGAAGCCGGGAGATGTGATCGCCCTGCATGGCAGCCTGGGAAGTGGAAAAACAACTTTCGTACAAGGGATGGTAAGAGGGCTTGGACTCGGAGAACAGGTGTCATCTCCCACCTTTGCTCTGATCCATGAGTATGGCTATCCACCCCAGTTTTTTCATGTAGATTGTTATCGAGAGACCTCAGCAGAGCGATGGAAGCAAATAGGTCTAAGCGAATATTTTGATCGAGAGGCAATCTCGGCAATAGAATGGGCCATCCACGTGGAATCCTTACTTCCTGAACGCACATATCATCTCACATTCCTCCCTGGGGAAGGGGACCATGAACGCGTGATTGAGATTAAGCGATGAGGGTCTTGGCAATCGAAACGGCGTTCGATATATGTGGAGTGGCAATCGTGTCTGAGGACGGGATCGAATCTCTTGCGGACCAACGTGTCCCGCAGAAGCACAACGAGGTATTATCCCCAACGGTTGAGCGCATGATGACAGCAGCCGGCTACACATTCTCTGACCTTGATGGAATAGCATTATCAGCGGGTCCGGGGTCCTATACGGGGCTGAGGATTGGGATGAGCTACGCCAAAGGTTTGGCCTTTGGAACAGGATTGCCAATTATCCCAGTTCCGTCTCTGCCCGTTCTCCTGGAGGGAGAATCCATTGAGACTCCAGATTGGGTGGCAGTCTGGTCTCATGGAGAGAATGTATATGCCGTTCAATCAAGTGATTCAGAGGAATGGGGAGAAGTACTATTCATGCACTGGGACCAATTCACTAAGCAGGCCGCCCATCAGTCTGTTGCCGGATATCTACTTGATCGGTTTTTACCCGGATCGCAGCTAACTTATGTGGAGACCTGTCCATCGGCAGCTAAAGTGGGTAAATTTGCAATTGAGAGACCTGATTGGAAGGTCTTTGATATAACGGATCTGGTCCCAATTTATCACGAGGAATATCAAGTCAGGATGCAAGAACATGCTGATTCGTAGAGCAAATGGTCAGGATATTGATCAGCTCATGACAATTGAGAAACTATGCTATGACAATCCCTGGTCTGAGGAAGCATTTGAGGAAGAGATTGTCCAAGGCGAAGTCGGCTTAGGGCTAGTGGCCGAAGATGAAGGTTTAGTGGTCGGTTTCGTAACAGGGATGATGGTTGTGGATGAATTCCATCTGCACAATATCGCGGTTCATCCTGATTTTCGAGGTAGAGGTATTGGCAAAGAACTTTTAGAATCAGTAAAAGCATTATGCGAAGAGCATGAATATCGTCGTATTATTCTTGAAGTAAGAGAAGATAACGAGATTGCGCGTCACATGTATTTAAGTATGGGCTACGAAGCCGTCGGTTCGCGGAAAGATTATTATGGTCCTGGACAAGATGCATATCTTTACACGATGCAGCTGGAGAAAAACTAGGCATGGCTTGGTTCCGGCGTAGTGCAAAAAATATTCTTTCCACGGAGAAGAAAAACCTAGCCGGTGATTTGTGGACCAAATGTCCGGGATGCAGCGAATATATATACCGTGAGGAGCTGGAGCGTTCCCGCTTTGTATGCCCAACCTGTTCCCATCATTTCAACATCCCGTGCCGGAAATACCTAGAGCACCTGATGGATGGTCCAAATGGCTATACAGAATTGAATCCAAATCTCACATCCGTTGATCCTCTGGAATTCAAGGCTCAGAGGAAATACAGTGACCAGTTGGAAACCGCAAGGAAGAAAACCGGATTAAGTGAAGCTATAGTGACAGTAACGGGGACAATCAAGGATCATCCCGTTGTACTGGCGGTGATGGACTTTTCGTTTATTGGTGGGAGCATGGGCTCAGCAGTGGGTGAAAAAGTATCAAGAGCTATTGATTATGCCCGTGAACATCATCATGCTCTGGTGATTATTTCAGCATCGGGCGGGGCCCGGATGCAAGAGGCTGCTCTCAGTTTGATGCAGATGGCTAAAACCAGTGCAAAACTCAGCCTGTTCCACCAAGAGGGTGGTTTTTATGTTTCTGTTCTGACGGATCCTACAACAGGTGGCGTTACAGCAAGTTATGCGATGCTGGGGGATATAATTATTGCTGAGCCTGGTGCGCTGATTGGTTTCGCGGGGGCGCGAGTAATTAAGCAAACTATCGGGCAGGAACTGCCAGAGGGATTTCAACGGGCGGAATTCCTACTGGAAAAGGGCTTCGTGGATCACATTGTTCATCGGAAGGATTTAAAGGACACTCTGGCATATCTGATCGGTTTTTTCGTCAATGAGCAAGCCTCTAATCCTCGTCAGTAATGACGACGGAGTGCAGGCAGCAGGGATTCGTGCTCTCTGTGAAGCCATGCTCCCGCTGGGTGAGGTGGTAGTACTGGCGCCTGATGCGGAACGGAGTGCTGCCGGCCATGCCATCACTCTCTCCGATCCTTTGCGCGTAAATGAAGTAGATCTTGAAATGGCAGGGATTACCGCCTATTCCTGTTCAGGAACTCCTGCCGATTGTGTCAAGCTAGCAGTGTTGGCTGTTTTACCACGACAACCCGACTTGGTAGTATCCGGTATTAATCTTGGCAGTAATACGGGGATCAATGTCATCTATTCCGGGACTATCTCAGCTGCGACTGAGGGCACAATTCTTGGTGTCCCCAGTGCTGCATTTTCGATAGCCTGCTGGGATTGTCCGGACTTTGAACCAGCAAAGGCAATTGCGACCCATGTCGCGAGAAATATTCTGGATCGAGGACTGCCTCCCGGTACTCTCCTGAATGTGAATATCCCCAATATACCTGCCGAGAAGTTTCCCCCGGGAAGCCTGGATGGCCGCAATTATTCTTTATCGGTGCATGGTAAAGCGGATTGGCAGGACACATTTGACCGTCGCGTTGATCCGCAGAACCGAGTGTATTACTGGCTGGCAGGGCGTAAGCGGGATCGTCAGGAACCCGCAAATACCGATGAAGAAACGCTGAAATCAGGTAAGGTCAGCATTACTCCCCTGCATTATGATCTCACGGCATATACATCGCTAGATGAGCTGGCCGAATGGGAGATGTTTACATCGGATTAATGTCTCGACATACGGTCGCGATACTTGACTTCGGTTCCCAATATACCAAAGTAATAGCACGGCGGATACGTGAGCATCATGTGTATTCGGTGATCATGCCCTACCATACCACTGCTGAAGAGCTGCAGGCGACGCACATCTCAGCAATCATTCTTTCTGGTGGGCCAGCCAGTGTATTTGAGGGCGAAGCCCCCCAAATTGATAAACAAATTCTGGAGTTGGACAAACCGATCCTCGGCATTTGCTATGGTCTGCATACCTTGCTTCATATTACAGGCGGCATTGTACATTCAACCGGACATGGGGAGTATGGGCCAGCGACCTTAGAGATCACCAAAGTGAGCGATCTACTACAAGGTTTACCGAATAAAATACCCGTATGGATGAGCCATGGAGATCGCGTGGAAAACCTTTCAGAGGATTGGGAAATTATCGGCAAGTCTGAGAACGATATCATCGGCGCGATACAACACCGGACCAAGCCTATCTTTGGGACTCAATTTCATCCAGAGGTGCAGCATACACCTAACGGGGGTACAATCCTGGCCAACTTTCTTTTTTCAATAGCCGGGTGTAAACCGGACTGGACTCCAACTCATCACCTGGATGAGCTTCATGAGCAGATTCGCCGGGATGTTGGGAAGGACAGGGTGCTATGTGCTTTATCAGGCGGCGTCGATAGCTCAGTTGTGGCAGTCCTGTTGACAAGAATCCTGGATGACCAAACCGTTTGCGTATTCATTGATCATGGTATGTTACGCAAGAACGAAGCGGAGCAAGTGCAAACATCTCTTGGTGCCGGATTGGGGCTTAAAATTCATCTTGCCGATTTCAGTGCCAGGTTCCTCGATGCATTGAAAGGAGTAATTGATCCGGAGGAGAAGAGGAAGATAATTGGGCGGGAGTTTATCCGTTCATTTGAGGAGGTAGCCCATGAATTGGGACCTGCCAAATTCCTGGCTCAAGGAACACTCTACCCTGATATCATTGAATCAGGGGGTCTTATGGGTACTGCCCGAACAATAAAATCCCACCACAATGTAGGCGGATTGCCGGAAGAAATGGATTTCCAGCTGATCGAACCACTAAAGGATCTTTTCAAGGACGAAGTCCGCAATCTTGGACGGGAATTAGGCATTCCGGAGGATATCCTCCAACGCCATCCATTTCCCGGCCCAGGATTGGCTGTGCGCATTGTGGGAGAAGTGACCCCCGAGCGGCTGTCTCTACTACGTGACGCCGACTGGATATACCAGGAAATCCTCAAGGAAACCGGGGAATACCAACGAATCTGGCAGGCATTTGCGGTTCTAATACCGGTTAAAACCGTGGGTGTAATGGGAGACCAACGCACTTATGATCATCTTCTGGCACTGCGTGCCGTAACCAGTGCTGACGGGATGACTGCGGACTGGTATCGCATGCCCTCGGAAGTCCTGAGCCTGTGCTCTAATCGAATCATCAATGAGGTGCAGGGGATTAACAGGGTGGTATACGATATCAGCTCCAAACCGCCCAGCACGATTGAGTGGGAATAGGATTCATCAAAACACATCTTGACTCAACCGGCAATTAAATTTCATTCCCAAGATATATGTGCATCGCTCAACTATGACTGATTGGTTTGACTTCAGTTCCTACCTTGGTACAGACAATGTCTTAACCATTCTCAGTCAGAAGGATCCTGCACATGCAGGTGTAACACCGCCAGAACATCGAGAGCAGGTTGCGCGAGAATTGGGATTTGTTCAAGGCAGGATTGCCGTGCCGCATCAAGTACATGGAAGCCGGATTGAACTGGCGCTGCCGGGTCAGATTCATCCCAATACGGACGGACTGATCACAAACGACCCAGAAATAGTCTTGAGTCTTCAGGTGGCCGACTGCAGCCCCGTGTTTCTATATCATAGGCCTACCGGCACAAGAGGACTAGTACACGCGGGATGGCGAGGACTAGTGGCAGGTATTCTGTCGCGGACGACTGAAATGCTGAAGTCGATGCAGATACGTATGGAAGAAATACAGGTGATCATTGGTCCGACTATCGAAATGGATTGTTATGAAGTTGGGGAAGAGGTGGCCTCGCAATTTCCGGCGGAGGTACGTCGTTCGAATGCCAATGGGCGATACAAGCTTGATCTAGTCGCGGTTTTGCAGGAACAGCTAAAAGATGACGGTGTACCAGAGAGCAACAT
Organism: Fidelibacterota bacterium; assembly: GCA_042568495.1. Taxonomy (GTDB): domain Bacteria; phylum Fidelibacterota; class Marinisomatia; order SCGC-AAA003-L08; family TS1B11. The sequence continues at coordinate 7,844 of JBHPIW010000004.1, read as the reverse complement.
ATATCGCGCAGATATTTGTACACGCTGTGATTCCCGGTGTCACAGTTATCGCCGCGAGGGACAACGGGCAGGCCGAATGATTGCGTTTTTCGCTGAAAAATCCGGTAGAATCAATGAATAGTCTGGAAACTCTACTAATCGGCATAATACAGGGCGCAACAGAGTTTCTGCCTATAAGCAGCTCAGCTCACCTGATCATTGCACAATCACTCCTGCGCATTCAGGTTCCGGGTGTGTCATTGGAAGTCGTGCTTCACTTGGGAACACTAATGAGTGTTCTTATTTACTTCAGGCAGGACCTATGGAAAATCGTGAGTGGTTTTTTTAAGGGGGGAGCCCCGGGTTCAGCTGCTCGCAAGCAAGTGATGTATCTGTCGATAGCAACCGTGCCTGCGGTCATCGTAGCATTAACGTTAGATGAGACCATTGGCGCGGCATTTGAGGAAGTGAAATTTTCAGGATTCATGCTCATCATCACTTCAATCGTGTTGCTTTCGACGATTGCAAAGAAAGATGGGGAAGCAAGGCGAATAACCTGGTATGTGGCTCTAGCAATGGGTATTGCCCAGGCCTTTGCTATTCTACCGGGCATCTCCCGTTCCGGCATAACGATCGTCATGGGCATATGGTTGGGACTTTCCGGCAAAGAAGCAGCCCGATTTGCCTTCCTTATGGCAATCCCGGCGATTCTGGGGGCAGGTATCTTCCAGCTCTCCGACATTTCCGGGGAGGCAATTGAATCGCTACGAAGTTCTGCCGTTGGCTTTGTGGTCGCCATGTTGGTTGGCTATGGCGTGATTGCATGGTTGATGGGCATTTTACAGAAGGGGAAGCTGCATCTGTTTGCAGTCTATACTTTCGCGATAGGTTTAATTGTAATTTTTTGGGTATAATCAAGAGTGGTTCCGGAATAGTCTTATTATGGAAGTCTATCATTTTATCATCACGCAGGTAAATACAATGCCAAGGTGCCATAAATGAGCCCGGTTGCCGTCGGATTTATCGTATATCTGGCAGTTATATTTATTGTGGGAGTCCTGACTGCACGGCTCAACAGAACATTGCCGGATTATTTTCTTGCCGGCCGCCGCTTAGGGCCGTGGGTAGTGGCGTTTTCGGAACGCGCCTCTGGCGAAAGCGGATGGATGATCCTGGGTTTAACCGGATTAGTATATGCCACCGGGCTGGGGGATCCATCCGGTACAAAGCTTGAACCTGCTATATGGACGGGGATTGGCGGTGTCACGGGTATCACTGCGGCCTGGATACTGGTGGCGCGACGGCTTCGGGAGCAGAGTGAACAATTGGGAGCGCTCACCCTACCCAGATTTTTTGAACTTCGCTTTGGGGCACCTGATGCAACCATTCGCTTTGTCGCGACCGGTATCATCACTTTTTGTTTTACGTTTTACATCGCAGCCCAATTCGATGCTGCCGGCAAGTCACTCCAGCAAACCTTTGGCTGGGCGCATTTAACAGGAGTCATGGCAGGTGCTGCTATCATTGTTTTTTATACTGTGATGGGCGGATTTTTCGCGGTTGCATGGACTGATTTTTTCCAAGGCTGGATCATGCTTGCATCACTAGTTGTACTACCCCTGGTAGCCCTCATTGGTTTGGGGGGCGTTGACGGTCTGACGGAAAAGATTCAAGTGATCGATTCCCGCTTTCTACTGCTTACCGGCACCAGGAGTGGCTGGCTGCTGGTGGCTGGAATTCTGGGTGGTTTCGGAGTTGGAGTTGGGTATTTAGGGCAACCTCACCTCATGGCACGGTATATGAGTATCCGATCTATCGATGAGATCAAGATCGCACGCCGGATTGCAATTATCTGGGGTTTCCTGGCATACGGTGGGGCAATACTAATGGGATTGGTGGCTCTGGGTTATTTTGGTGCCGGTTATTTCGATGATCCTGAGAGGATGATGCCGGAGCTTGCAATGAGAATCTTCCCTGCCTGGATAGCGGGTATTCTGATCAGCGGGGCCCTGGCAGCCATGATGTCTACGGCTGATTCCCAACTGCTCGTTACCACTTCCTCGGTCTCGGAAGATATATACCACGCTTCATTTCGTCCCAAAGCAGAACAGAAGCACTTATTGTTCGTGTCCCGATTAATGACCTTGATAATAGGAATTTGCGCAATTGCTTTGTCTCAGTTACCGCAGTCCATTTTTGACAAAGTCCTATTCGCATGGGGTGGATTGGGAGCGGCGTTTGGACCTGCCCTGGTACTTACATTGTGGTGGTCAAAAACCACCCGCAATGGAGTGCTTGCAGGTATGCTCGTCGGCTTCTTAACAGTAATTCTTTGGGATAATATCCCCTGGGGCGGAAAGCTCTACTCACTGGTTCCAGGATTTGTCATTGCGTTGCTTGTGGTCATAGGCGTCAGTTTAATAGAGCGTTATGTTACTGCCAGGGACAGCAGCCAAGGGTGATGTAAGGATGGCAGAGATCACCTATACCGACGCAATTCGACAAGTGATGAAAGATGTAATCCAGCCGGTATACCTACTTGCGGGGGGCGACCCGTTTTATGAAGATTTTTTTGCCAAAGAAGTCGCCAAGCGGTTTTTACTTGCTGAGGGAAACAAGGTCATATACTCATTGGATGATGATCCGGCCGAAACGGTATTGGCGGAGCTAGGCGCCTATCATCTCTTTCAAACCCGGCAGATGGCGGTAATCCGGCAAGTGCAGCGCATCAGCGGAGCTGCCAGGGATGAGCTGATGGCCTATATACAGAAACCTAATCCCGACAGATGTGTTATACTGGTTATCGAAGAGTATCAACCGAAAAAAGGTATACAAAAGGGGATTGGACAAATCATCCCCATCATTGATGCGAGGCCGCCGTTCCCCGATAAATTGTGCACCTGGGCTAACTACTACGCCAAGCTAAAGGATTTTACTATTCAACCGGACGCTCTAGATTTACTAGTCGACTTCGCCGGAGATTCAGCAGGACATTTGATCAGCGAGCTGGAGAAGATCTTTTCCTCATTGAAAGATACTCAAACGGTTACCCGAGAAATAGTCGAGGATCAAGTGGTGCCCGCCAAATCCTTTCAGCTTTGGCATCTACAAGAGGCGGTAGCCGACCGTAATACAGAAAATGTTCTACGAATTGCGGCATCACTGGTAGAGAATGGCATGCCAAGCACCCGTATTATCAATGCTTTAGCTACCTTATTCTGCCAACTCCTATTTGTGTACACCAGCAGTACCTCCTACGGAGTATATACCGGTTTAAACAGTCCCGTTACAGCCAAACTAAAGAAGATGATGAAAATCTACACTTTCAGGGAAATAGAGTATATTATTCCACTACTTTTATCCAAAGATAGAGAATTAAAATCAACGGGAGTGAAGGAGGAACCGGTCATAATTGGACTAGTCGCTTCTATCTGCTCAGGAATCACCTAATGGCATATGAATTTACAGATGAAGAGCTGATCGCTCAATTTCAGGAAGGCAATGAGAATGCTTACCTGGAAATCGTTAAGAGATACAAGGATCGACTTTTTACCTTCATTTACCGATTTGTGGGAGATCGCGATCAAGCCGAGGATCTGGTACAGGACACATTGGTGAAAGTGTATACTCATCGTCATGCCTATCGTGAGATCGCTCGATTCTCAACCTGGATTTATACTATTGCAGGCAACCTGGCCCGGACGGAATTACGGAAACGGAAGCGTCGCGCCACCTTTTCAATGAGTGCTCTGGGATTCGGGGATAAGGAGTATGAGGAGCCGTCTGAAGATTACGTACCGAGTAAAGTTATGGAGGGGGAACAAGTTGAGAAAGATATCCGTCTGGCGTTAGCAAAATTGCCCCTGCATTTCCGGACGGTAATAATTTTACGAGATGTTCAGGAACTTTCTTATGAGGAGATCAGTAAAATTATGAAAATTCCGCTTGGTACCGTGAAATCCCGGGTGAATCGCGCCCGGCTAAGGCTACAAGACATGCTGTCAGAATTGCGAAAAACAGGAGAGAATCGTACTGGATGAATTGTTATCAGTTTCGTCTTAAGATATCACCCTATCTAGACACCGAACTCACCTATAGCGAGCTACAATCCTTCAGGGAGCACCTTGAGAATTGCCCCCATTGTGCTGATATGACCACACAAATGGAGCGGATCAGAGTTACACTTGGGGAAAGCCTCCCCGTTTCTCTTGCTCCTGATTTCGTAGCGCGGCTGCAATCTCGATTGCAGACTGAGATTAACAGAGATACAGATTGGTGGCGTAAGCTGTTAACGCCTCGTGTGATGGGTTTCTCGCCGATCCATCTCGGCGGCCTTGCTGCGGCAGCAATGGCACTAATGATCATCGGCGTTGGGCTATTTCAACCTGAATCTGCCCCGCTTGTAGATCCTCCAAAAGCCTCAGGCCTTTCAAATCCGTCAACCGTGGTACCATCGCAGCTAATACCCCCTACTCCCACCCAAAGCCCGTTGTTGACCACAAGTACAGGAGATACCACACTCCATCAGCAGGATAGTTCGCGGCGGGATTTCTCCCGTCAAATCCGATACGTGAATCAAGAGAGAAATCCCTAAGTAAATTGTTTTAACCAAGCGGGCTCGCCTATTTAAATTAATAGGCTTAATAAGTATATTCTGTGCGGTAGTGTTTCGTTTTCCGTCAGACGGAAATAGTATCCAAAACTAATAGGGATAGAGCAAGGACCAATTTGCAGTGACTATGCCCCAGCTGAGTGATAAAGGGGAATTGGATCATTTTACTGATTCACTCTGGATCGCGTTCACCATCCTTGAACGTTCCATGATTGACAGTAATTCAGCCGTCTATTTAAGAGAAGGCTTGAAGGACAATTTTATGCTCCACGAAAAGAGCCGAGGTGATATCTCATTTTCTAAAATTATTCCAACCAGCGTGGTATCAAAATACTTCGCCGAAATTGATGATCCGAGTAATAGATCAGCCCAGCCTCTCGATGCAACGCCTTTCACAGAAGACTCAACGGAATCCAAGATTCGACTGCATACCCTATATACTGAGGATAAGATAAGGGGTCTACTGGTTGTAGCTCTTCAACAAGAGGATAAGCAAGCTGACGAGATTATCGAGCTAGCTGCACAGATTATCCAGAACAACCTAGCTATGGAATCGCAGTTTAATTTGATAAATGCTGAGAATGCCTTTCTTTCCGATTTGGTTAGCAGGGCTGGCTCGTTCGATCTATCATCAACATCAGAGGCAGTAATTAACACTCTGGTAGGTCTCACAAAGAGCATTCTGACGTTTGATCGCCTGACGATATCGATACAGTCAACTGAAGTAAAAGAAGGACTAAGAATCGAATGGGTTGAAGGAGAATCCAAAGGTTATGCCGCAGGGTATGAATTTGATTCAGCTCAAGTACTTCATGGTGAAGTATATCGTCAGGGAGAATCAATCCATATAGGATACATGCAGGAATCGGATTACCAGGGCCGCTTCGTCAAGGGAGATTTTCGCAAGTCTAAGTTGAGATCATTCATGGGTGTACCAATAATTGAATCCGGAATTGCGAAGGGTACTGTTGCGGTTGAAAGTCTTGCCCAAGATCAATACAACGATAAGGACCTGCAATTACTGAAGTCCATTGTCCAAGTGTATGGAACGGCTATTTGCTGGCTTCAACGATATCAGGAAGCCCACGCAATGGCAACCGTAGATGGACTTACACAACTTCTAAACCATCGCTCCTTCATGGAACGCTTTTCGGAAGAGGTTGAGCGTGCGGCGCGGTACGGCGGAGCTATCACTTATCTGATGATTGATTTGGATCATTTTAAGCAGGTCAACGACACATATGGACATCTACATGGTGACTATGTACTTTGGCAAACCTCTCAATTGATTCGTGCGTGTATTCGTAAGGCTGATATTGCAGGGCGGTATGGCGGAGAAGAGTTTGGAGTAATCATCATAAATGCCGGGAAGCAAGAAAGTTTTACAACCGCTGATCGTATACGACAGACCATAGCAGACTATAAGTTTAAGAATAATGGTGTTGAGAACCGGATTTCGGCAAGTATTGGCATGGCTGAATATCCCATGGACGGTCACGACGTCAATACACTTATCCTGAGGGCAGACCAGGCGATGTATACTGTGAAGCATCGGGGAGGGAACGATGTTCTCTCATATAGCGCAGATTTAAAAACCAGCAAAATGAATAAGGAGTGAAATTATGGCGAAGGGTCAGACATCTTTTGCAGATAAAGCCAGAAAAGCGGCGGAGAAGGAAGCTCAAGCAAAACCCGTTCTAGTGATTCAAAGCATTAAAGATCCTAGAACCGGCGCAACCAAGTTTTCAAATCGAATGGTATCTGTACCAATGGATGGCGATATGGACAATTACTTGAAAGAGATAGTTGAATCCAAGAGCTAAGTCAAGTATCCGGATTAGCCCGCGTTATTAATCAATCGTGCTTTATCAGAAGAGGGTAGTGCATGTCAAGACGTAGTTTATTTACATCGGAATCAGTTACAGAAGGACATCCCGATAAGATTTGTGATCAAATATCGGATTCAATATTAGATGCTATCATCATTAATGATCCCAACGGGAGGGTGGCATGTGAGACCCTCACTACAACAGGCTTAATCCTTGTCTCGGGTGAGATCACCACGACCACCTATGTTGATATTCCCAGCATTGTCCGAAAAACGCTGGAGAGTATCGGTTACACCCGTGCCTCTTATGGGATAAGCGCCACAAAAGCTGCCGTACTCACAAGTATTGACGAACAGAGCCCGGAGATTGCCCAGGGCGTTGATGAATCAGAGGCACATGAGCAGGGAGCAGGAGATCAAGGATTGATGTTCGGCTATGCTTGTGATGAAACCCCGCAGCTGATGCCCATCCCGATAATGCTTGCACATGGACTCACCAGACGTCTTGCCGAACTGCGTAAAACGGGAGAATTACCCTGGCTGAGGCCCGATGGAAAGAGTCAGGTTACGGTAGAATATGATGGGGATAAACCCGTGGCAGTCCGAAAGGCAGTCGTAGCAACCCAGCACGATGATCTGAGCGATGCTTATCCTGACGTGAGTATGGAACACCAATTCATTACTCAGAAAGTGGTGGAGCAGGTGATTATTCCAGTATTGGAGGAGGGTGGTCTGAAATATGACGAGCATTTTATCGTCAATGGAACGGGCCGTTTTGTAATTGGAGGACCGCAGGCGGATACGGGATTGACCGGACGAAAAATCATAGTTGATACATATGGTGGTTATGCCCGGCATGGGGGAGGGGCCTTTTCCGGGAAAGATCCTTCAAAAGTGGATCGCTCGGCGGCCTATATGACTCGATATATAGCAAAGAATATCGTCGGTGCGGGCCTGGCAAAACGGTGTGAAGTGCAAATAGCCTACAGTATCGGGATTGCCGATCCAATGTCCGTGGGAGTAGACACCTTTGGAACCGGACGACTTGAGGACACTCGACTGGTTGAGATAATCCAGGATGAATTTCCGCTCAAACCGAGGCAGATTATCCAGCATTTGGATCTGCTGCGACCGATATACCAGAAAACGGCTTCGTACGGGCATTTTGGTCGTGAGGATGATGACTTCACCTGGGAACGCCTGGACATGGTTGATAATCTATCCAAGTATCTGTAATACAGGTAGATTGGCCAACTGAAGTCACGTTTTTTCCGGAAGAAAACCAGGCTGGCAATAGTTTACTAATCTGTTTGGATTCCAAACAAACCTTCCTAGATTTCTTCTAATATATTTGAATTCGCACGAATTGCCAGATAGGACTTAGGATTTGACTCCGAAGGCACCAAAACGGCACCGGTTGAAACC
>JBHPIW010000039.1:0-20028 GCA_042568495.1 Fidelibacterota bacterium | reverse complement strand
TCAACGTGACGGTCTTAGATACAACGCCCCCGATAGCACCGGCCGGTTTGATGGCTGAAGCGGGGGACCAGAGCATCAACCTGACCTGGTCGGCCAACAGCGAATCCGACCTGCACAAGTATAATATCTACCGGGATACGTTCTCCCCCGCCACAACGCTGGTTGACAGCGTGGTGGGTTCTCCGCCGGATACGATGTACACCGACACTGGGCTGACCAATGACCAGACCTACTATTACCGGATCAAGGCGGCGGACGCTGATGGAAACGCGAGTGATTATTCCGCTGAGGCCAGCGCCATACCCATAGGCCCGCCGGCAGCCCCTGTTTTGGCATCCCCGGCGGACGGAGCAGTGCAGCAGGATATCCGCCCGGTGCTGACATGGAATGCGTCACCGGAGGCGGCTTCGTACCACCTGGAGGTGGCCACCAGTGCGGCGTTCAGTACGCTGGTCTTTGATACGGATTCCATCGCGGGGACATCGCGGCAGGTGGGTCCCCTGGCGAGCAGCTGGACTTACTACTGGCGGGTGCGAGGGGAGAACGTTGCCGGACTGGGGGATTATTCGGCTGTATGGTCGTTTACCACCAATCCGCCGTTTGATGCCCCGGCGGTAACCATAGTCGATTCGTTTGACGTACCCGGCAGCAGTACTACCGGTCTGGCCTGGGATGGCGGAAGCTTGTGGATGATCGACAACCTGGAGAACGTGTACCAGCTGGATACCACGGGAGCGGTACTGCAATCGTTCGCCAGCAGCTACACCGCGTCGGGCCTGACCTGGGATGGGGACCATCTGTGGCTGCACAATAATGGAATCAGGCTTGTCGCTCTGACCACCCAAGGCGATTATGTGCGGGAGCTGGACGTGGGGTATCATCCCTACAGCGGTATGGCCTGGGACGGCCGCTATTTCTGGGTGGGCGATTACAACAATGGTTATATCCACAAGCACAACACGGATGGTGGCGAGCTGCTGTATTTCGATTCCAATTTTTTCGGTCATCCCACGGGCATGGATTACAATGGCGACTATCTCCTGATCGGTGATTCGTTCGAGCTTTACAACCGGATCTACAAGTACAGCACCACCGGGCAGGAGCTAGCCAACTTCAATCTCAATGATGTCGGGCTGACCGGGGCTCCCGCTGATCAGAAGAAACTGGCCTGGGACGGTCGCTATCTCTGGTACACGTCGGACGCGCGGTTCAAGATCTATAAGCTGAGCATCCCCTATTATCATGCGGCCCCGGCGGTGCCAACGCTGCTCTCACCGGGGAACGGAGCCGAGGTGGATTCCCTGAACCCACGGCTGAGCTGGAATCCTTCCCAGGACGCGGCCAGCTATCAGCTGCAGGTGGCGGACAATCCCAGCTTTGATCCGACCATTTATGACAACGCCGGTCTGACCGCGCCTGCGGTTCAAATGGCGCCAATGAATGAGGATGTGACATATTACTGGCGGGTACGGGCACAGAACAGCGCGGGCACCAGTGCCTATACCAGTACCTGGAATTTCTATGTGCCTGATCTGACCGCGCCGGCTTCCCCAGTGGATCTCATTGCTACGCCGGGTGATGGTGAGATCACTCTGACCTGGTCGGCCAACAGTGAACCGGATCTGGCGCAGTACCGGATCTACCGGGATATGGCTTCACCGGCCAGCACATTGATTGACAGTGTGATGGGTGCTCCACCGGGGATCTCCTACATTGATACCAATGTGAGCTATCCACAGGTGACTTATTACCGGCTGACTGCCATGGACGGTGCAGGCAATGAGAGTGACTTTTCCAATGAAATCAGTGCCACACCGTTGTCCCCGCTGCATGCGGATTCCACGGGCCTGGTAGCGCTGTACAACAGCACCGACGGGGCGAACTGGACGAACCACAGTGGATGGCTCAGTCCTGATACCGCCTTGACCGACTGGTATGGTGTGACGGTGAGCGGGGGGCGGGTGACGGAGTTGAATTTGTACCAAAATAATCTTTCCGGTATACTTCCGCTGGAAATCGGGAATTTGACCAAGCTGACCCACCTGTACCTTGCTAATGAGCCGTCCACCGGCCAGATGACCGGCGCGATCCCTCCCGAAATCGGCAATCTGGTTACGCTGGAATCCTTATCTCTACGCGGCCATCAGTTGAGCGGTACAATCCCGGTGGAGATCGGGAACCTCACGTCCCTGAATAGCCTGGATCTGGCGTATAATTTGCTGAGCGGTCCCCTTCCTGCAGAGCTGTGGACTCTGACGCCTCTGGAAACTCTCGACCTGGGGGGTAATGGATTTAGCGGCTCGATTCCCCCTGAAATTGGGAATCTGACCAATTTGTCAGTCTTGTGGCTCTCCCTAAACCAGCTGAGTGGCTCGATTCCTTCTGAGATATTCACCCTCACCCAAATGGAAGACTTGAGATTAAGAAATAACTCGCTGAGTGGATCGATTCCCGCTACGATCAGCAACATGCCGGATTTATCGATTTTGGACTTGAGATGGAATCAATTTACAGGGCCTATACCGGATGAAATCACAAGTCTTACTGGCTTGAGTTATATTTTCCTGACTGGTAATCAATTCACTTCCTTACCGCATCTTGAATCGCTGACGACTCTTAACACTCTTTGCATAGAGGAGAACCAATTCACTTTCAAAGACATCGAGCAGAATGTTGGCATCGCGAGTAGCGAGTACACCTATACACCCCAGGACAGCGTGGGAGCAGAGCAGGACACAACGGTATATGTGGATTCGGACTTAACGCTGGAGTTGTCCGTGGGCGGGACGGTAGCCCTGAACACGTATACGTGGGAAAGGGATGGAAGCACGGATTCCATCATCACCGGGGACAGTACGTATACGATCACGGACCTCGATTTCGCCGATGCGGGGAGTTATACCTGTTCGGCCACCAACGATTCACTCCCTGGCCTGACCCTTTACAGCCGCCCGATCAATGTGACCGTGGAGTATACGGCGCTCCAGCAGGATTCCCTGGCCCTGATAGCGCTGTATAATAGCACCGGTGGTGCCAACTGGACGGACCACAGCGGATGGCTCAGCCCTGATACCGCCCTAGCCGGCTGGTACGGGGTGACGGTGAGCGATGGGCGGGTGACGAGGATCAATCTGGGCGACAATAATTTAACCGGAACCATACCCTCCGAGATTGGCAACCTGACCAGTTTGACAGATATAATGTGTTTTAGCAATCAGCTGAGTGGAGCTATTCCACCAGCCATTGGCAATCTGATTAATCTGGCCGGCATAAATCTCGGCGGTAACCAGCTAAACGGTCCGATTCCCGGTGAAATTGCCGGCTTAGCCAATTTGTCTTCACTCCAGCTTTCGGGCAATCAGTTAAGTGGCATGATAACGGCTGAAATCTGGGATCTTGCCAATTTGAGTTACCTCGCTCTGGGTGATAATCAACTTAGCGGCTCGATTCCCGCTGAAATTGGTAACCTCATCAATTTGAGCGTGTTATATCTTAGCGCCAATCAGTTGAGCGGCTCGCTACCCACCGAACTATTCGGACTTACCAAGCTGGTGGGATTATCCCTGTCTAATAATTCTTTAAGTGGCTTGATTCCCGCTGAAATTGGCAACCTAGTCCAATTACAGGACCTACGGTTGGATGGCAATCAATTGTCCGGCCCGATACCGGTTGAGATTCAGAATTTGACGCTTTTAGAGATCCTATTCCTGGAAGACAATGAGTTCACTGCCCTGCCCAATCTCTCGTCGCTCCCGCTGCTACACGCAATACGTGTAGCCGGTAACCAGTTGACCTTCGAGGATATGGAGCCGAATCTCGGGATTCTCACTGAGATCTACATGTATACTCCTCAGGACAGTGTAGGCATGGAGATTGATACGACAATGTATGTGGATTCGAACCTGATCCTGGAGCTATCCGTAGGTGGAACCCCGGCCCTGAATACCTATGCGTGGGAAAAGAATGGCAATCCGCTGGGCAGCCCGATCCCGGGGGACAGCACCTACACCATCACAAATATCGACTTTGCTGATGAAGGAAGTTATACCTGTTCAGCTATCAATGATTCCATACCCGGATTGACGCTGCATGGCCGCCCGATATACGTGACGGTTATCGATTCAGTACCGCCGGAGCCGCCGGTTGGACTGGCAGCCGCGCCGGGTTATGAGGAAGTCACACTTAGCTGGTCGCCGAACAGTGAGTTGGATCTATCCCATTATCTTGTATACCAGGGTTTGACCAGCGGCTTTGATACCACTGGTGCGATGGTAGCCCGGGTGGATCAACCGGAGACAGAGACAATTATCACGGACCTAGTGAACGGTACCACCTATTACTTCCGGTTGGCAGCGGTGGACACCTGGGGGAACGTGAGTCGGCTGTTGGTAGAAGCCAGTGCCGTGCCGGTGGCGTACCCGGTCCTGGTGGCAGCGACCGATGCGGAGCGGCCGCTAGGCTGGCACGAGCCCGAAGTGACATTCACGTTCGATCTGCCGCTGGACCCGGCAACGGTAAACGGTAGCGCTGTGAACGTTGTTGCGACGCACACTGCTGGTCCCGGAGTGAACGTGGTATATCAGGCGGCGGAGCAACGGGTAGCAATCCGGTTCCAGCAATGCCTGACGTCCATGGATACGGTTACCATTACGCTGGTGGCGGACAACCTACTGGGTGCCAGTGGGCTCCCCATCGATGGGGACGCCGACGGGGTGGCGGACGGTTCGCCGGAAGACGATATTGTGCGTACCTACGCCATTGCCACCTATGCGGACTTCGATACCAGCGGTACCGTTGACTTTGACGACTTGGCAATATTTACTGCGGGGTGGTACGGGGAGGACCTGGCCTGCGAGCTGGGACCCGCAACCGGCATTGTGCCTCATCTGATCATGACTCCGGACGATGACTTCAACCTGCGGGACCTGATGACCTTCATCCGCATGTGGGACTGGTACACACCGCAGGCCGCGCCGCTGGCGAAGGCCTTTGCCCAATCCAACCGCCTTGAGCTGAATGTGTCCACCAATGGCCAACAGCTGCTGGTGGGACTGGATCCATCGGTTGAACCGGCGGCGGTGCACCTGCAGCTGACCTATGTGCCGGACAAGGTCCAGGCGGCTCCCGATTCATCGGGGAGCAGCTACAGTTTGCAGATCCAGCGGTTGTGGCCGGGTGAGGGGATCCTGGAGATCGACGCCGCACTACCAGGTGAACTTGCTGGTGAGCTTGTCATCCCGGTGAGCCTGGAAATACAGGGACGGGAAGCGGTGAGTGTGGCGGTCTATATGGAGGCGGTGGACCGTAACGGACAGCTGCTGGGGACTGCTGAACAGACGGTGGAAGTGAAGCCGGTACCACTGGAATTCGCGCTGCACCAGAACTATCCCAACCCGTTCAATCCGACGACCACGGTCGACTACGATCTGCCGGTCGCCGGTGATGTTGCCCTAACAGTGTATGACCTGCTGGGCCGTGAGGTGATCCGGCTGGTGGACGGCTATGCTGAGGCCGGCTATTATCAGGCGGTCTGGCGGGGACGATCCGCAAAGGGTGAAGGGCTGCCTTCAGGGATCTACCTAGTGCGGCTGGCTGTACCGGGCCATTCGCAGACGATTAAGACGCTGCTACTGAAGTAGATCCACCGATTCTGTGATACCACGCAACAAGATCTGTGGGAAACAGATCTAGCCGGACATATTTGTAAGGTGTGAGACGATTAAGCGATGGCGGTTGAACTAATTTTATCCAAACGAGCAGAACTTATGTTATATTCAGTTGAGTTTCGCTTTTATTCTTACACATGGTAATTATGTCTGATCGCAAAGGTATAACCGTCAAGCGTTTTAAACCAGGTGTTCTCCCAGGGTTGCTAACGAGACCACGTGCGTCGGTTCGAGATATTGAGGCGCGCCGCTATTCGCAGATGCTGATGCTGCTGGTGCTGTTTCAAATACCGCTGGTGATCATAACCATGATAGCGGCGATCATGGCAGTCGGTGACAGATTCTACGCAGAGGCTTTTTTCTTGATCCCAACATTCCTCCTGGTCACTTATTCCGTGGCGTACGGACTAGGGAAAGTTGGCCGCTGGAGATGGGGGGCATTGGCTTTCGTAGCTCCCATATATATCGGGATCTGGGCCGCGCTTATCCGCAATCCTGAGCTGCAGTACATTGGATTTGACATGGCGCTAGGAATATTACTGCTTCCGGTACTCTTCACCGGGCTCTTCTATTCTTTGCCGGTAGTAGTTATTACTGCAACCGGCAACATTTTAGCATCCACGATTATTCCCCTGCTGCTCGACGTGCCTCTAGCCAGCTATTCTACGACGTTGATTATAATAGCCTCAGTCTCGTTCATCACGGTTATTGCCATCCATTATCGGAACATGATTGAAAGCGAACGACTGGCTGAGCTGCAGGAGCGAGAATCCCGCCTGGCCAAGACCGAGAAAATGGCCCACCTTGGGAGTTGGGAATGGGACATGGGAACGAACGAGCTGACGTGGTCATCGGAGGAATATCGGATCCTGGGATTTGATCTTGAAAATCCGATTACCCTGGAAATGTTCATGGAGCGGGTGCACCCTGACGACCGGGAGCGTGTTGAGCAGGCCAATCGGGATATCATAAATTCTGAGGAGGGCGTCATCACGGAATTTCGCATCCTGCACCCTGAGTGGGGGGAAAGGTACATTTTCTCGATTGCTGAGCCAATTCAGGATGAGAATGGAAAAGTGATCAGGGCGGTGGGATTTGAACAGGATGTCACGGAGCAGATCAAGTCACGCGAGGAGTTCAGGAAAGCCAAAGAAGCTGCTGAAGAAGCCCTGAGCCAGATTAAGCAGCTGCGGGGGCTCCTGCCGATATGTTCGTACTGTAAAAAAATCCGCCGGGATGATGATGCCTGGCAGCAATTGGAGCATTACATCACCGATCATTCCGAAGCAGAATTCAGCCATGGCGTGTGTCCCGAGTGCTACGTTAAGCATCTCGAGCCACAATTGACCAGAGAACAGAAACAGTCCGGGCAATCTCGCGAGTCCCGCCATTGATCCCCTGAAGAAGTATCTCACGAGAAGCAGTCGATCCGGTGCTGCGATAAATGTCTCCTCCCAGTCCGTTGTGAAACCAGACGTGTATGGAACTGTCGAGACCATCGCCACAGAGCACCTTGCCCAGGCTCCTTTTAAACGGGTGGATGAGAACATGGACAAGATGAAGGGGATCGAGCTGACGTATAACAACACCGGCCACGGTCTTTCTATCCGAGGCGGTGACATCCGTGAGACCGCTGTCGTGATCGACAGCATGTCCATTCGGGACACCCGCTCTGAGAATGCCACCATAGGACCCCGGGACGATTGCCTGGACTGGAACGCACAGGTAGCTGACACTGACACGTATAGGCTTCCCCAAAAGATAATCACCTGACACCAGGCCGACAGTCGCCGATTCCTTACCGGTGTACATTTTCCATTCAACATTTGGTTGCAACAGGTACGTTGACATTGATGAAAACCAGGAGTGAATTGTGAAAGAGACCATACGACCGGTCAGCAGAATCGTGCGAGGGAGGCCCACCAGCGATGGGGCGGGGGTAAATTTAACACGTGTCATCGGGACCCGGGAGCTGCTGGACCTGGATCCGTTCCTGCTGCTGGATGAGTTTAAGAGCGAGAATCCCAACGATTACATCGGCGGTTTTCCCCCGCACCCTCATCGGGGATTCGAGACGATTACGTACCTGCTGCACGGCAACTTCAAACACCAAGATTCACGGGGAAACGAAGGACACCTCACCGGGGGCTCGGTGCAGTGGATGACAGCCGGGCGCGGCATCATCCACAGCGAAATGCCGGAAATGACCAACGGCCTGGTATGGGGCTATCAACTATGGCTAAACCTGCCGGCCGCCGATAAAATGGTAGAACCGCGCTACCAGGACATCGGTGCCGACCAGATTCCCATAGTGGCACACGAGGGTGCCAGGGTGAAAATCATTACAGGGGAATATCAGGGGACGAGCGGGCCGGCGCAGACCCGAATCCCAGCCCTGTACCTGGATGTGGAACTGGCCTCTCACAGTACGTTTCAGCATGCGGTCCCTGACAGCCTTGCGACGCTGGTATACGTGGTTGAAGGCCAGGGAGCCTTCGGCCTTGATAAGCAATCAGATAGCATGGGTGCCTCGAGGCTGCTGGTTTTCGGAAAGGGTGATACCGTCCAGGCGGTGGCCGGGGATCATGCCGTGCGATTCCTGTTACTGGCAGCCGAGCCGTTGAACGAACCCATCGTACGGCAGGGACCTTTCGTGATGAATACACGGGAGGAGCTGTTCCAGGCTTTTCAGGATTACCAGAAGGGCACCCTGGACCAGTAGGACCCGCTCAAGACCTCCCCCATCAGCCTCTCCAGATGTTAATCCGAGCCAGCCGGCTCGTTTATGCTCGCACCCAACCTCCAGCCGATGTATGGAGCCACCGGGCGGATCAATCTTGTCTTGTCAAAATTACCCAATTAATATAATATGAAATATTGTCTTTCGAACTCATGCCGCGGGCATAGGTTATAAGAAGAATTACGGGAAATCTACGAGCCGCAGTTAACCAGCTGCTCCCCAGCCACCGAGAGGATGTAAAAATGAGCTTGCGAGCCCTTATTCTCGAGATATCTGCCTATTTCTCACCCTGGCGCGGATTTGGGTGCGTCGTTGTCGGAATGGCTGTGGCATTAAGCATGATGGCGTGCGAGGAGGATACGGGTGGGGCTGATCCCGACATGGCTTTCTATGCCTCGGTGAACAGCCGGTTCAACGTGTACACCATGAATATCGATGGCAGTAACCAGAGTTTGCTAACCGACGACTTGGGGCTCGACCTGGCACCCCAGTTCATGCCTGACGGATCGAAGATACTTTTCTGGTCGCACAGGGACACCAATTACGAGATCTACCGCATGGACCTGGATGGCAGCGGGAGGGAGAATCTCACCAGTGTAGGGGGCAACGATTATATGCCTTGCGTATCTTCCGATGGCACGCGATTAGTTTTCTGGTCGCATCGTGTCGGGCATGTAGAAGACGTTTATGTCATGAACCTGGTTGCTGGGACTTTGACACGGCTGACGGACAATCCCGGCCTGGATCGGCACCCGGATCTTGCGTCCGATGACAGCCGGATCGTATATACTTCCGTGAGGGAGGAGAACTATGATATCTGGCTGATGGATATGGATGGCAGCAACCAGACCAGGCTGACGACCGACCCGGCCAAAGATGACTGGGCCATGTTCGCCCCTGATGGTGACGAGATTCTGTTCACGTCCGACCGTGACGGGAGTATCAGCATTTATAGGATCGATCTGGTGGATACAAGTCTTACCTGCCTGACCGGGCCGGAGGGAGACGACACTCCCGGGGAGTACTCGCCGGATGGTTCCCGGATCCTGTTTACGACCGATCGAGATGGCAACCTAGAAGTCTACGAGATGGATGCCGATGGCGGCAATCCCACCAACCTGTCGCAGAGTCCCGCGAACGATGAGAATCCCACCTACTCTCCAGACGGATTGCTGATTGCTTTTGTCTCGACGAGGGACGGTGACCATGAGATCTACCTGATGAGCCAGGACGGCACGGGCCAGACCAACCTGACCAACAATGACCGCCGGGAAGACTTTGGGCCGGTGTTCCGGCCGGTGGATTGATCCCCCAAGAGGCTGTTGCCAGTGCTTCCTGAAAACATGCGATGCAGACACTTCATAACTTTCAATGGGATGCGGGAGTGAAGCATCCGGGAAGGAGGCTGACACCTTGGAAAATAGCGATTTCGCCAGAGAATTAAAGGACTTGGTCATGGTGCCACGCAACATTAAGAGGACAATCGTGGAGTGCGGTCTATTCCTGAGTGTAATGGCGGTAGCGCTTTTTATGACAGCGTGTGAAGAGGACCATGAGGCTGCCGATCCGGACATGGCCTTCTTTGCCTCGGCCAACAGCCGGTACAACGTATACACCATGAATATCGACGGCAGCAACCAGACTTTATTAACCGGCGACTCGGGATTGGATCTGATGCCCCAGTTCACACCTGACGGATCGAAGATCCTTTACTGGTCACACGCGGCCGGCAACTACGAGATTCACCGCATGGATCTGGATGGGGACCGGCAGGAGAATCTCACCAGCGAAATGGGCAACGATTATATGCCCTGCGTATCTTCCGATGGCGTGCTATTGGTTTTCTGGTCGCACCGTGCCGAGCACGACGACAATATTTATGTCATGGACCTAGTTGCGGAGAGTTTGGCACAGCTAACGGACTATCCCGGTCTGGATCGGCATCCAGATCTTTCGCCCGATGACAGCCGGATCGTATACACTTCCGATAAGGAGGGGAGCTGCGATATCTACCTGATGGATGTGGATGGCAGCAATCAGGCCCGGCTGACGACCGATCCGGCCAAGGATGACTGGGCTATGTTCGCCCCTGATGGTGAGGGAGTGCTGTTTACCTCTGATCGCGACGGGAGCATCAGCATCTACCTGCTTGATCTAGGGGATACGAGCCTCACCTGTTTGACAGGTCCTGAGGGAGACGACACGCCGGCAGAATACTCGCCGGACGGCTCCCAGATCCTGTTCACATCGGACCGGGATGGCAACCTGGAGGTATACGTTATGGATGCGGACGGGAGTAATCCTGCCAACCTGTCGCGGAACCCGGCAACTGACGAGAGTCCTACCTATTCGCCGGATGGGATGGTGATCGCTTTTGCGTCCAGCCGGGACGGCGACCACGAGATCTACCTGATGAACCATGACGGTACGGGCCAGACCAATCTGACCAATAATCCCCGTCGGGATGATCAGGGGCCGGTGTTTCGGCCGGTGCACTGACGATAGAAGATCGTATGCCCGAAACCTTGGGCGATATATGCTTCCCTTTCTGAGTGGTTCGTTGTAAAATACTGAGCAACCTGTTCCAGGCCGAATCAGCCCGTCATCGAACCAGGGACACCGGCAATCCATCGCAAGTACCAGAGGGCAATCCCACGATAGACGAGGTGTTCCAGTGCAGGAGGACGTGATGACATCCCGTAAGGCACCACTGAAAGCAATTGCGGACATGCTCACCTTCACTCGACTGATCATCGGGATATCTATCATTGTGGTGGCGCTGACGCAAGGCCATGAGGGGCTCTCGCTGGCGCTGCTCCTACTGCTGCTCGGTTGGGGTACCGATACTCTCGACGGCCAACTGGCGCGACGGGTACCTGACCGGCAGAACACCTGGATCGGCGACAACGACATCGTGGTGGATGTGCTACTTTCCTTTGCCATCATGTTCTTCTTTACGCTGGGAGGGTACATCCCGGTCCTGTTGGCGGTGTTCTGCCTGATCTACCTGATCGCGGTCATCTTCGTATTCCACGGGTGGACCCTGTACGCTATCTTTGTTGGAATCAGCTACGGCTCGGTGCTGATCGTAAGCCTGCTCCACTCACCGAAGTTCTTCCTGGTGTTCCTGCTGTATATCGCAATCATGCTGATCACCACCTGGAGCCACTGCTGGGAGAATATCATGTCCTTCTTCACGGGATTCAAATCCATTGAAGCCCGGCAGGCTCAGAAGAAGAACAGCTCGTAGTCCCCAACAGCGGCCAACCCTACCCCAGACGACATTTACCCAATTGGAAACTGCGCACAATCATGTCTTTTAGCTTGATTGGAAGTATACGATATAGTAAATTATGGACGGATATCGTATAGTATTAACATTATCGTAAACACTCGCGGCATCAGATAATCATGAAAACAGTGTCAGAAACCTGGCCCTCGAGGAAGCGGGAGCAGATCATCCGGACCGGTGAGCAGCTGTTCTCGCGTTTCGGGTCGCGGCGGGTGACGGTGGAGGAGCTCTGCCGGGAGGCCGGTGTGAGCAAGATGACCTTCTACAAGTACTTCCCCAATAAGGTGGAGCTGGTGCGGACAATCCGGGACAACTGGCTGGACGAGGGTTTCCGGAAGTTCGATGAGATCAATGCGGTGGAGCGCCCCTTTCCCGAGAAGATCGATCTGATGACCCAATGGAAGGTGGAGTTCGCGGCGCGGGTCAATGCCGAGTTCATCCGGGAGCTGGTATCCAACGATGATGCGAAGGAGCTGTTCAAGCGCCGTTACCTGGGGAACCTTAAGCGGGCCCAGGATGAAGGTGAGCTGCGCTCTGATATCAATCTGGAATTTTTATGGCTGATTCTGGAAACCCTGGGTGTGGTGGTGAAGGAAAACACCTGGAAGAGTGTGTTCACCGACATCGGGCAGTACCAGGAGCAGCTGCGGAACCTGATCTTTTACGGGCTGCTGGCCCGAAAGGAGGATTAGAGATGCTGAGTGTTCTAGCGACCATCGGTATCGTGCTGGGATGTATTGTCGGCGCCTACTTGGTCTTCATGTTGTGCATGGGCCTGCTGCCAAGGAAACCGGTTCCGCCGCAGCCGCTGACGCCGCCCGAGACGCCTGGGGAGACGGCGCAGCCAGCACCGCAGCGGAAAGAGGTGAGCTTCGAGGTCAATGGCACCCCGGTGAGCGCATGGCTGTACCTGCCGGCGGAACCAGCAGGCCCGGTACCCTGCATCGTTATGGGTCACGGTCTTGGTGCCACCAAGAGTACCGGCCTGGAATACTATGCGACTCACTTTCAGAAAGCAGGCCTGGCGTCGCTGGCCTTCGACTACCGGCACCTGGGTGAAAGCGGGGGCGAGCCGCGGCAGCTGGTGTGGATCCCGCGCCAGTTGGAAGACTACACGGCGGCCATCGCCTATGCCCGCAGTCTGCCGGAGATCGACAGCGCGAAGATCGGACTGTGGGGTACGTCCCTGAGCGGGGGACACGTCGTGGTGACGGCGGCCGAGGACCAGCAGGTGGCCTGCGCCGTGGCCCAGGTACCGCTATTGGCGGGAGACGCCGGCGGTATGGAGGCGGTGCGGAAGCTGGGCTTCGGGTACATGCTGAAAATGGCCTTCGGGCACGGGCTCCGCGATCTGGTACGGGGCTGGCTGCGTCTGTCGGCCCACAAGATCCCCCTGGCGGGTCAGCCGCACACCATCGCGGCCATGGCCGATGCGGGTGCGTGGAAGGCCTTCAACAAGCTGGCTCCAAAGGATTTCGTCAACGAGGTCTGTGCGCGCATCCTGGTACGCATGGACAAATACCACCCCATCAAGTATGCTTCAAAAGTAAACTGCCCGGTCCTGCTGCAGATCTGTGAGCAGGACCTGACCACGACACCTCCGAAGCTGGTGGAGAAAGCGCTGAAACAGCTGGGAGACCATGGGGAGGTGATCCGCTATCCCATCGACCACTTCGATGTCTACCTGGGGGAGAACCTGGAGCGGGCGGTGGCGGACCAGGTGCAATTCTATACGCGGCACCTGTGAGGGTAGATATAGCTGGGGGCTGATCCAGAATACCGGCGTCGTCCGGTTGGTTTGGCGGAGCGGAGATGGTAAATTCGACCGCTTCGCGGGGCCCTTAGCTCAATGGTAGAGCAGCGGACTCATAATCCGTTGGTTGGGGGTTCGAGTCCCTCAGGGCCCACTCCTTGATCCCCGACGACAAATCGGGGATTTTTGCATTCTATTTGGCGCGTACTGGGTTCGTCAGAAGTGGACAGTCTTAGACCGTTTCAGACAGATGAATTGCACTCTCATTGCACAACTTTTTCACGCCCTCTCGCTCGCCAGCGTTAGGCCAAGAACTTCAACCTAAGAGTGGATTGAGTACGGCTGTTGGTCATGGTAGGTAGAGGCACTACCAGAGTGGCAGTGCCTCTAATGATTAGTCAGGTAGGTGATCGTCCAATGCTAGAGCCGCTTCGTGGTAGTCCTCATCTACAAGATCCACATAGTAAGTTCCTGTCGTCTTGATAGAGGAATGACCTAGCATCTTGGATACTTTGTACAAGTCGGCAGTATTATTCTGAACATGCATGCTGCCAAAGGTTTTTCTGAGACTGTGGAGATTGGCTCCTGATATCCCAGCCGCCTTATAGAATTCAGCGATTTTGTGACTCACATAGTCTGGCTTAAAGGGGAACGGGTAGTCTTTGCCTTCCTCTCTAAGTTCCCTGAAAATGTTCCCTAATTTGCCCTTCAGCGAAACAAATCAACCCATCAGTCATAAATCCCTTGTGGCTTTTCTCTAGGGTGGACTTGGTTTTCTTCACTTCTTAACTATCCTGATTATCGATGGATCAACACTACCATGACCAAAGTACGCGATGGTGTTCTTACCTTCTTCTTTGGCCCTATTCTTTGCATCAACTGCTAATTTTTCTATTTCACTAGTAGTCTTGTAGATTGAATCATCAACCTCGATGACACCGATAGAAACTGTCGGTTTTTCAGCGATTTCAAAGTAATCTAGTTCTACAATTTTAATTTGAAGGTGCTCTAAATGTGTTATCGCCTGTTCAAGATCTCTATTTGGCATGAGTATCACGTATTCATCGCCGCCATATCTATAGGCAGAGCCATGGGAATACATATGGGCTTCAATTGCGCTCATAAATTTGGGTAATAGATGCTGATCAATGTGAGTTTCAGAGTACTTGGCGTTAAATGTTTTCAAATCGTCGATATCAATATAAGCAACGCATAAGGGTACATTTCGAAGACTACAAACGACTCGGTAATAAGTTAGATCAGGTGTAAATAAATCAGGGGCGAGAAGGATTCCAAACTTGTCATCCGATTTTCGGTCAATGAGTTGAAGATTTTCGGTTTGGGAGAGCGCCCGTTCGGCACTATGAATGGAAAGAAAGTCGGTTATCTTTGGTGGGACATATGGAACCTGGTCTCTTAATATTTCATGGTCCAAGATTTGATCAAGTGTGGCTAGTTCTGATTGCAGGCTCGATATAGTCAGTGGATCCAGTGATTGTCTTGATCGTTCTTCAACGACCTCAGACTCATTTTGTTTAGCCATTAACAATGCTGTTTTAATGATTGGTAACAGTTCTTCTGCAATTTCTCTATTATTGGCAAGATCCTCTCTCAAACTGTTGATTTTATTCCAGTCCTTTGAGATATGTTGAGGGACTAGTCCAAGAGTTGATATAATTGGCTGTCTAAGATTTTCTTCAAACCAGTTTATATATGCTCTAAGCGTATTATAAGCAGTCTGCCTCTCTGTATTAGTCCATACGGATACTGCTTTGTCTTCACTGGAATCGAACTCTATCGGCATGTGGTCTTCCTTCCCTTTTCACATACATGGGCAGTATCAAATAGGAGGTGTGGCTGTATGAATTTGAAATTTGACGCGAATCAATTCTTGCTACGAAATGGTTTATTTCTCAGGATCCAAATTATCATAATAATCGAATAGATCCCCAATGTAGCCATTGCGACTCGTGCAATTGCCTGATTGAACGGAGTATGTAATATCGGCAGATCTATTGATTTAGCAAATGTTAGCATAGACCATAGAAATGCAATGTTCATGGAAACCACAATACCAATGATCCATTTCTTTGAGCGGTCTTTAATCTCTGTTATTTCCTTAATGCTTTTGATGCGAGATCTGACAATCAATTTGGCTGGAGGTTGTAGAAGCAGGATTTTTAAACGGAATTCATCATTCGGGTTCAAGAGAAGGGGACTTATTACAATATCATTCTTGCGAGGGT
This sequence comes from Fidelibacterota bacterium, assembly GCA_042568495.1. Classification (GTDB taxonomy): domain Bacteria; phylum Fidelibacterota; class Marinisomatia; order SCGC-AAA003-L08; family TS1B11. The sequence continues at coordinate 4,331 of JBHPIW010000039.1, read as the reverse complement.
GAATCTCTGGATTAAGGTCATCTGGTATCTTGTCCATTAACGCTACGTCCAGAACATCAATCCCGCCGGTAGAAATAATAATATTTGTTTCAAAGTCCTCAACGGGTATAGGTGTATTTCCTGTGTTTTTAATTTTCAGTAGTACCATGTGCGCTTCCCAGACCGCTTCCCCATCATACGTGAGTATCAGTTTAGGCGATGTATCGGCTTCTGGTCGAAGTACAGAAATACTCTGTTCGATCTTCTTCCCGAGTGCTGGCCTTTTTCAATCCACAAATGCCTTTATAAGCCACCCCGTAAAGCCGAGACCTGCTAGAAATACTGCAATCCAAGCGGGATTCATATTAGAATTCTTTCATGTATGCCGTACATTGACAATTCTGTATATTATGAATATAACTTTGTCTCAAACCTTTTCCAAGGACACCATTGATCACCACCGTATTCCGGATACCAGTGCGTGCCAGATACCTACATAAAACTGCACACCTGTCTTTTTCCTCCTCGTGGCTAATAGGACTCATAATCCGTTGGTTGGGGGTTCGAGTCCCTCAGGGCCCACGCTTCAGTCCCCGACGACAAATCGGGGATTTTTTCTTTTTGCCAGGATCTGCTAGAATAGTCAGAATTGGACAGTTTTTGACCCTTCCGGTCACGAAAATCACACTCCTACCTCACTTTTTACTGCATAGCACATCAGGGGACAGTGTTATATAGACTGAGTACAGAATTGTTAGCGAACGAGGGATTCTTAAACGTCGGTCAATAGTGCGGTTGTGAACAAGGAACTAGATGAAGCCTTGGGAAAGCTAGACGAAGGGCACTATAGCCCCTTTCTTCTATTCTGTATAAGTTTTCACCACATTTTCTAACTGATTCAGCACAAAAGCGGGCGTTTCATGGTTATATTCGCAACATAAGGTATGTTCTGTCGTGAATGATCTCTCGATATACTCCGGATTGAATTGCCTAGTAAGGACACTGGTTGTTTTACTTGCGCTATATCCAAAACTAAGCGCACAGAATCTGCCCATATCGTTCGCTGTGGAAGGGAAAACCCTCGTCGAGCATACTATTGGTATAGTATTGCGCCATAGTGGGTGCTACGAGATCACACCTAATCACTTAGCTGTTTTCGGTAGAGTCCTCGAAGGTTCCGAGAGAATTGAAAGATGTTTCTTGTTCTCAAGTGACGGCAGCATGCTGTGGAGTAAAAAACTGCATCACATTACTGGTGTATCACTTGGAGAAAGATCGCAGAAGATTATTATTTTGCATAATTATAACGGCGTTGTAGCTATCAATTCGTGCTATGACCTTGCTGGAAATCTACTTTGGGAAACGACTTTGCCCTCACCCGGGATTACACAATCCAAAGATGGGAAATATGGTATTGTCGCGCACACGGGAACTGGTGATAGTATGGGCTATTTCAAGGTTTTTGACCTTGATACTGGTGCCGAACTGCCAACCCCCTTTAAATCCGACTATTCGGGCTTTCAAGCTCAGTTTCTGGATAATGAGCGGGTAGCCATCGTATTTCAACGCTCAAAAATGGAGCGGAATGAGGTCAAAGATAATAGCGTTCAGGAATCGGCATCAAAGAGAAGGCGATTCGGACCTTGGACTATAATCGAAGAATCAGCTCTATTTGTAATCTACAAGATCTCAACAAACAGCATCCTTCATAAAGAGGAATTAGCGGATTCAGCAGGAACAATGCTCCGGAAACCTCCAGATGCAGTGGGCAACGTTGCCATCTTACCGAATGGTAGCGGAATTGTCTTAAGCCTTCGAAGAGGGGAAAGCCGTACACTGGTTCTTGTCCACAAGGACAATAAAGGCCAGGAAATATGGGAATCTGATCTTGGTACCGAACGAATTCTGGATATCCAATATATTCATAACGGCTATCTCCTTGTAACCTGTCCGAAGAAGATCCTTGATCTACTGGAATTAGATACTGGCAGGAAGATATGGACTCTTCAATTATCCTCAGAAGGAAGCGACGTAGTACTTTCGGCTTGGTTGGATAATGGCAGTCTATTCCTTCACACGATGGACTATTGGGTCAAACAAGCTATATCGTACGAAATTGATATCTTTACCGGGGAATTATTAGGACAAGACCCCTTTACACCAGGTGAGATACCATTATTATCTGGTGGCAATACTGTGTTACTTGATCAGAATGCCAAGTCTGTTCGTATTTATCACGAGAAATAATGTTGGTTAACTGATTTACTCAATCGATAATCCAACAAACAGAGTTGTAAAATTTGACTCTGCGCCCAAAACAGCTCATTTCCTGCACACTTCCCAAAATCCTCGTCGAAACGCATAGTACTCATAATCCGTTGGTTGGGGGTTCGATTCCCTCAGGGCCCACACGAATAAGCCCCTCGTCAGGAGGGGCTTTTGAGTTTCAAGTACCGGTTACTAGTTGCCATACTTCAGTAGTGGAAGAATTGATGGACTAGCAGTGCTGGAGTGGAGCCAGAGAAGATAACAACCGCTTGAATTTGATCGCGACGCACCCGAAACTTGGGTTGCCCTGCCGGCAATCCAATTCCACTGAGTGGTTCTCAACTGATGATGAATCTGATCAAGCATGAAAACCTGGTTGACCTGGATGATGCCGCATCCATGGGTAGTATTCCAGAGACGCCGGGAGTCTATACCTTCCGGGACGGTGAGGGTGGGGCCATTTATGTGGGGAAGGCGAAGAACCTCAAGCGCCGGGTGTCCGGTTATCTCCGCCGTGTCAATCGCTACCTCGAGGACCGTACCCGGAGAATGATTCATCAGGCACGCCAGCTGCATATCTTCGAAACCGAAACAGAACTGCTGGCTTTGCTGCTGGAGGATCAGCTGATAAAGGAATACCGGCCCGAATTCAATATCCGCCAGAAAGATATCTTCAAGCACCGCTATCTGGCTTTTAGCTCCGTGGATTATCCTGCGCTGGAAATGTTGGATGAACCGAGAGCCCGAGATCGACCGCTGTTCGGCCCCTACCGTGATAAGTATGCGGCGGGGGGCATCAGCGATATCGTCTGCAAATGGTTCGGCATTCGTCCCTGCCCGGATCCTATGCCCGGGCAAACCTGCTCCTATTATGACATGCAAATTTGCGGGGGTCCCTGTCAATCGCTCATCAGCCCGGAGGATTATTCACGCAGTGTCCGGCTCGCAACAGCCTTTTTATCCGGGGATGAGACCATCCTGGTGGACCGGATGGCGGCCAGCCTGGAGGACCACTCGCGGGGATTGAGATATGAGCAAGCCGCGGAGATCGTACGCACGATGGAGTACTGCCACCGCCTGGCCAAGCGGCAGCGTTTCTTCCGGTCGTTCGCTGCAGGGCGGCTGGTGCTCTATGAGCAGGGAGACAGGGATGGGACGTACCTGTTCTCAAAAGGATGGCTGGTGGAGTATCTGGCCCGGATTATCCCGAGTGACGACGTGCACATCGTTGCTGGTGGCGAAGAGGATGGTGACGAGAGATTGATATGTGACCGGTCCAATATCGTTTACAATTGGATCAACCGGCATCAGAGTGAGCACTACTTCCTGCCGATCGCCTAGACTACACTACAGACGCAGCTGCGGACAGATTTTGGGTTGTACTATGCGGAGGCTGCGGCGTGGCTGGGAATCTGGAGGGTGATGGTGGTGCCCTCGTTTTCCTCGGAGTCGATCCACATGCGGCCGCCGAACTGTTGGGTCACGAACCAGGCCTTGGTGAGACCGAAACCGCCACCCTTGGTTTCCTGGTCCTGTACGTTCCGTGCCCGTGCGCCGTATTCCACCACATGCCCCAGCTGATCGGCGGGAATCCCCTTACCGGTGTCTTCCACGACAAAGCTGAGCCACTCGCCGTCGTCATCGAGACCGGCGATGATGCTGCCGCCCAGATCCGTGTATTTGCGGGCGTTGAGGATCAGGTCCCGCATTACATCCTGAAGAATCGAGGGCATGCAGATGGTATCACCATCCACGCTGGTAATCCCGAAGTTCACGAAATAATCAAGGGTGTGCTTGGAGGCGATATTGTAGACGATGTGGTAGCGGCCCCCGGCATTCTGTTCAACGGCAGTGAACAGGTTGATGAAGTTACCGGTAAGGTCGCTGATGTTGTGGTTGACCCATAGATCCGGTTGCTGAGCCCGGGCCAGGATCTCACGCACCCGCACATCGAGTACGGCGAAAATGGATTCGATATTGGAGGTGTGCTGGAGAAGCTGCTCCGAATCATGCAGATCGGGCCGCTCTTTGATTGCCGCCCGGACATTATCCCGGATCAGCTGCTTGCAGTTCTCGATATCCTT
>JBHPIW010000038.1:0-20988 GCA_042568495.1 Fidelibacterota bacterium | reverse complement strand
TCGTCGTGGCAAGATCCTATAATCTGTATCCACTCCCACTGATTATATTCTCTCCCACCTCGACGTTAACTGTGCATGCACTATGGATTGCCGAAACCGCGGTGTTAATGGCCGGCGGCACGTACCTCCTGAGAAGTGCCCTGGAAAAAGCTGAACGGACCGCCCGTTCCCTGCGTGTGAGTGAAGCGAAGTTCCGCAAGGTTGTCGAGTCATCCCCAGGTCATATTTTTTATCTGGATCGAGATGGATACATACTCGATGCCCCTTCCAATCGGCCCCAGAAAAGGCAAACTGCGACGGTTTTCGATGGCCTGCACCCATCCGATCACCCGATTTTCCAAAACGAGATTAGTAACTGCTTTAGGCTGGGTACTGTCCGGCAGTTCGTCATCAAGGGCATAAACCCAGCCTTTGCATTTCAGGTCTGGCTGTCCCCGGTGAAAAGCTCGGACGGTCCTGTAGACTACCTCGTTGGCAACATGTACGTGCATAAGACTGCGGCCTGAAAGAAAGCGATCCCTTCTTCAGCAGAGTCTTAGAACACCAAGCCTCTCCACCGGTCACGCATGGAATTAATCACGTTGCCCATCCGCATGTAAACACTTACATTGAAGTAATAATCCTAGCTTCATGATAGTGGGGGCTATCAAGTTGGATACGATGTCCAACCTAGGTTACCAGTAGTTCTCTCATTGAGGATAATATGCCAACCATAGATTGGCTTAGACGGTTCCTTAGTCCTCCCGTATTCGAGGAGGCTGAAAAGACCAGGCTAGCCAGAGTCACCTATCTTCTTCCTGTTTCTATGTTGTTACCAGCGTTTCTCACTACTATCGCGGTAAGTATCTTTAGTTCCACTCCTGTATCCAGCAGCACCATTTTATCCGTGATATTGATTTTTATGCTTATCGGTATAATTCTTGTGCGTTTGGGATCTGTTCAACTAGCCAGCTGGTTGTTATTGCTATCTGTGTGGGGATTGGTTGCTATCGCCTTTTTGTTATCCGGCGGAGTCCTTTTTCCCGTTGTTGGCGCCTTTTTATTAATTGTCCTCGCTGCCGGTCAGATCCGCGGCGGACGGGTAGGATTCGTTTTTGCTGTATTAAGCGCCCTACTTGGAGTAGCAGTGACTTATGGAGGGACGCATGATTTGCTACCACCAGCGATTATCACCTACACTCACACTGAAACCTGGGTACTCTACGTACTCTATCTTTTCGGAGCGGCAGCGCTACTTGCCGTTGGTAATGATGCTCTAATCCGGGCTTTAAAACAGGCCGAACATAGCACCAAAGCCTTTCAGAAAAGTGAAGCGAGGTTCCGCAAGGTTGTTGAGGCCTCACCCGGCCACGTGTTCCTCTTGAATCGGCAAGGACAGGTGCTGGTGATGCATCCCAGCAGAAGCCGGGAGGTGGTGGATGCCCTGGCAACGTCCTCCATCTACGACGGCCTGTGGGAATCAGACCGCCCGATCTTTCAGAAGGAAGTCGATATCAGCTTCACGCAAGGTACAGTCCGACAGTTCACCATTAGGGGTATAGATCAACCTTTTACTTACCAAGTCTGGCTGTCCCCCGTGAAAAGACTGGGGGGTTCGGTGGACTACCTCATCGGCAATATGTACGTGCTCAGCTCCCCGGAATGATATGGGAAGATCATTTCCTCAGTGCCACCTTTTCGAAGCGCGCCTCGGGAATGGGTTGGTTAAAGGCAATTTCGTCGATGATCCACTCGGTGCCTTTGCTGTCACGCTTGAGCTCATCCTTGAAGATCCACACCTTGGGATACCAGCGGCCTTCCACCTGCATGATCTCTTCCGCGTAGGATGATTTCAACAGCTTACCGCTCTTGGCGTAGAGTTCTTCCCGCATGGGCAGCAGCCATTCCTTATCGATCCAGGCCTTGCGCTTGTGATAGGCCAGACCTTCCACCTTGGCGGTGAGGGTCATGATCCAGTTGTCCCGGCCGTTGAGCTCTGCGGAGCCCTCCACAACCCCATCATATACATCCTCAAGGGACTGGTCCTCCATCATATCCTGGTAGGAGAGGTCCGAGCCCATGAGGGACTGGCGCAGCATGTGGCCGGAGATCTGGATGATGCGGTCGGTCTGGGGGCTGTAGGTCCAGAGCTGCTCGCCGAGCTTGAGCATCTTGGTGCCGGCCTCACGGGGTGGAGCCAGGTACTCGGTGAAGGCCTTGTCGGTGCCCTCCACCCAGCTTTTGGAGGTGATAGTCCGGCTGCTGCGCCGCCCGTGCACCACCATCCGGCTGGTAACAATGGATGTTCTGGCCGTGAGGTTGGCATCCATGGCCGCGATGAGCTCGCTCGCCGTGGGGACCTTTTCCGACTGAGCAAAAAGGGCCAGGGGCCAGATTAAACTTAGTATTAAAATATATACTGAACGTCTGAGTGGTTTCATGCTTCCAGCTCCAATTCCTTGAACAGTTGTGATAATTGCCGTTTGTAAATCCCTCTCCCGGCCAGCATCGTACCCAGCATGGTAGCCAGCACCCCAGGGATAAATCCAATAAACCAGCAGTCCGGGGTAACCTTGGCCCGCATCACAAGGGTCATGGTAATATCGTAGCCCTCCATCATACTGGAGTAGTCGATGCCCACCTCCTGAACCCACCAGGTCAGCAGCAAGCCGATAGCCGTTCCAACGACACTGGCTCCCAGACCGATTATTGCCGATTCACCCAAGGTGGTTCGGAAAACGTGGCCCTGGGTTTCACCCATGGCCAGACGCATACCGAATTCGCCATACCGCCGCAGGCCGTTCATCAGGCCCAGGTTCCACAGAACAATCGTTACCACGGTCATGAATATCAGGATAATCACCCACATTTCGATCTGAGCATAGTCCACGATCTGACCCATCTGGTTCTGATCTCTCAGCGCCTGCATAAACGGGCTGTACTCATCATCCGCACGGTTGTGGATAGCGTTGAATCCAGTCTTCAGAGCCACGGCGGCCGGATCGTCATAATACATGTCATTATAAAAGCCGAATATTTCCGAAGCGGCACCCTCCATATCCAAGGCTTGTTGGGCTCCCTCCATATCCGCCAGAATAAAATAGTCACCTAACCCGCTTACACCTAATGACACCGTACCTGCCACATGAAAATTGTAGGTGGTAAATCCACCATGCATAGTGCTACCGATAAAGGTAGCAGTCTCACCAGGTTCTACTTCCAGGCGGCTCGCAAATTCTTCCCCCAGCAGTATTTCCGCTGGCTCCCGGGGTAGACGCCCACGGGTGATTTTGGGGGCGAGATCCCACAGTTCCGGCTGTTGAGTGTCTTCCGATAGCAGGTCCACAGCAATGCCCATCATGGGACTCTGGGATCGGGTCTCGCCGTTCTCATCCGGGATATCAAGCAATCCAGCAAAAGTGATGCGGGGTGACCAGAACAGGTCCGGGTACTCAGCCGATAGCGTTTTAAGCAAGGAGTCTGCCTCCAGAATCGCCAAGTTGTTGGGCAAGAGGTCGGCTTCCTCAGCGTAGGCCCTGGTGGTCACCTTCACGTGCCCGGTGAGTAAGACCGCACTCTGGCGGAGCATGTCGTCAAGGAAACCCACAAAGAAGCCACGCAAGAACACCGTGAGAGTCACGCACCCGCCGATTATGATAAAGCTTAACAGGCTACGGGAACGATCCCTGAGAACGCCCTTGAGCAGAAAGCGAACCATCAGTTAGTCCTCCCGGTTATTGCTTCGGTGGGCTTCATTTTGGCGATCTTGCGGGCGGGCAGGTAGCTCACGATAGTCACTATCAAGGTCACCAGCAAGGTGGTGCTGACAAACAGTCCAGCCGGGTAGGCCGATACCATCCGCTGATCAATGAGCATACCTACCTCGGCGTAGTCGATGGGCAGGGGAATCCCATGGGTGGCTGTCCAAAACAGGAACGGACCCCCGTACAATGCGGCCAGAACCAAAGCCAGTAGACTGTGCAGGCCGCCTTCGGTGGTGAACAGCCCGATAACCCGGCCCCGGGGCATGCCCAAGGCCATGAGGGTTCCGATCTCCTTACGACGCCGGAAAATGGACAGTACCTGGGAATTGAATATACCCATAGCTGCCAGAGCGATGAAAATGAGATACATGATGCTCATAAAACCCTGCGACGTTTGCATTATCCGGGCAAAATCCTCGGTAAGGGCATCCACATCCATGGTGTGCCAATCTCCGGGATTTGTGAGAAGGTCTGTCCCCGGGGAAACGACGACAAACGTTGCCTCACCAGGCATATCCAGCATCTGCTGCAGCCGCTCCAGAGGCACCCATATCTGCCCCTGGTCAACCTGGAAGTTCTCCACGTTCATAATAGCTACCACCTCCGCCTCCTGGGCATCATAGGTGCCGTGGGCATCGCGCCACCTGACCGTAAAGGTATCTCGCACCTTAAGTTTCGTGGTCTTGGCCATGCCAGCACCGATGAGCACCGGAATAGCTTCGCCGGCATAGCCATACAGACTGCTGGTGGGCAGAGTTACAACTTGCTGCTCGGGAAGAATGCCCTTGATCAGCACCGGCCTCAAACGGCCTTCAGGATAGATCGAACCCTGAGTGATCAGAACAGGAGTTCCATCGCCCCCCGCTACTTGATCTGCGATCACGGCCGGTAAGGATCCATGACTAGCTTCCAGGGTAAAGGGATCACGGGGATCGTAGACCGGGTGCCAGTATTCCCCGCCACCGATCTCGGTCTCAATCATTACCCGCTTATTGGATTCGATCATCCCCTGATACAACCCACTCATGAAGATGATCAGGACAAAGGTAATGGAGGTCACGAATACATTCAGCCAGGTGCGTGTACCGGCGCCGATCAGGTTTCTCAAGGCCAGTTTAAACAGCATTATTTGTACTTAACCTCTCCCGTCACAGATACTGTCGGATAATTTCATGCTTCGAGTTCCAACTCCTTGAACAGTTGAGACATCTCCCGCTTATAGATCCCGCGCCCGGACAGCATGGTCCCGGCGACGGTGGCCAGAACACCGGGAATGAAGCCCAGGTAGTAGCAATCCGGGGTAAGCTGAGCCCGCACAATGGAAGACAGGACGAAGGTCATGCCTTCAAACATTCCGGTGTAATCCAGGCCGACCTCCTGAAGATACCACACGAAGGGTACACTGATGGCAGTGCCGATAAAGCTGCCGACAATTCCGATGATCACTGCTTCGCCCAAGGACGTCCGGTAGACGTGGCCCTTGGTCTCACCCATGGCGAGTCGCATGCCGAATTCACCATAACGCCGTAATCCGTTCATCAAGCCCATATTCCACAGCACTACGACCGTAACCGCCATGAAGATGAAGAGCACAAGCCCAATTGCGTACTTGCTGATGTCCACCATGGCCCCCATCTGGGTGTGATCGCGCAGGGCCTTCATGACCAGGCTGAAATCGTTCTCCGGATATCTCACTTGTGTGTTAAAGTCCGCGGCCAGTGCGACGCTACCCTCGTCATCATAGAACATATCATGGCTGTACCCCACGATTTCACCGGCGGCGTCCTGCATATCCAGAGCCACACGAACACCACGAAGGTCCGCGATCAGCATGTTCTTGTCAATGCCAGCTATGCCCAGGGATACGGTTCCAGTCACATGAAAATTGTAGGTTACAAAACCGCCGTACATGCTGGCCCCGATAAAGGTGGCAACATCACCCGGTTCCACTCCCAATCGATGGGCATATGTTTCGCCCAGCAGTACTTCATCCGGGCGCTCCGGTAAGCGTCCCCTGGCCAGTTTTCGTTCCAGCTCCCAAATCTCAACCATCCTGGACCCGGTGGAATGGAGATCAAGGCCAAAGCCCATCATGGGCCCCTGTTCCCTGGTCTCCCCTTGTTCATCGGGGATATCCAGAAGGCCGGCGAAGAGGATGCGCGGGGTCCAGAACATGTCAGGGTACTCTTCCGACAAGGCAGTCACCAGGGAATCGGTTCCCAGAATCGCCAGATCGTTGGGCAGCAGGTCGGCTTCCTCGGCATAGGCCCGGGTGGTGACCTTCGCATGGCCGGCGAAGATCACGGCGCTCTGGCGGAACACATCATTAAAGATGCCCGCCATGAAGCCCCGGATAAGCACCGTAAGGGCAACGATCAGGGTAATGACGATGACACTGAACAGGCTGCGGGAGCGATCCCGGAATACTCCTTTTACCAAGAAACGCAGCATCAGTTGCTCCTTCCCGTCAGGGCTTCGGTGGGCTTCATCTTGGCAATTTTACGGGCGGGTATATAGCTCACCAGTGTCACAATGATCGCGACCAACAGGGTTGTTCCAAGGATCATACTGACACCGTAGACGCCCATCAGTCTGGGGGCCATGATCACGCCGAACTCGGTGGGGTCGTAGGGTAAGGGGATGCCCTTAGTCGCGACGAGAAACAGGAGGGGTCCGCCCCAGATGGCGCCTACGATGAACGCGAGAACGCTGTTCATCCCGCCTTCGGCGGTGAACAGGGCTACCACGCGGCTGCGGACCATTCCCAAGGCCATGAGGGTGCCGATTTCCTTACGGCGGCGGAAGATGGACAGTACCTGGGAATTGAAAATGCCCATGGCGGCCATGGCCAGCAGAACGGCATAGAGTACCTTGGCGTTGGACGACTTCATTTCGATAACATCCAGATATTCCTGCATGAAGAAGAGCACAGGTTTGGGCTGCCATTCGCCGATATCTGTCAGCAGTTCGGCGCCGGAGGCTGCCACGACGTAGGTAGCCTCTCCCGGCATTTCCAGCATTTCCTGGAGCTTTTCTAAAGGCAACCATAGCTGACCCATATCCACCCCCGGATTTTCCACCCGCATGATGCTGATGACTTCCGCCTCGTCAGCATCGTAGGTGCCGTGGGCGTCCCGCCAGCGGACGGTAAAGACATCACCCACCTCCAGCTGCGCGGAGTTGGCCATCCCGGCACCGATGAGGACGGGAATGGCGAAGCCGGTGTATTCACCGAGCACCGCTGTGGGGAGAGTCACGATGTTCTGATCCGGTGGGATACCCTTGACCATCACGGGCATCATACGGCCTTCGGGATAGATGGAGCCCTGGGTCAGCAGGATGGGCATGGCATTGCCAGCTGCCAGCTGCTCGCTGACCGGACCGGGAGGAATACCGTGGGCTTCATCCAGGGTGAAAGGATCGTCGGGATCGTAGGCGGGATGCCAGTAAGCGCCGCCGGCGACCTCGGTTTCCAGGGTTACCTGCTGGGCGTACTCCAGGAAGCCCTGATAGAAGCCACTCATGAAAATAATCAGTACGAATGAAAAGGAGGTCACGGCCACATTGAGCCAGGTACGAGTGCCAGCCCCTATAAGATTTTTCAGCGCCAGTTTGAAGAGCAGCATCACTTCCCCTTCCGGTATTCGGGTTCGGAGATGTGCTCATCCTTATCGATCCGTCCATCAATCAAATGGATAATCCGCGTCAGGTAGCCCATCACCTTTTCATCATGGGTGGCAAATATAAAGGATGTAGACAAATCCTGATTGAGATTCACCAGGATCTTCATGATGTTGTGGGAATTTTCCGCGTCCAGGTTGGCGGTGGGTTCGTCGGCAATGATGAGCTTGGGCTCCTTAACAATAGCCCGGGCGATGGCCACCCGCTGGCACTCGCCGCCACTCAGTTGGGCCGGACGGGACTTGACCTTATCGGTGAGACCAACCCAGTCCAGAGCCTGATCCACCAGTCGTTTGCGCTCGGCAGGGGGCATGCCCAGCAGCAGCAGGGGAAACTCCACGTTCTCAGACACAGTGTAGACGGGCAACAGGTTGAAGGTCTGGAAGACAAACCCGATCCCGGCCTTACGCAGGGCCGCCAGCTCCTTGTGGTTCCGGCCACCGAGGGGCATATCCAGCACCGTGACGGCACCCTCGGAGGGGGCATCCAGACCACCGATAATATTCAGCAAGGTGGTCTTGCCCGAACCGGAGGGACCTACCAAGCCCGTGAATTCGCCCACGGCTACATCAGTGGTCACATCCCGCAAGGCGGTGAAATGACCCCCACCTACAGGATAATTCTTAACCAAGTCTCTAATCTCAACGATATGATTGTCATCCATCGGTTTTCTCTTTCTTAGTGATTCAATACGATCATGAATTGAATACCGTTGCCGAAACCGGTGAGGGTTTCGGGCAGTGGTATCGGAATGTCATTCAAATAATAATCTTTCCGCTCTGGACTGGCGTACAATATAAGATTAAGGCTCAGTGCATCATAGGACCGCTGCCACATGAGGAAGTTGGACTGACGCTGGTTCTCCCAATCGTAGCTCACCAGTCCCATCACATTGTCGAACATACCCCAGGGTATACTTACCATGAGGAGGGTGGCCTGATCAGTGCGCTCATCACGGAGCAACTCGGGATATGCGAGTCACGAGTATGGAGGTAACGGCGGGGACGGTGCCAAATTATCAATACGGCTCCATAAATGTTCCACCGTTACATATACACCGTTACCCCAGGGCAGCGTATAGTCACCACCCGCCATAATTTGTGTGCTGGTGTTGATTTCATCATCGAAAGCTGGCTCGGTGCCTCTGGTGAGAACCGCTTCGGTCCAGAGTCCTATGAAACCATCCCAACGGGCATCGATAGCAAAGCGTTCTTCCTCATCATTAAAAGCCAGCAGCTTGCGGCCGGTGAAATCCAGACCGCTACTTTGCTGGCGGTGATAGGTCAGACCGGTTTCGACGGAACCTAGACCGATCTCGATTCTGCCACCCGGCGAAGCGTACTCACGATAATCCGGACGGATTACCCAGCCCCAAACCGTGAGATTGTGCTGAGGAAACCAGCGCAACCGTAGCGCGCCTACTCCATCGGTTTGGCCAGTGGGATCTTTGAGGTCGAAAGTATCGAACCACATGAGTGGCCGCAGCACACGTCCGGGTCCGAAGGCAATCTTTTGCAAGCCTACGCGCAGATCCAATGATTCGGTGGCAAAGCGACCCCAGAGCCGATAGAGTCGTAAATATTTGTCAGGATCGGCCTCACCTCCACCAAGAGCGCCATCGTATAAAGCACCAGAATTATACGCCACCTCCAGATCCAGCACACTCATAGGCCCAAGCTGGTGGGCCAGGGAAAGGGAGGGAATATACCCGAGGGTATGTTCTACATCGCTGCGGCCAGGAGCGGGATCATCCCCGGCGGTAACGCTGGTCCAGAACTGGCCTTTGAAAGTCAGATCCTGACCGAAGAGCAGTGTGCCGCTCATAATAAGGCACATCAACAAGGTCTTACCGCTGACCGACATGGCATTCATTTAAAGAGCTCCTTTAATCGAGCCCGGTCAGCTAGCATGATGGAATTCCTTGGGGCTCCCAAAATCCGTTCGATGGCATTCTCGAACTGATCGAGGTAGGGCTCGAAAGCGGTCACGTTTTCGGGATGATCGTCCAGATCCATGATCAATCCAGCCGTTACATCTCCCAGGCTCGAGGCCAGCATGAGGATCATTTGCGCCACCTGTATCGGATGTTTTACATCGAACACCCTTTCCTGGACTCCCTGAGTGATAATCTTACAAAGTTGGGGAGCTATCAGTTCCATGCCCCGGGCTTGAACCTTATGGCGCAGGAGGACATTTTCGTCCTTGTACATCACCCGCAGCCAGACCTTGAGGATCTCCCGGTTGGTCGTTTTTAGGCCCTGTGACCGGTTAAAGTATTGGTTGAGCTTTTCAATGGAAGTCAATTGCTGGTCATCGACAATGGGCTGCAGGTATTCAAGGTTCCGCATGGAGATACGGTCGGCTAGGGCACTGAGAAGATCTGCCTTGGATTCGAAGTAATGGTAGAAGGTACCTTTCGAGACACCGACCTTCTCCAGGATCATATTGACGGAGGTCTGCTCATAACCGTGGGAATAGAACAGTTCCTGGGCGGCGTCCAGGAACTCCTGTCGGCGGATATCGTAATCTTTGGAGATACGTGGCATTTGAGCTTGTTCTTGGTTTATCCGACCATTGGTCTAGACCGACCGTCGGTCTAATTTAATCATGTTCTGTCAGCATAAGCAAGCTTCTACCAAACTGCAGGCGTCTCTTAACCGTGATAACATGAAATTGGGGGGCAAATATCTTGTTACTTAATTCAGAACGGCGTTACTTTTATATGCTTGAATATGGTCGGTTAAGCCTACTGTCGTTCAATCTGGTAAACGTAAATGCGTGTAGCAATCATCGTCATTTATGGTTCGGCAGCGAGACTTGATCCAATTACACAGCTGGAGGTAACCATGAAGCGAATAATAGCAGTAATCCTGGTCTTCTCTTTCGCAACACTGTGGGCTGGTGATTACTCTTATATGGGTGTAGACAACTGCAAGATGTGTCACAAGAAAGCTGAAAAAGGTGATCAATTCGGGGTTTGGAGTATGCGCGACCATGCCAAAGCCTTCGAGACGTTAAAGAGCGAGGAATCCGCCGCAATTGCCAAAGAAAAGGGCCTCGAGGGGCCAGCCTATGAGGCGGGCGAATGTCTGGTGTGCCATACCACCGGATGGGGAAAAGACAAGGGTTATGAAGTTCTCTCTGCCGAATTTATTGAAAATCCTGACAACGCGCGCGCTGTGAAGAAAAACAATTCCAAGGCCAATGTGGGTTGTGAGAGCTGTCATGGTCCCGGCAGTGGCTACAAATCCAAGACTACGATGGAAGGTATCCGTAATGGTGAAATCGAGGCTGCCAGTGTAGGATTATGGGCTCCAACAGCTGAGGTCTGCACGACCTGTCATAACGAGAAGAGTCCTACGTACAAAGAATTTAAGTTTGAAGAGAAGGTAGCCCAAATCACCCATCCTTATCCTGAATAACAGCTGCTACAGTTCTAAGACAATGACATTATAAGGGCACCTTGGCCGATATTTCCTCGGCCAAGGTTGCCCTATATATTTTTAATGGATATGAATGATCATACACGGGAGGTAATGTACATCCGGAAATGAGTCCCAGAATCCGCAAACGTCTGTCCATTGTTATTGCCGTTATCGTCATTGTGCCCTTCCTTTTCTATGGGGCAGCTGAATTCACTTCGCGACCCAAGTTCTGCAACACCTGCCACTACATGGAGCCATTCTATGAGAGCTGGCAGGTTTCCTCGCACTCTGACATCAGCTGCACGTATTGCCACTTTGAACCGGGGCTGGCAGGGAAAATCGAGGGCAAACTCAACGGCCTGTACCAGCTTACCAAGTACGTATCGCTGGCGTACAAAAAGTCCAAACCCTGGGCGGAAATCTCCGATGCTTCCTGTACCCGCAAGGGTTGTCACCAGACCCAGAATCTGGAGGGGCCCATCCAGTTCAAGAATGTCAAATTTGATCACAGTCACCATTTGGGTGAACTCCGACGAGGCAAGCAGCTCCGCTGCACCAGCTGCCACTCGCAAATGGTCCAGGGCAGCCACATTCTGGTTACAGAAGAGACCTGCTTTCTCTGCCATATGAAGGATCGGGATCAGGGCGCTCGACTCTCCGAGTGTCGCACATGTCATACAGATGAGATCTTTCTGGAGAAAGGCAGTCAGCTGCGCTACAATCACACGTCGGTGGTCGAAACGGAGAAATCCTGCCAATCATGCCATGTAAATACTGTGGAGGGCAACGCTCCGGTATCTATCCAGGCTTGTATTAATTGTCATTGGCAAACCGATTTTTTTAAGCGCTTCGACGATCCCGAATTCCTGCATATGAATCACGTGACCAACAACAAGGTGGAGTGTATCGCCTGTCACATGCCCATTCTCCATCGCATAGGTCGGACAAATCTCTTAACTGGAGAGGATTGCCGTTCGTGTCACCAGGACATGCACATGGCACAAGCCCAGCTATTTTCCGGTGTAGTGGCTGATGATGTGCCACAGCAGCCCAATCCCATGTATGAAGCGGGGCTTTCGTGCCAGAGCTGCCACATCTTCCATGCCGAGAGCATCGGCGGTGGAGAGACCATGGTTTCCAGCGCAGAGGCGTGTGATGACTGCCATGGGAAAGGCTACAGTCGCATCCTCCAGGAATGGGAGCAGTATTTAGATCAACAGCTTACATCGGTGCAGGAATATTTGACGGATAGCAGAAACCGATTGAGAAATATTCCCGCCGATTCGAGACCGGTGGCTCTGCTTGACAGTGCCGCGGCTCACATCCAGCTCGTTACGACGGCTAAAGGCATTCATAATATTCAGCTCAGTGACCACCTTCTGCAGGGTTCCCACCGGGCCATCTCTGCAGCTTTGCGTGAGACAGGGAAGATATCGGAGCTGCGTGAGTATATTTCCAGCGACAAGTTGGTACCCTCCGATTGCGCCAATTGCCACTATGGGATTGAGCAGACCCGGGCTTCAGTGTATAACCTCCAATTTCGCCATGACCAGCACCTGAGCCAGGGCGTCACTTGTACCAAGTGCCATTCCAACCTGCGGAGACACGGCGAATTACTGCTCTCGCGGGAAGAATGTCTGAACTGCCATCACAGCCAGGAGAAGAAAGCCTGTTCCGCCTGCCATCGTGAGCAGCAGGAACTATTGAGTGGGCAGACCCCCTTTTTCCAGGCCGATGAGGATCTCATGTGGCAGGCGGATATCCGCTGTCCGGATTGCCACCTGTTGGAGGCTGGTATTGTCCGAAAGACACCCGATCTCTGTGCCGATTGCCACGATGAAGACTATCCTGAAATGGTACTGGACTGGCGACAAGAGATCCAATCATTGCTGGGGGCACTGCCAAAGAAAGCATATGCCGGGCAGATCGAGTGGCTAACTTCCGAAGGGAGCCTGGGAGGCCATAATCCACAAGCTGTAATCGATTATCTCGAACTAACTCTGGAGAATCTGCCACGTCCCTGATAAGGGGAGTGGAGGAGACAGGATGAACAATAATACATCAACTGGAAAACAACGGGCATCAGAGCCAATTTCCCGCCGTAAAGCGCTTCAAGGACTCCTGGGCGTCGGAGTTCTGGGGTGGTTGGGCAGCATCCTGTATCCTATTGCGCGTTATCTGATCCCCCCACCTGCAGGTGAAGCCATGGTATCTTCCATGAAAGCGGGCATGATTACCGACGCCTGGGAAAAACCATTCAAGATCATCCAGCTGGGCCGGGAGCCGGTGATACTTTTCAAGGACCACCAAGACAATTATCGCGCACTGGAGGCCACCTGCACCCATCTGTCCTGTATTGTTCAATATCGTGCAGAAGACAACATCGTGTGGTGTGCCTGCCACAATGGCAAGTTTGACCTATCGGGCAAGGTGATCTCCGGCCCACCCCCGAATGCTCTCCAGACTTATGACGTCAATGTCACTGAAAACGGCGAGATATGGATCTCGCGGAGGCAAACCTGATCCATGAGCAAGTTCGTGCAGTGGTTCGAGGAAAGATACAATTTCGCTCCCGTTATTGAGTTTTTTCGCAAGAAACAAGTTCCACTCTATAAAGGCTGGTACTGGTCCTATCTGGGTGGGGTGACCCTGTTTCTGTTTGCCATCCAGGTTGTGACCGGCATTCTTCTCCTGATGTATTACAAGCCTAGCGCTACAGAGGCCTACGAGTCGATTCGCTTTATCATGTCCCAAGTACAGTTCGGGTGGCTGATCCGATCGATTCACAGCTGGTCCGCCAATTTCATGGTACTAGCCGCATTTCTGCATATGTTCTCCGTGTTCTTCCAACGGACGTACGGCAAACCACGAGAGCTGACCTGGATAACGGGGGCCATTCTTCTGGGCCTGAGCATGTTTTTTGGCTTCAGCGGATACTTGCTCCCCTGGAACGAGCTGGCCTTCTTCGCCACAAAGGTGGGCACGGAGATTGTGGGTGCAATTCCTCTGGTTGGCAAAGCCCTCATGATCCTTCTCCGGGGCGGTGAGGAAGTTACCGGGGCAACTTTGCCGCGATTTTTTGGCATTCATGTAGCGATCCTGCCGGCGATTTTCACCGTTCTTCTTCTGGTCCATCTGATATTTATTCAGGCACAGGGAATGCACGAACCCCGGGCATGGGCCTCGCAACCTCCTGAAAAGCGCCGATATATGCCATTCTTCCCGCACTTTATGCTCCGCGATGCCTTGCTCTGGTTGATCGTACTGAATATCCTGGCGATCTTTGCTGTCTTTTTTCCATGGGAACTGGGCACCAAAGCAGACCTGTTCGCCCCGGCCCCAGCCAACATCAGGCCCGAGTGGTACTTTATGTTCATGTTTCAAACTCTGAAGTTCATTCCCGCCCACATTTGGATATTCGAGGGTGAGGTTGTCGGAATCCTGGGATTCATGCTGGGATTTTTACTTTGGCTCCTGGTACCATTCATTGATCAGGGGGATGACGAGAAGCGCTTCCGAATCCTGAAGATGTTTGGAATAATCGTGGTTATATTCATAGCGGCCATGACATTATGGGGGTATCTGCTATGATCCGGTATCTAGCTCCCTTCCTGACATTACTGTTTCTAGCGGTCAGTGTATCAGCACAGGCCGATGATGAAAGCAGCTGCGTAGGCTGCCACCTGGAACAAGATCCTCCTTATTCCACACCTGCGGAGCTCTTCTCTGCAGATATCCATGCCGGTGCGGGCTTCAGCTGCGATGCCTGCCATGGTGGTGATCCGGAAGCTTGGGATTATGACGAGGCTAAGGATCCCGCCCGGGGATTTATAGGTGTCCCGGCCAGGAATAAAGTGGTGGAGGTTTGCGGAAAGTGCCACAATGATCCCAGCTTGATGCGCCGCTATAATCCGAACCTTGCCACCGATCAGACGGCCAAGTTCTGGACCAGCGGACATGGTTCGAGCCTCAAGCGAGGTGCAAAGGGTGCCGCCGAGTGTGCGGCGTGCCATGGTGCCCACGGTATCAAACGGAGCAGCGATCCAGGATCACCCGTATATCATACCAACGTTGCCGAGACCTGTGCCAAGTGTCATTCAGATGAACGGCTCATGAAGAAGTTCAAACTGCCCCATGAACTGGTTGGCCAATACCGCGGCAGTGTGCACGGAGTAGCCCTTCTGGAACACGGTGATGTGGCCGCCCCTACTTGTAACAATTGCCATGGGAATCACGGGGCCGCTCCTCCTGAAGTGGGTTCCATTCAGGAAGTCTGCGGTACCTGCCACGTCAACAATCAAGCCCTGTTCAACCAGACTAAAATGAAGAGTGTTTTCACAACCCAGGGCCTGCATGGTTGTGTGGTCTGTCATACGGCACATGATATCCAACGGCTTGAGGATAACACGCTTAGCGCAACGACCGGAGTGTGCGCTCAATGCCATGAACCTAACGATACGGGAGCCATCCAAGCAGCCAGCTTGCTTGTCGTACTCGACAGTCTATCCTCGGCATTGAATGGGGCACAAGAAGTCCTGCATGATGCAGAAAACCGAGGACTTGAGGTAGAAGAGCTACTGCTGGACATGCAGAATGCGCGATCAGCTCTGGTCCAATCCCGAACCATGGTGCATACGTTCGACGTTGGCGATGTCCGCAAGGAAGCCGACCCAGGATTTGAATTGGCATCGCAAGTGCATCAAGCCTCGATGCAGCTGATTCGTAATTTTTCCATGCGCAGAATCGGACTAGGAATTGCCACAATCCTGATCAGCTTCCTGGCAGTGATGCTATATCTATATATCAGAACACTTGATAAGACCACAAACGGGACGCGATAATTCAATTAGATTATGAGTCCATTTTCTGCTTATTTTTAACGAAGCATTGAGAGTAATATTGACCGGGATTCGTGGTTGGTCGAGAATTATGGGTGAAGTGTTCCGAAAAGCAACTCCAGTAAACAGTCGCCTACCGGCGAAAGATAGAATTTATTAATATGGAATTTATCCACTATTCTCTTGATCTGGGTGCCCGGGATGTCATCCAGGTTGAACTCGAGTCCAAGGCATTTGTCCGACTCATGGATGACGATAGTTATGAGTCCTATCGTACGGGACAGAATTACCGTTATTACGGAGGGCTGGCTGAAAGATCACCAGCCAATATCAAGCCGCCGTTTGACGGACGATGGCATTTGTGTGTCGATCTGGGGGGAAAAGATGGAAAAGTGAACGCCTCGGTTCACATTATTCAAGAAGTGGCCCCTGATAAGAAACAGAAACGAAAAGTCAAGTAATCGTTCCTTTCAATCCGCCTGTCAGTCCTTTCTGATAGTATCAACTCCGATTTTGGACACGACTTTTCTAGAGTTGTCATAGTGGCATCTCATTCAACTAGACAGATGAATTCCCATCGCGGTAGCGATTCCATATCTCATCCATTTCCTCGAGCGTAGCCTCTTCAGGAGTCTTGCCCCGGCCCTGCAATTCCTGCTCAATATTACGAAAGCGGTACTCAAATTTTCCGATCGTACGCCGAAGGGCTTCTTCAGCGCTTAGTCCCAAGAAGCGGCCTAAATTGACCAAGCTGAAAAGCAGATCGCCCAATTCCTCCTCGAGCGCGTCCTGATCTGCATTTTGATGCGCCCTCTGGAGCTCACCGAATTCTTCCTGAACCTTACCCCACACCGGTTCAATATCGTTCCAGTCAAAGCCAACGTAGGCCGCCTTTTCCTGTATTCGACGAGCACGGGTCAAGGCCGGCAGTTGGCGTGGAACTCCATCTAACCGCGAGCTTCGACGTTTGGCTTTTTGTTTTATCGCTTCCCAATTCTTTTTTGCATGAAAGGCGCCCTCTGTTTGCTGCCCCGCAAACACATGCGGGTGCCGTTCCATAAGTTTCCGAGTCAAGGACGCCATACATTCTTCCAATGTAAACCACCCCTGCTCCTCCGCTATTTCCACCTGGAACAGAACATGCAGCAGGAGATCCCCCAGCTCTTCCCGCAAGGCTTGATAGTCATTACGTTCGATGCTTTCGATGACCTCATACGTCTCTTCCAAAAGATAGGGGATCAGGCTACGAGTTGTCTGTTCCTTGTCCCACGGACAGCCTTCCGGGGAGCGCAATTTTTTCAAGACCACCAGCAGTTCCATCAATTCTTCGCAAATCCCCGACTCAGAGTTCGGCAGCTGTTCTTCAGACTTCATCACCGGTTTCCTCTGTTTTGGTCTTGCGCGCGCTGATGTGCACCTTTGCGATCCGGTTACCCTCAAGGGCTTTCACGGTAAATCGGCGGTTATTATCTTCAATCCATTGCCCGACGGAAGGTATCTTGTCGAATCGATCAAACAGGAAGCCGCCCAAGGTATCGTATTCCCGTTCATCAGGAAAAGTGCATCCCAGCCGTTCTTCCAAACTATCGAGAGCTACCGCTGCATCCACCATGAATTCATCTTCTGCCAGTGGCCGGAGCTCAGCTTCTTCAAGATCAAAGGGATCCCGGAGCTCCCCTAAAACCTCCTCCACAACATCTTCCAGAGTAACCAGACCCGCTGTCCCGCCAAATTCGTCCACTACAATGGCGATGTTCGTGCGTCGATCCTTGAAATCCTGGAGTAGTGCATTAATGCGTTTGCTTTCTGGAACAAAAAACGGTGGTCGGCTGAGTCGCGATAGCCCTACTTCCGGGTAAGGACCATTCAGATAGGGCAGGATATCCTTGGCGAACAAGATGCCGCGGATATTATCGATGGTCTCTTTGTAAATGGGGATTTTCGAAACCTGTTTCGACTGGATCAACGCAATCGCATCCGGTAATCCCGACTTGGATTCCAAGCCTTGAATATCCACTCGTGGTGTCATGATCTCGCGGACGTTTGTTTCACTGAATTCAAAAATCGAGTGAATGATCTCTGTTTCACTCTGGGCAAGCGTACCTCGATCATAGCCAACTTCGGCCAGATTCTTCAGCTCTTCTTCCGAGGTAAACATCTGCTCGGGCTTGATCCTGAGCATCCTGGTCACCAAGTGGGTCAGACCGTAGATGAGACTTCCCAAGGGATAGAGTAGCACAACAATTATCCGGACAGGTCTACGAGCCAATCGGGCAAAGACCCGAGTATGCCGGATCGCCAGCAGCTTTGGCGTAATCTCACCGAAAAGAAGTAGAATAGTGGTTACAAGAATGGACTCGAGAACCAATAATACCGGTAGGTTCTTGAGTCCCAGCTGCAAGGCTAAATTGACCGTCATGAGAGCAGCTAGAAAAGCCATGGCAATGTTGACCAAGGTATTACCTGTCAGAAGAGAGATAAGTAGATGTCGCGGCCTTTTAAGGAGTGTCAGGATGCCTTCCGGGACAGTTGACTCTTCACCATAGTCCCGAATACGGCTTTGCAATCTAAAGAAGGCCGTTTCAGATCCCGAAAGGATCCCGCTGATGATCAGCAGCAGGATGAATAAGATTAGATGGCTGAGAAGACTGCTCATAGTCCATGCTGATCGGTCACTAGTTCCAAGAAGTGATCTTCCAGATGGCGCATTTTCGCCTGGTCTTCAGGGGTATGATCTTCATAGCCGGAAAGGTGCAAACATCCGTGTATTACGAGTCGAAGAAGTTCCCTAGTGTATGTCTCATGATAGACCTGGCTGTTCTCCCTTGCACGTTGAGGACTGATATAGATCTCACCGTCCAGGGCCTCATTCGGCTCATTAAGATGAAAGGCAATAACGTCAGTATATTGATCCAGATTAAGAAACTGTTTCTTCAGCTGGCGTAGGTGTTCGTCATCACTAAAAACAATTTGAACTGTTCCTGCATTGACACCATTTTCAGACAGGGTGGTCGATGCAAGACCAACCACCACGTCTACAGAACATGGCGCAGGGTCACCACTCCGGGTATCAACATTTATCGTAATCACTCGGTGGGAGTTCCCTCAAAGACGGTGGCCTCGGTGAGTGGCTCTCTTTCCTTCATTTCTTCAGGTTCTGTGGTTTCCTTATCGGTAGAGGGATAAGGCATGCGAACATGATAGATGCCCTTCAGTACACCAATGATACCTGTCCCCTTAACGGCATCCCCCTTGATACGGCTGATTTCCTCCAGCGTTAGAGGGCATTCATCCAATTGTTCATCCGCCATACGCATATCAATGATCGTATCAACCATCTGTTGAATCCGAGCCAGTGTTGGTTTGCGGATGGATTTGGTAGCCGCTTCAATCGCCTCACAGAGCATAAGAATCCCGGTTTCTTTGGTATTAGGTTTGGGCCCGTTATAACGGAAAACATCTTCCTTCACACCTTCGATTCCACCTTGTTCTGCGACGGCTTTCTGATAAAAAAACTCGACTCTCGCTGTACCATGGTGCATGGGAATAAAGTCCGCGAGCCCTGGAGGCAGACCATAGTCTTTTGCGAGCTGTAATCCTTCCTTCACATGGGCGATGACAACCTTAGAACTCAGATTTGGGGCGATAGTATCGTGAGGATTGTCCTGCCGGAACTGATTCTCGATATAGTACTCAGGCCGTGCCAGCTTGCCAATATCATGGTAATAAGCACCTACCCGGCAAAGCAGACTGTTGGCACCAATCACATTAGCGGCAGCCTCAGCCAAATTGCCCACTATGATACTATGACTGAAGGTCCCGTTGGCTTCCCGGCTAAGACGGCGCAGCAGAGGATGATTAAAGTCGGAGAGTTCCAACAGGGTCAGATTGGTAGTCATGCCAAAAATGACCTCCAGCACGCCAATCAGACCATAGACCATGATCGGCGAGAGTATCCCGTTGATCGAGGCATACATCAGATGATTGGCAAGGGTGGCCAGATTGGAATACTTCAAAAACTCGACGGCTGTGATTCCAACAGCATACGCAGATACGATAAAGATAATGGCGGTGAAGATCTGTCTACGGCGCCGGAGTTGTCGGACCGCATAGATTGAGACACTGCCAACCAACAGGTTGACAACGACGAAATCGACCTTATTCCCCACCAGGAAGCCCATGAGTAAGGCCAGAGACACCGTCGAAATAATACCGGTACGAGCGTCAAAGAGAATCGTGAAGGCCATTGCGGCCACGGTGAAAGGAATGAGGTACTCCGAGAGTCCAAAGCGATGGTGAAACAGACTGCCCATGCCGAGCACCAACATCATTAGGAGACTGACAAGCAGGAGAATCCGATTTTGGTCATACCAGTAACGGCGATAGACAAACAACCAAGCATAAAAGAACGTCAGCATGATAATCGTTATGGAAATCATTCCCACCCGCGGCAACCAAAGTTGAATTCCTCCAGCGGAGGCGATGGCTTGCGACTTTGCCGCAGCAAGGGAGCTGAGCTTCTCGAGGATTTCAGGCGTCACTCGGGTGTTGGCATCCACAATCCTTTCATTCTTCAGAACAAATCCTTTGGAGACCGGGACTTTATCCACCGCAGCTTGTTGTCGACGCGAGGTGGTTTCGGTATCGTAAATCATATTCGGACGAATGAAATAGATCAGTAGGTCTGACGCTATTGCAGATTCCACGGTGGCTTCAGCGGGGTACTGAGCTTGCAGGCGCGTTTTGGCTTTCGCCCAAGCCTCGTCCAAGTCCATCAGGAATTGGATGTCGACAACTTCTTCTACCCCTTCGCTAGTAATAGCCACCGTGGCGTCGCCGATTTGGTTCTTCGGCAAATCCAGGACTCCCTCCGCCAAGATATCCCGGATCATTTGTCCCAGTTCGCCCTGAAGTCTCTGGTAATTGATGTTGCGACCATCGGAGATTTGTCCGATAAAGAATTCTCCCCAGTGTGAGGCGTTCAGATCCAAGGGGAAACGCAACGCAAAGTTGCTCCGCAGGTCTGCCACTTCGGAGCTATCCCGGACAACGTCCCGTTGGGCTTCAATATAACGGGCATCATACCGATAGCGATATGCTCGCTGACGACTCTGACTTAGCCTTCCCTCTGCCTGTCGAATCCGCCGTACCCTGGTAAACAAATCAACGACGCCATTCAACTGTGTCGTACTAATCTGATAATCACGGCGGAATAAATAAGGAACCGACCGGCGAGCCGCTTCTCGCTCCTCCTCAAGTGTTTCAGGGCTCTTCAGCACCGGATAATTGAACGGAGCAATA
>JBHPIW010000037.1:0-21129 GCA_042568495.1 Fidelibacterota bacterium | reverse complement strand
CCAGGCGACAGTATCTTGTTTGCGCGAGGATCGAGATTTTCAGGGGGAATACTTATCACCGATTCTGGCAATGAGGTGAATCCGATCGTCTTGGCGTCCTACGGGGAGGGACCTGCACCCAGATTTACCAATCCGCAGCTCGGTGTTCTGAATGGGAACATGATCCAGATTCGCGGGAGCTATACCGTCGTAGATGGCCTCTACTTCCATAACGGTGTTGGCACAACTCAGGAGCAGGAAGTGAACGCACGGGAGATTGCCGCCGTGTACCTGACTCTTGGGGCTGATCACAATACCATCAAGAATTGCGAAATGGTGGATTGTCCGCTGGGTGTACAGAGCTATGGGCAATACAATCTGATTACCCATAACTACATCCATGATTGCAATCGCTTTCTTTCGGAACCTAACTGGGGTCCCATCGGTATCATGGTGGCTACATCGAATCATGAAATCTCCTATAATCGAATTATCAATTATGTCAGGACTGGAGGGACGTTTGGCGCAGATGGCGGTGCTATTGAGATCGATAACGAAGACTACCCCAATAACAATATCAACATCCATCACAACTGGTCCGTGGGTAATGAGGGTTTCCTGGAGATTATCTGGGGATCAGATATTACCCGGGATGTACGGGTAGCCTACAACGTGAGTGATGACTATCAGGAATTCATATTCTTCTGGTCCGGTAAGGATTGCTTTGTTGAGAATAATACCGTCCTCTGTACGCGCCCCCAGAATAGCCGGGTTAAGGTTGTGTTCAGCTTCAACGAGGGGCAGAATGTAATCCGCAACAACATCTTTGTCGTTGCTAACGGCCTTCAGGTCTTCACCGGCACCGATGTCTACGGTGCGGAGCGCTACGAGGAGCAGGTCTTTCATCACAATCTGTACTGGTGCGCTGACGGCAGCGTAGAGGACCCGTGTGGACTTCCGTTGGGTGAGGGAGATATCGTGGCGGATCCCCGCTTTGTGGATCTGGCGAAGCTTGATCTGCATCTGCTGGAGAGCAGTCCGGCGATCGACACGGGCCTTGATCTGGATTATGACACCGATTTTGACAATAGAGCGGTCCCCTTCGGTATAGCTCCCGATATGGGAGCTTATGAATTTCGGCCGAGCTTTTAGCCTCGGGTACTGTATGAAGACAAGATGAACTTCGCCACTCCCTACTGTCGTTTTTCGCTGAGACTGATACGATCGAGACCATTACTTTTCGTGCTCGGGCTGTTAATAACCATTCCCTGTGAAGCGCAACAATTCCAGATCAATCGTAGTGATTATACCGATCGGCTGCAAGGTATGTGGCTGGCGGAATGCATTGCCAACTGGACCGGGATCCAGACCGAAGGGCGACGAACGGAACCGCCGTTCTATACCGATGCCGACTGGTCACTCTTCGGACTGGTGCTGGATCAGGATCCCTGGCTGGCCGATGACGACACGGACATCGAATATGTATACCTTCACCTGTTAGGATCCCACTTCCTCACCACCCTGACACCGGAGATCATAAGTGCTGGCTGGCGCCGGCATATCAACGGTTGGATCTGGGTTTCCAACGCCCGGGCCCGCAGCCTGTTTGATCGCGGTATCCTGCCACCAGCGACCAGTCTGCTGAACGTGAACGATCTGGCCATCCAGATCGATGCTCAGTTGACCACCGAGGTATTCGGCGCACTCGCCCCCGGCATGCCGGCCAAGGCGCTGCAGATGGCCTCGATGCCCATTCTGACCACAGCCAGCGGTCATGCAGCCCATGCGGCTCAGTTCCACGTCCTGCTTTACGCCCTGGCCAGTCAGATAGATACGACCCTATCAGGTCGTGATCAAGCCCTATGGCTGGTAGATGAAGCCCGTAAATACATTCCCAGCACTTCCAAAGTGGCTGACATCATTGATTTCGTAAGAGCCGATTACATTGCCAATCCCGATACCGGGAATTGGGAACTAACACGGGACCGGATATATGATCGCTATCATTTGAACGCCGCTGCCAATGGTTTCCGTTATACCGGTTGGGCTGAATCTTCCATCAATCTTGCCACCGGTCTAATGTGTCTGCTTTATGGTGAATTGGACTTCCGTAAAACAGTAAGCATCGGGACTCTCTCAGGCTGGGATGCGGATTGTCCTACCGCTACCATGGGAGGTTTACTGGGACTGATCTATGGTTACCGGGGGTTGGTAACCCGGTTTCCTTATCTGGCGGATCTCTCAGACCGTTACCATATCTACCGAACACGTGGAGCTCTACCCAATTACCTGCCCGCCGATAATCAGGCAGAGGATACCTTCGCATTAATGGCCGAACGGATGCTCCCCATCATAGACGTTGCGGTCACCGAAGCTGGTGGTACCGTTACTACCGACACCTGGACCCTCCCGGTAGTGGCGGTGACTGACACGCTTATGCTGAATCCGCTCTATTCGCTCATGCAGTCGAGCGCAAATAACCGTGCCCGCAACCATGGTTCTATGGTACTGGTCTCGAGTTCGGCTAATGGATCCGGATTGGAATACCTTGCCGACGGATTCGAACATGATTTCAGCGGCCGGGAGTGGTTTGGCGATGCGGCGGGATATATATCATTTGAAACCGATAGTGCAACCGTGATGGCGGAATACAGTGAACCGGTGGAGATACGGATGATCCGGTTGATCGAAGGGGACACGGGGGGTGGCTTTTCTCAGGTTGAGTTGCTGGTACAAGTAGACGGCAACTGGATCAGTCCCACCGGCGGTTGGACTCAAAGCTGCGAACTGGATACCAATCAGGAGTTTCAGATCATAGACTTTATTCTTGATGCACCTGTTGTGGCATCTGGATTTTCGCTCAGCGGACCTGTGGTTGGGAACTTAGACCTGCTGGAAGTGGACGCTTTCTCGGCAATCCTGAATACTGGTGGTAATCTCCCGCCTGATGTCTCGGTTACCGCTCCGCAAAACGGCATGGTATTCATTGCCCCCGCCCAGGTCAACCTGGAGGCGGATGCCAGTGATCCTGATGGCCTCATCAACCAGGTGGTGTTCTTCGAGGGGGATGTCAAACTGGGAGAGGACCTGTCCAGCCCATATACCATGACTGTTTCAGCTGCTCCCGGCACCCACGAATACTCGGCACTTGCGATAGATAATGACGGGGCCCGCATGCTTTCCGATCCCGTGTGGATACTGGTTTCCGATACATGCTGCGCAGGCCAGCACACCTGGCATTCATACGATGTTATCACGTCGACCGGATCACTCCCGGCGATTGTACTTGATGAAGACAATGCCATGTATGCCGCGATAGAACTTTACGAGTCGGCAACTGATGGTGGTATTGAGATGAACCAGCAGTTTAGCCTTTACCAATCTGGCCAGCATCCGGAAGATTTCAATCATCTCGAGGATTATTGGTCCAATACAACAGGCTATAATGCCTATCCCTACGCCGGCAAAAGTGCAGTGGGACGTGGCTCGGATAGCGGTGAGCAGGGAGCCCCAAACCCTCCAGGGGTGAGTGATCTTCAGCTGCATCCACCGGAGAATGACCATCTGGTTATTGCGGCATTTGTAGCTCCCTTGGGAGGTTACTATCTCGTTGGCGATCTCGCTGTGCACCGCGTACATCACGAGGGATCTACCGTCACCTACCGGTTATTCGGTCCGGATGGTGACCAGTTGAGCACACTGGCGGCTTCCAGCGATAGAGCCTGGACAACCGATACCAATTTCTACGACTTGGGTGTCTTGGCGCCTGGGGAGCGGATATACTTTGGAGTTGATCGTGGAGATGAACATTACTACTGGGATGCTACGGAAATCGCCTGGACAGTGAAACTAGGACTTGCAGCTGACACACCTGAGATCCCTAACGTGCCAAACGAACTTACTCTGCACGACAACTTTCCAAATCCGTTCAATCCGACTACGACTATCCATTTGGGCATACCCCGCGCAGGGGAGGTGACTTTGGTGGTCTATAACATCCGGGGGCAGGTGCTGCGATATCTCGTGAACCAGTTCCTTCTGGCTGGGAATCATACAGCTGTCTGGGACGGAAGGAATACTGACGGTGAGTTGCTACCGACTGGGCTTTATATAGCTCGACTTTCTGTAGACAATGATTCCAGGAGTATTAAAATGGTGCTCCTAAGGTAAAATATTTAAGCAGGACTTCTGAGAGTATGTATTGCGCAAATTGTGCAATTTGAATTATTTATTTTTAGCCCATTAAATGAGTGAAAGGAAGGTAGATCGTATATATAGATATTATATATTTACTTAGATGGTGCAATAATTATTCGTTGTATGGTAATCGAGACGGTTATAAAATTCAACGTAAACGTTTGTGCATAGCCGTCTTCTAACTCTCAGCGAGTTGCTCTCACAGTGTGAGTAAATGCATTCCCTCTGGCTACTATTATGAATTTTGCTGAGAAAATGATCAATTAACGACAAATTTCCACACTGCGCAGAAATAGCCGCGTTGTGTGCAACGTATGTTGAGGAATTCGGATTAGAATTATTTTGAAAACAATACCAGTAGTCACTGAAGAAAAAGGAGCAATAATGGATAAGCCTAGTATTCTAGTCATTGGTAGTGCAGGTGTCGACCTGACAGTCAAGTTGAAAAGGCTGCCAAAGCCTGGTGAGACGGTTGTGGAAGGATCTTTCAGTTTCGCTTATGGTGCCAAAGGTGCTAATCAGGCGGTTGCAGCAGCACGATTAGGCGCTGATCTGACATTTGTCGCTAATGTTGGTGCTGATGATTACGGGACCCAGTGCATCGATAGGTATGTTGATGAAGGGATGAATGTAGATTATATCAGTAGGGATGATAATCACTCGACGGCAGTGGCATTTATCTTCGTTGATGATAAAGGTGAGAATGCTATTGGAGTCGCCTCTGGAGCCAACATGCAGCTATCCAAGGAAACCGTCGATGCGGCAAGAGGAATCATTGACAAACATGGCGTTATGCTGTTACAGCTCGAAACGCCTCTCGAAACAAACCGTCATGCAGCTAAACTAGGCGCTGAGGCTGGCTTGAAGGTTGTCCTCAATCCGGCGCCAGCCTTCGAGCTGGACAGTGACATGCTGAGCCTCATTGACGTACTTACCCCCAATGAAACCGAGGCGGAAATTCTAACCGGGATCGAAGTGACGGATGAAGCCACCGCCAATCAAGCGGCAAAATACCTCAAGGATATGGGTGCGTCGACAGTCATCATCACACTAGGGGCTGCCGGATCATACCTGCTGACAGATTCTAAGGCGATGCTCATCCCAAGTAAAAAAGTCGATGCCGTGGATTCTACCGCGGCCGGAGATGCTTTCAGTGGTGCCCTTTGCTATGTCCTTGCGAAGGGAGAAGAAATAGAGGCCGCGGTGAGGTTTGCCAATATGGCTGGTGCCTTCGCTGCGACCAGGCTGGGCGCACAACCGTCCATGCCAACTGCTGCGGAGCTACAGGAATTCCTGAAGTAGACTTAGGTGTTAACAAGTATGGATGATATCATTGGCAATATAAGGAGGCCATAATGAGGATTATTGGGACGATTTTCAAAATCGTGATGGGCATCTTCCTGGCAGTGCAACCGTGCTTCAGCGATGTGAGCATACGGGTACTGCCAAATGAGGTGACCCCAAAACAGGTCATCCTGGAAAATGACAATCTGTATATGGAGATCAGAGTCGATCAGGCTCTGTTGGTAACCTCATTGAGATACAAACCCACTAACGTCGAACTGATTCAATCGGATCGACCTATGCCCCTGGTTGGATTCGATAACAACTGGACCCTGTTCAACGTGGGCTTCGAGCTGAAAGAAGTGGATGTTCGGCGTGGTAGTAAGGGATCGGGTGTTACCATCCATGCCTATTCCCGGTACCTGGAAAATCCATACCACCTATTCATCAAGCTGGATATCGGCAACGAGGCCGAGATTCAGGCCGATCTGTGGGTGGAAGACCGACTCAAGAAAGGATACCACGATCTGTACCGTGACGAACGGTTCCTGGTATTTACCGATATTGTCCCGGGACTTCCCTGGTTGGCCTTCCTTGAGCCCGATAAGGGTGAAACGCGGCAGGTACTCTACCCGAAAACAGATGGCTATGAGCTTATTACCGTCAATCAGCAGTTCATGGACGATTACATACCGATATCCGAGAAGGAGCGACCGAGTTCTCCCGAACCGGTGGAAATGCATTTCAACGGCCGGCGGGGAAATCCATCAGATCCCCTCATCCCAACCATTGTGCAGTTCCCCTCCAGTGATATCGCCGTTCTGCTGTACCGCGACAAATCCGATATCCCCTGGCGTTTCAGTTCGGTCGAGAAAGCGCTATGGCCTTCGGAATCCATGAGTATACCCCATGGAGAGAAGCGAACCATATTCAAGGGCACTTTCAAGGTATTTGAGGGCCGTTGGCAAAAGGGCTTGTTCTGGTTTAGGGACCAGTGGCGAGCAAATTTTGATTTCACCAATTACCAACGTCCGGGCCATGAAAAATTCGATGATATGTTCCTGGGAGTGTGGTCGTTTGTCTATGACCGGAATATCTACGACGCCGAGGCCAACAAATGGACCATCGATGAATACCTGGCGAAGGCCAAGAAGGAATACGGCGGATTCGATCAATATGTGTTCTGGCATTCCTATAACCGCGTGGGAGTTGATCTGCGGGACCAGTTCGATCTGCTACAGGATCTGCCCGGTGGAATCGACGGCGTAACGGAATTCATCGCAACCGCCAATGATATGGGAGCCAAGGTATACCTTCCTTATAATCCCTGGGACAGGATCACGCGGCGCGAGAATATGTACAGACGGCAAGCAGAGGATCTGGGACGTGTCAAGGCGGATGGACTCTTTCTCGATACCATGGGTGGCGGCGACAAGTCGCTCCGTGAAGAGGTTGATAAATTCGATCCCAGCGCCCAGTTCCTCTCGGAGTTCAGGCCCAACCTGGAGGGACTCCAGTTTACCACGGCGCACTATAACGAAAACTTCAATGTGCGCCCGGCCCATATGGTGGATCTGCTGCGATTCATGCTGCCGGAGCACACAATCTATAAAATCGAGCGTGTCCACCGCGACCGGCACAATCTGATATACCACTCCTTCTTCAATGCCATCGGATATGCGGTGTGGGATGACGTGTTCGGCGAGGCCAATTTTCAGACCTGGGACGAAAAGATCCTGATCAGCCGCTATAACCGTACCATGCACGATTTTGCCCACGTCGTATCCACGCTCAACAGCATGCCACTGGTGCCTTCTCTCAATAAAGAGCTGTATGTCAACGGCTTTTTCCGCGCTGATATGCATCTGTATACGATGCTCTACCCGCACCGCGAGAAAATCCAGCGTTTCCTGGATAACCGTCCCATCGGGCCGCTGTTCTATATCGATGTACCGGACGGGTGGCACATGGTGGATGTATGGAATAAGCGCCCGGTTGAAATCCGTCAGAAAGAAGGCCGCAAGTGTGCGTTCCTACCTCAGGAATTACCGGATGTGGCCGGCTGCTTTGTCGCCATGCCTCAACTGATCCAGGTTGCTGAAGAAGATGACGGATGGGTAGCCAGTATCCCCGGTGGTGCTTCCGGTACTCTGGAATTAGTCGGCGTGGATGTTACCATGCGAAATCGAACCGGACCGGAGGTGTCAGCTAGCGCATCATTGAACTTTGATGCCACTACGGTTGAATACAGCACAGACGGTTATGTTATGATCCAATATCGTAATGAGAGCAGGGAGGTAAAAGATGTTACGCTCGTTAAAGTGGGATATTAGAACCACATTTATCGCTCTTGCCATACTCTTGACACAGATTCCAGTATCAGGACAGAAACCTCCGTCCGGAATGGTCCTGGTATCAGGTGGCGAATACCACTTTCGTCAAATCAATCGTTGGCGAGAAGGCCTTGAGATGCTTGCTTATGTTGAAGGCCCGATGGGCGATTCCTATATCGAGGAAGCGCTGGTACGGATGCCCAATTACTTCATCGATAAAAATGAGGTTACAAACGCGGAGTTTAAGAAGTTCCTGGATGCTACCGGCTATAAGCCTAAGTCACCTATGAACTTTCTAAAACATTGGAAAAAGGGGACCTATCCCAAAGGTCAAGGGAATCATCCCGTCGTGTATGTGGACCTATGGGATGCCCGGGCTTATGCCGAGTGGGCCGGTAAGAAGCTGCCAACTGAGATTGAGTGGCAATACGCCGCTCAGGGAACTGATGGACGTCTGTTCCCCTGGGGTGATCGCTGGGATTCCAAGAAGGCTAACGTAGACAGCGACGGTACAAAGCCGGTCGGTTCCTATCCTTCCGGGGCGAGTCCCTTTGGCACGCTGGATATGACCGGTAACGTAGCCGAGATGACGGACAGCTACCAGGAAGATGGCTGGCATCGTTTCTCCTATTTACGGGGAGGCAGTTGGTTCCAGTCGTTCGGCAGTATCTGGTATGTACAGAATGGCCTCGTGACGAATCAACAGCGAGTCAAGTTCTGGATGATGAATCCGGGTTTCAACCGGTCGCCAGTGATTGGATTTCGATGCGTTCAGATGTTGGAGGATTGATATTGTACCATATTATGACCTTGGCTTGGGATTCGGTATTGTAACGAAAGCTGCAACATCCGAGCAACTCAGTTAAGAGGGCAATGTTGGTGGCAGGCTATTTTGATCCTTACTCTTGGATCGATCCCGTGGCAGATCTCACGAAAGTAACGGTCCACGACTGATATAGAAAACGACGGATGAAGCGACCGGTTTTCATCGACGTTCTCGTAATTGCCCTCCTCACATTTATCGCATGCGACAAGCGCCCAGCAGATCCGGGTGATGAGTCAGACTCAGTTCCGGCCGAATGGTGGAAATCCATGGGCTCGGTTATGCGATATATGCCTGGACAGGATTCATTGACAGCTCAGCAGATCGCCTCAAATCTGGATAGTCTGAAATCCGATGGATTTAATGTCATCCACATTACAGCACCGTATCACAGTCCGGGCTTTACACCATGGTGGGGACTACGAGTTACTGACTATTTTGATATAAATCGGGATCTTGGTTCAGCAATGACGGATTTCACATACCTGGTAGATGAATGCCACTCACGCGGGATGCCAATAATTGCGTTTATAAACCTTAATTATGGTGATCCTTCTTCTGCCATATGGATAAAAGCAGCCAGTGACCGTAGTAACGGAATAAACAGCCCAGAAAGTAATTACTTCCTGTTTAGCGACACCAATAGCGGCACGCCCGGTTCTAATGAATATTTTGGTAATGACGGTTCTTGGGTTTGGAGCAGTGAAGCTAACAGTTATTACTGGTCTTTTTGGAGAAGCGAAGGATTAGCTGAACCGTCATATAACTGGGGAAGTCAGGATTGGAGGGATTATGCTGCAAGTGTAGTAACATTTTGGATGGATACGGGTATAGACGGATTGATTATTGATGCAGTTCATTTCATGCTCAACTGTGACATGAGTATCATGCGTACCTACGTCACAGATGTTATTAACTCATATCCCAACTCTTTATCTATTCCCGAAGGTGGCGGTGCATACAATGATGATCCTGTAGGATGGATAACCCAGGGAGGATTTAATGGTATCGATCATCAGGGACTTGTAAGTGATTGGGCAAGGATCGGGCAATCAGTCAATTATGCATTGGCTTCAGGTGACCCAAGCCCTATCGAACAAGCTCTTGTCGACTATCATGACCGGGTACAAGATGCTGGAGGAGTACTTTGGAATTATCCTAAGTGGTATATTTTCGATAGAAATGATCCCAAATATCGTTTGTTGGAAGTAGCAACAATGTTGTCAACTGGACAGATGTTGGATTGGAGGAATGAATATACAAGCCGATTCCCGGGGTGGGGTGAGGCTCAAATAGATGATTTACATGCAATTATGTATGCTGGCAGCCATAACCCTGCACTTAATCCTTGGGGTACAAGAATGAAGCTAAGCACCAATAATGATAACGCCTACTATGCCTTCAAGAGAAGCAATGGGGGACAGGATGTGCTTGTAGTACTGAACTATCAGAACTCTAGCCAAAACATAACGGTAAATCTGTCGAATAGTGGAATTACAACAGGACAGACTCCACTAGAACTATTTACAAATACAAGTGGACCTATTATTTCTTCGAATAGCTATACTATAACATTGCCGGCATTAGGCTATGCAGCTTATGAAGTGGAAGTGGAGGGTGGAACACCATGACCAACTGCGACTACTCCTCCAATCCCAGAACTAACAGCAACCTCTACTCCAGGAAACGGCGGAACAGTTACCATCGAGAGTGATGAAGTCGAAAATTGAAAAGCATGAGTCCATTTTCCGATGTACCCAATGATATCAACCTATTTGGATTCGGGTATCCGGTGGCGATTTTCAACGCTGCTTATCGCCGATCCCGTAAACCGTAAATTTCACGTAAACCGTAAATTTCAGACGGAATACGCTTTAGTCTATTCATCAGGTTAACAAATTCTTGTTACATACATTGTTCAAGCCGAAGGTGCTACAGCATGTACGGATAATACCATGGGGTATTATGAGCATGGTTCCTTACAGATAGTGAATACCTACCAATCTGGACTTGAATTAAACTGGTCTATTAATCATTAAGGATATTACTGTTATGGATAAGCTTCGCTGGTTTTCAATTCTGTCCGTTTTATTGCTCGTTGGCTGTGAAATGAGTTCCATGATGCGCGAGGAGCTGGATGCAATCGGGCATATTGGTCTGGAGCCCAGACCGGCCACTGCGGTCGAGTTCTACTCCAATTCACTGCAGCGAGACATGGTCATCAACGTGATGCTGCCCCGGGGCTACGAGAAATCCAACGCCCGCTATCCGGTGCTCTACCTGTGCCACGGTCTCACTTCTAATTTCCACGAGTTTGAATATGTCGGTGTACCGGAAT
This sequence comes from Fidelibacterota bacterium, assembly GCA_042568495.1. Classification (GTDB taxonomy): domain Bacteria; phylum Fidelibacterota; class Marinisomatia; order SCGC-AAA003-L08; family TS1B11. The sequence continues at coordinate 10,175 of JBHPIW010000037.1, read as the reverse complement.
ACCTTAATCGATTCGACATGATCGTGGTCACTGTAGATGTGGGCAATTCATGGTATGTCAACTGGGCAGAATCGGCTGAGGGCGAGCATAACAATTTTGCCGATCATGTTACTCAGGACGTGATCCGCTACGTGGATAGTCACTATCGCACTATCGCCGACCGCAAGGGTCGGGCCATCAACGGCATCTCGATGGGTGGTTTCGGGGCTATCTCATTGGGTTTGTCTCATCCTGAACTGTTCTGCTCCATTGCCAGCCATAGCGGAGCATTGGGCTACGCGGCCGGGATTCGGGAAAGCGTTGAGAAAGGTGAAAATGCCTGGGTGATCTGGCCGCAGGCTCTTGAAGATACAGTAACCCGCTACCGGGGGATTGATATTGAGGGATATTCTACCTTCAGGGACCGGACGCCCAAAGGTAAACCATTCCTGACCGTTGCGGATGTTGATGCGGTCGATCCATTTAAACTGGTATTGCAGATACCTAAAGAGCAGTTACCGCATATCTATCTTGATTGCGGTCTGGAAGATGGCCTCGTCAAGTCGGCAAAGGAGTTCATGCAGCTGCTGATGGATAACGACATTCCTTTCCATTACGGCCAGTCGGCAGGCAAACATGAAGAGGACTATTGGGGTCGTGAGACAAGTGTGTCCATGGCAGTCCAGTATGCTAACATGCTGCGGAATATCTGGGGCAGGGAATTCGATGTTTATGATGCCTGGGCAGATAGCAACTAGCATGAAGTAACTTCCAATGATGCTCATGAACAGGCTTGCAGAGGCCAGATACAAACAATATTCAAAGGAAGGTGCCGCTATGTATTCCATCAATCCCACGAAGCAGATGTGCGGGCAGTTATTATTGGCTGCTGCAACCATCCTTATCCTGTGGTATCCACTCTCACTGAACGCTCAAACCGCAGGCACCCAAGTGGAAGAACGTCGCATATCGGTTGCTGAATACCGGGATAAGATGATGGCCGGTTGGATTGGCCAGATGGTTGGTGTTGGATGGGGGGCGCCAACAGAGTTCCAGCACCAGGGGCAGATTATTCCAGCAGAGAAGGTGCCCGAGTGGCTGCCCAAAATGGTAAACGTATTTGGCCAGGATGACCTGTATGTTGAGATGACCTTCCTGCGCTCAATGGAGGTTCACGGTTTTGATGTATCGCTGAACCAGGCCGGTATCGACTTTGCCAACAGTGCCTATCTCCTCTGGCACGCGAACAAGGCCGGCAGAGACAATTTGCGCCGTGGCATTGCTCCACCGAATTCCGGGCATCCCGCTTATAGTGAGCACGCCGATGATATAGACTATCAGATTGAGGCGGACTTTTCCGGCCTGATTGCACCGGGATTGCCGAACACTGTTATCGCCCTTGGCGAGAAGTTCGGGCGATTGATGAACTATGGTGACGGTCTTTATGGTGGTCAATTTGTTGGAGGCATGTATGCTGAGGCCTTCTTTGAGGATGATCCAGCTAAGCTGGTGGCAGCGGGCCTAAAGTGTGTTCCTGAAGGGAGCCAATACGCTGAAGCGATACGGGATGTGATTAATTGGCATGCCGAGAATCCCGATAATTGGGAGGCCACCTGGGAACTGATCAACACTAAATACCACGAAAATCCGGACTATCGGCGGCATTCATGCTCCGGAACCGAGGGGAAATTCAATATTGATGCCAAGCTCAATGGTGCCTACATCGCTATGGGGCTACTATACGGCAATGGCGACCCGGATCTCACCACCATCATCTCCATGCGCTGCGGCCAGGATTCCGACTGCAATCCCTCGAATGCAGCAGGTGTACTGTTCACCACAATGGGTTTTGACAATCTACAGGACCGGTTTGTTTCAGGGCTCGACGAGAACACCAAATTCAGTTTCACTGAATACAATTTTCCAGCGCTGATTGATATCTGTGAGAAGCTGGCGGTTGAAGCAGTTCAAAGGGCAGGGGGTCGCATTGAGGTAGACGCGGCCGGCGAAGAAATCTTGGTGATACCGGTTGTTGCACCAGTCCCGAGTGCACTTGAGCAGAGTTGGGCGCCGGGTCCGGTCTCGGATAACACGTTCTCTAAGGCAGAACTGGCCCAGATCAAGGGTCGCCAAGTATTCAGATATTCACTGTTTTTTCTGATCATCCTTGTGTTCCTGGTATTGAAGGAAAACCGCAACCTGCAGGCCGCCTTCGTACTCATTCCGCTGCTCGTCGTTTTCATTGTACTCGAGCTGCTTGAGAGTCAAATGTCCGCCGATCTCCTCGGCACAGTCAATGTTATTACGGTGTTTGAATCACTGTCGGCAGGCCTGGCCATATTATTACTGGTTGGGCAAAGATTCACTCCGGCCAAATGGTATGTATCAATCGGTGCTGCGATCATCGTTTTAGCAATCATAGGTTTCGCAGGGGCAACGGGCACCGATGGTGGCCGCTATATTGCAGCTACAAAAATCACTATTGGCACCTTTGGAATGCAGGCTGTCGTATGGTTGCTAGCCATGATATTCACGTCGCTGCTGTGCCGAACAAAATACAGTCGAATCCGATTCAATAGTCTGGTGCTGTTAGGTTTCTTCATTTTCCATGTGATTGTTATGTATCTTGTCTCTATAGTAATGGCGAAAACACCATTGGGTGGATTGGCCGATAATGTCGCCTTCCTCCTGATAGTAGCCTTGATTCAGGGAGTCGCGCTTTATTTGATCACTCTACCATATCTTATTCTGGCATATCGGAGCGCTGTCTATGAGAAACGGATGCGGGATTGGCTCAGATTAGCCAATTGACATTCCAAGCCGGGATAGGGTAAAGAGACAAGTTACGCGACACGGCAGGTGGGGCGTCAGCAAGAAGTGTGACAGGCCCGCCGCCAGGTACGATGACGCTACACTCACTTTTGCATTACTCGCACCGTCGATAGGAAAAGGATGCGGGCGTTGTCGCAATAGCTAATCCGAATATTGTATCGCTCCTACATCCCACGCTCCAGAGTCTGGGAGCGCATTGTCTTTAAAATCAGTCGTATAAAATTCACTCAGATTTAGCCCGGTACCTCTCAAGGGACTGTTTTCAGACAAGTGGTAGTTACTGCTCCCCCCGGATACAAAATCGACCAGTCCAGGATTGCCATTTCCCGCTGCCGTTTCCGGGTAAAAGACATAGGTGGGATTGCTGACCACATAATACCAGTTGTTTTGCTGAGTGACATGATGCTGACCATCATCAGCTCTGTATGGGCTGACCCCGTCAGTAATAATGAGGTTGTTTCGAACTGTTGGATTACCCAGCTGAACTTCCATCGATGAATTGAAGTGGAGCTGGTGAGTTCTGTCAAACGTATTATTATCAATATACGAGTCATGCATCGGTGCTTCTAAAAAACCGATACTTTGATAATCGGTACTCAGGTTAAATGCTACCCGAAGGTTCCACACCTCACGATGCTCGATATCATAATCCCAGCTGATTTCAAGGAATCCGCAATTATTGATCGTACGATTATGATGGATGTAGATATTGTTCTTATGATTGCGTCCATCATCAATCTCCATCGCCCCGCCGTCACCGCCCCACGCGTGGCCTTCCGTGACCCAGAACTCACTGATCGTATTGTAGCAGATTTCCTGATTGCCTATTCCAATCTGGATACCGATTGGACCCCAGTACTGGCTCCCCAGCAGAACTTGTTGGCCAATCATGGTATTGTGGGTGATTAGTGTATACTCACCATGAGATTGAATCGCCTTGGGCACAACGTTAAAATGACAATTTCTGACGATACAATGATCTGCGCCAAGCATGATCCGCAAGGCTCCGGCCGACCAGACGGTAGTGAAATTCCCATCTGCCGGAGGTGGGACATTGTGGAAGAATAATCCATCAGCGATCAGATAATCTCCGGCAAACCGGAGGGCATTGCCCGTACTATCGGACCAGTTGGGATTGGAAAACCTTGGTAACGGTCCACCGCTGTATTGGGGAGAGTAATTGGTAAAGACAATTGGATTCCCCTCGGTACCAGATGCATTAATCTGGATGCCTCCTGTCCAACTTGATCCTCTCGCAAAAAAGACGGTATCACCGGGCTGGAGGTTGGCGGATTCTACCTTTGTGTGGGATTTCCAGGGTGAGTCTTTCGAACTGCCGCTATTATTATCATCACCTAATTGAGAATCAATATAACACTTTGTTTGCGTTTCCTCTGGTTCCGGTTCAGTACTGGAGTCACAGCTCGAGATGCATGAGGTTATCAGGCAAATAATTATTCCGATAAGAATTGGACCACCTATTAACCTTGGATTGGATGAGAATGATGTTTTTCCTGTCATTATAAAGGCACCTCGTATGTCTCGCGATCAATTAAATAATAATTGTGTAGATGATCTCAAATTATTTACGAGTCAATCCGTGTACAAGGGTTCATACAAGGCAGATAGTTCAGGAGATCGTCTTTCGTTTTCCAGGCCAACAGCCATAGTTTTCTGAATACGTAGTAGATAGGCTTGCCATTTAAGAGGAGAGGACACCTGCTGTGTGGGCAGAAGCTCAGCATAAATCTAGGCAAAGGTAGGGCCAGAAACTCCCCTTTTGAATTAGGTGTGCCAGTCACAGTACATTTCACTCGATTTCAGATTGCGGATGTTGTTAACATCCTTGAAACGAGTCTAATTTGTTTTTTTAGGTAGCCGACATGAAAAGAACTGCATCCATTCTCATATCATTTGCTTGTGTACTTGTCATCGTTTTCTGGTTAATACTTAAGCCAATCTTGGGTAATACCAGCACTCCACCGAATATCGTTTTTTTTCTGGTAGATGATCTGGGATGGCGGGATGTGGGATGCTACGGCAGCAGTTTTTATGATACACCTCATATTGATCAATTGGCTGCCGAAGGCGTGCGGTTTAATCAGGCCTATGCAGCATGTCCTGTGTGTTCACCGACCCGCGCCAGCATTCTAACTGGAAAGTACCCGGCACGGCTTCAATTAACTGACTGGCTACCAGGCCGCAGAGATTTTCCATTTCAAACACTCACCAATGCTGCGATTAATCAACACCTACCCTTTGAAGAAGAAACATTGGCAGAAACCCTGAAAGCACAGGGCTATAGCACTGCCATCTTTGGCAAATGGCACCTGGGCGAAAATCCATCAGGTCCACTAAGCCACGGATTCGATGTGCAAGTTCCCAGCTGGAATAAAGGCTGGCCAAAGTTGGGATATCACGCACCTTTCGAGATGGACGGCCTAGAGGATACGAAAGGGGATTACCTTACCGATCGTTTGACAGATGAGGCACTAAATTTTATTGAACAAAACAGTGACCATCCCTTCTTCTTATATCTCTCACACTTCGCAGTGCATGCCCCAATTCAGGGACGATCAGATTTGGTTAAGGAGTATCGGCACAAGTTAGCGCACATGCCCCACCATAAAGGTCCTGACTTTATTTTGGAAGGAAATCCGGATGCAGCTGAGCCTTTATCCCGCGATCAATTAACGACGCTGATGACACAGCCATCACATCAGGGCCACCGGGTTCTGCCTCAGAGAACGATCAAGATTAAACAGCATCAGGATAATATCGAGTTTGCAGCCATGGTGGAGGCAATGGACGAAAGTCTGGGCCGGGTAATGGAAAAACTGAAATCACTGGGCTTATCGGACAATACAATAGTGATATTTTATTCGGATAATGGCGGTTTATCAGCAGCAAACTTTTACTATCCTGATCGGATTGTGGATGACACCAAATTGGTTGAAGCTTATTCAACCTCCAATCTACCATTACGAGGTGCGAAGGGTTGGTTATATGAAGGCGGTATTCGCGTGCCAATGATCGTCAAATGGCCCGGCATGGGTAAAAATGGAATAGCATGTGAAGAACCGATCACCAGCACTGACTTTTTTCCAAGTATCCTTGAAATGGCAGGATTACCGGCTCAGCCAGATCAACATATGGATGGGGTGAGCTTTGTACCGGCATTGAAGGGTAATGACTTTGTAAGAAATGCGATTTACTGGCACTTCCCGCATTATAGCAATCACGGCATGCAAAGCCCGGGAGGAGCTATTCGACTTGGAGATTATAAGCTGTTGGAGTATTTCGAAAACAACACCGTGCAATTGTTCAACCTGAAAGAAGATCCGGGGGAACAAAACAATCTTGCTCAAGCAGAACCTGAGAAAGCCAGCGAATTACTGAAAATGTTGCATGAATGGCGTAAAGACGTGTCGGCTGCAATGATGGCGCCTAAGTAGCAGTATTGAACTGAACTGACCACCCAAAATAAAGTAGACCGTTTTCTGAGTCTAATCTAGGTCTGAAATGCAAGCCTCTCCTCTACTTCAACATGACCATTTTGATGGATTTTGAGAACTCGGGCGTCAACAGGTGGGCGATGTATATGCCGCTGGGAACGCGCTGGCCTGAGCCGTCATGGCCGGCCCAGAAGGCTTCGTGACGTCTGGCATCCCACTGACCTTTGGTCAGGACGACCACCTTCTCCCCCCTTATGTTATAGACAGTAAGGGTACCGCTGGTCGCCGTGGGGATTGTGAATGGAATGACGGTGCCCGTATTGAAGGGATTGGGGTAATTCTGTACCAGATTGAATGCCGTGGGTGTACCAGCCCAACCGTCGTCCACATGTCCGATGAGCCTGTCGGACAGTGTAATTGCTCGCAGGGTCACATTTCCCCACCCAAGATCTTCGTAGTTCTTATCTACGCGCCACGTTACCGAAAGAGTCTCGTTATTGGCGGCCGCCCAATACTCCAGGGTATATTGCCGAACGATGGAATTTGCTGCCGTTTGTATATGTTCAAACACCAGTTCCACATCCGGGGCACTCCCATCACTTAGAGCAGCTATGAGCCTGCCATCCGATCTCCAAGTGCCCAGATACAGTGTGAGGAACCGTCTCTCGGCACCGGCTGGCACCGTGATCCTGAAGCCGTTGCCTTCGCCGGGTATCCATATGCCCGCATCCAGATTATGCACGCTCACTACAGGTGTTCCGTCTGTCCAGGTGAATTCATTTCCCGTGGGACCATCATACCACAAGGCCCGGGTTGGGTCTCCGGTGGGGAGCTGCTCGGTGACGATGATCGTATCTACATCAATAACTGGCTCGATTCCCGCCTTGTGATTGTATTGGGAGCTGTCGGTCCAGACGCCGCCCCCATATCCCCAATGGGCCCAATCCAGGGTGCCTTCCTCCGTCAGATCCACCGCTTCGGGTATGATAGTGAGACTATCCGCCACCTTTTTCAGGGTCGTCTTCATCAGTACCACTGTATACGGATTCCAGGTCGACATATTGAAGTACACGGTGGTAGTTGAATCGTTGCCGGTAGCAAAACCCTCATACTGGTACGGACCGTATTCGCCACCCGATTCATTATGGCGTCCAGGATCATGAACGGAATCACATGCGGAAGTTGTCCAGCTGGTGTGCATGAAATGGCAGTATCCGTCATCATCATAAGGATTGAAAACGACCTTAACGTCTGACCACGGTCCCCAAGGCTCATCGGCGGTGCGGAGATTGATCCCGCGGGTCTCTGCCGCACAGCAGCTGTTGTACAGCATGATCCATTTACGGATGTATGGATTGTACGTGACCGACAGCTCGCCGACAACCGGCTGTTGGAAGAGCATTACGGACTGCTGCTCATCTTCAGACCATCTTGGTGCACCGGTATCATCCAGACCGGCAAAATATCTGAGCTGGCTCCGGTCCTCGATCTGCGTGGCGGGTTGATAGGCCAGGGCTACATCGCTGAGTCGGTATTTACCCGAGCCGAATATGACCAATCCTGTCCCTGAGGAATCCGGGAAACCGGGCCAATCAGCAAGATCCACTTCCACAATCGATACGTTGATAAAATGACCATCAGGAAGTGTGGATACATCGTATAGGTAGGTGAAGGTTTGTCCATCATCATCCGAGACCGCCAGCACCGATCGTCCCATCTCGTAACCGCGGCCTTGACCGTATTCATAATTGTCCGTACTGGCGTAGATGTACATACGGTCATCCAGGCTGACTCCTTCCAATAGCACTTCAAAGGTGCCCAGACTTACACCAGGAATCTCAACCGGCTTGAAGCGTCCATCATCCCCCTGGATAAAATCGAATTCGAGCCCATCCTCGGGATTGTTATCGTATGAATAGGCGATCGCATCAGGATTTTCAACAGTCCATGTTTCCCCGAACAGCACGTAGGTTAGACCCTTATGGATGAAAGGTACTCCCAGATCGATACTGTATATACCGTACCGCTGGTTGGTGAGATTAAGAGTTGGCTCTCGTCGTTCACGGTCATAATCGCCAACGAGCTGAGCGATTTTTTCACCACGCGACCCCACAACCACCTCGCTCGTGACTGGGCCGGGGACCAGCCTGATCGATCCCGAATGAGCACCTTTCACATCCTGGCGGCCTGGCCCAATAAATAATCCAATAAGGATTACTGGAACTGCTGCTGATTTCAGATGGAATGTCATGCTATTGGTTCACCTTTACTTATAGACAATCGCGCGGGAGATCCTCAACTTCGTCCCTGAGGATTCCGGATTCCTCATGTCACTCACCGTCATTTTAATGGTATGCTTTCCCGGTGACAAGTTCAGTATGTGAAAAAGGTGGGCACCATTCAGCCAGTGGAAACCAGCCCCGGTTTCCTCCATCCAATAATAGTTATCGATCTGCCTGACGAACTGATCGTCCACAAACACATCGGCTTTGCCCCCATCACGATCCCAGCGGCCCATAATCACCGCACCCGAACCCTGAAATGTGAAAGTACAGCTGGCACCCGGCCCTTCAGCTACCTTCTGGTATTCGCTCGTACCCCACTGCTGATGTTCAATGTCCGCCCATTTTCCTCCCCATTCCCATCCTTCACGGTCTTCTATCGTCGTTCGATAGTCTGGCTTTAGGCTTGGGAAGGATTGTTCAAGTTCGGGTGATACCGGATTCTGCATGTGTATCCGGCAGGTACCGTTCTCGACGGTCCCGCCGTGTGACACGATCAGCTGCTGTGCATACTCCAGCGTCCGCTCCACCACCCGGTTGAAGGAATAGCTGGTATGGATGAAATTCTCTTCAGCAATCTCGGAAATGTACTGTGTCCACTGGTCGGGAATTTGATCGTAGCCTAAAATGATACCCAGTACGCCGGCCGCGTTGGAGGGATTGCAGTCCGAGTCCTGACCGCAGCGGGTGCTGATTTCGATGGTTTTCTCGAAGTCACTTCCCCCATACAGCAGTCCCATGACGATATAGGCACCATTGATCTTGGCATCGATATTGAAGTGATCCAGCGCCCCGCAAATATCAACTGTTCCCCACTTAGCCTGTATATCCTGCCAGGTCGCGCGCCAGTCGTCATGATGTTGCCGGTGACCGGCAATCACATCCTGGATGCACCGCGCATATTGACTCTCCGCGGGAATCGATTTAAGAGCAGTGTTTACGATGCTCGGTATATCATCATCAAAGTACGCCGCAGTGTATAAGGCGCTCACGAACATGCCCCCATATACACCGTCCCCATAATTCATGATATGACCTATCTTGTCACACATTTCATTAGCACTGCGAGGCATCCCGGGATTCATGAATCCGATGAAGTCAGCCTCAATCTGAAAGTCGATATCGTCCGCATGCAGGTTGTACTCCGGATGACCGGATTTGGGCGGCATAATTCCATCCCAGACATTTTTCCTGGCTTTGCGATTGGCATGGAAAAGCATATAGCCAGCATTTGCGAACGCCTCCGCAAATCGCTCGGCCGGTGCATCCATCCCATCTTCGTCTATGGTCATCATGAAACTCATCTGAACATACAGGTCATCTTCCCATATGGAGTTGCGCAAGCTGGCAGGATCCCAGGGGATATCATCCTCGTTGATCACCCCGTTATATCGAAACTCGGTGGGACCACCATAGGATACGCCAATCATCTTGCCGGCCCAACCGCCAGCAATTTTATCCCTTAGAGTCGCAACGCTGATTTCTCTGAACTCGGAAGAATTCTGAGTACAAAACCCGGCAAGCACACATATCGAGATCAGCACCAACTTTATAATGAGGTCTCTGACTTGTCGCATAGGATATGTCCCTAAAATCAAGGTAGTTCTCATTGAAGATGCAAAACGAT
>JBHPIW010000036.1:0-21445 GCA_042568495.1 Fidelibacterota bacterium | reverse complement strand
CGATAGAACAAGCGAAAGCAGCAAGCATGTGTCTAGTCTACAGTTTCGAATATGCGACGGCATTCCACGATCTTCCTCCAATTTTGTATTGCATCTAACAGGAATTGTGGATACCTTTATCATGTATGATGTTAGACAACTGACATTAGACGTTAGTTTAGCTCGCACGCAATCATAGCTGAAATCACCGTAGAGCGCCAGCAATTAAGTAGAGGAATTCGTAGTGAGTATGCAATTTGAAAAAATTGGTAGAACAAATCTCAGCGAGGAGATCAGGAAAAGGATTGAGGGTGAAATCCTGAATAATAATCTCTCACCGGGAGACAAGCTCCCAACTGAGATGGAATTAAGTGAGATGTTTGGCGTTAGTCGTGCGTCTGTCCGAGAGGCAATCCAGATTCTGAGTACGAAAGGCTTGGTGTGTATTCAAAAGGGTCGGGGAACCTTTGTAAGCGAGCTCTCCTCAGAACCCATGCAGGAAGCCATGCGCACTTTTATGGTCCGTCAATTTGATGATGAATGGGTGTTTAATATTATGAGGGTAAGACTATTGATTGAGCCTGACTGTGCCAGAAATGCCGCTCTCAGCCCTTCCGAATCCGATCTTGAAGTGCTTGGGGATATTATTAATGGTTTTAAAAACTGTGCACCTGAGGATTTCGAGACTCTAGGTGTTCTCGAAAAGAGATTTCATCTCCAGATAGCAACCATGGCAGGCAATCCGGTCATACCACTGTTGATGCAGCCAATCTTTGAAAGTATGCCTTTTATCAAGGCTCATATATATGAGGAGATTCATCTGCCTGAAGCCACGCCCTTCAAGAAGCATCAACTTATCTACAAAGCGATACGTGATGCAAAACCGGACGAGGCACATAAAATGATGGCACAGCACCTGGAAGATGCAATCGAAGAAGCAAAAGGTATTCTTGAGAAGAATTGAAATGATTGTTACTGCCTCTCAATTAAAAGCTATTCGTGAGTATACCTAAATACCTGGTGAGGGAATTATGAGACCACACACTCATATCATGCTGATTATTGCTCTGGCTGTATCAACAACATTCGCCGGTACATCCGGCAAAATATCCGGCAAACTGACGGATTCGGAAACGGGGGAACCACTCACTGGCTGCAATATCATGCTTGTGGGTACCACCCAGGGGGGTATATCCGATAATGAGGGACGCTATTTTATCCTGAATATCCCTCCCGGGATCTACGCCGTTGAATACCGGATGATGGGTTATACGACCGTCAGGAAGGAGAATATCATAATCAACATCGACCGTACGACGATCCAGAACATTGCCATGGAGCCTACCATCCTTGAGGGTGAACCGGTGATCGTCTACGGTGCCGAGGAAGAGGTGCGGCTGGATGTAGCCTTCGCTCAAGTTGCCATAAGCAGTGAGCAAATTGTATCCGCGCCGACCGGACTTGATTTCCGCGAGACCATCGCCATGAGCGTTGGCGTGACCAGGAACGACCATGGCATGCTCATGATCCGCGGCAGCGACGTGGACGGCGTTGGGGTGTACGTTGACAACTTCAATTCCAACGATGTTCGCCTGGGGAATCCCGATTTCTCCTTCAGCAAAGAGGCCATACAAGAGGTCCAGATTATTCGTGGCGGTTTCAGTGCCGAATACGGCCAGGCTATGTCAGGTATGATCAATATTGTTAAAAAGGAGGGTGCCTCCGATCGATATACCGGTTCATTCGATTTTCGCCTGAGTCCACCCGGCCGCAAGCACTTCGGCCCCGATATCTACAGTGCCGATAACTGGTGGGATGTGGGGCGATTTTTATCCATGGAGCCGACCGAGGATCGTGACGGTGATGGCAATCCGGATTTTGAAGGTTGGACCAGCTGGTACAATTCCCATGAGAATATAGCAAAGGGATCAAGTGATTCGCTGACCTATGAAATCTGGAAATATCAGCACCGTCCTCGAACCTATGCGGATAAACCTGATTATTATATGGAAGCTACCCTTGGTGGACCGGTCCCATTTACCAAGGGCAAGGTCACCTTTTTCCTGGACGGGTATTCCGACAATTCCCAGTTCCCATTTCCTGTTGAGCGACCGGCATTCTACAACTACGCGGCAAACCTGAAACTGAGGTTCGCTCTGGGTCCCATGACCAAGCTATACCTGCGTGGCGGGTACAGTGGGGTACATAGCGTGACATATGATGGTTCGTATGAAAGGAGGGATTCAGGGAGGAATGCCGGGGGAAATTACTTCGCCCTGACTGACGCGTATATTAATCCGCATTATTGGGAAAACGTTGGGTTCGCGTTCAAACAACTAAATAGATGGAGACACATATATGACACCGACGGCAGGTTGGCCAAAACGAACATCTGGCGCTATGATCTGGGACTGGAATTGGAGCAGACGCTAAACCGGAGTTCCTTCTATTCCCTCCGGTTCCAGTACAACCAGAAGAGATATCTAACCGGCCACGGTACGTGGCGGAATCCTGACACCCTGGGCTGGATCGGGGACTGGCCCATGACGGAAGAGCCGGAGGGGTATGTTCCTGATAATACTAAGGATCAGCTACTGTATCACGCCGTAGGTTCCGGAAACGGCGAACGCGATTCCACCAGATATGAAACCTACTTCATCAATGCTGACTACACCAACCAGCTCACCAGCGTTCATCAACTGAAGGTTGGCGCTGGCCTGAACATCCACAACATGCATCTGAAGTATGGGACAGATCGGTTAAAGGTAAATGCAACGGTACGCTATGAGAGCTGGCAGGAACGTACGCTGAATTTCCTGGAAGGTTATGCATATGTTCAGGATAAGGTCGAGTTTGAGGGTATGATCATGGATATTGGTTTGCGGGCGGATATCCTGAACCATACCGAACCCCAATTCCTGGAGGCCTACTCCAAGTACTATAACAAAACTATCAATTTTGACAGCCTGTATCAGGCACCCCATGAAGTGAAAGATGGCCTGAAGATCATCCTTGCGCCGCGGCTTGGTGTTTCGCATCCCATTGGTGTCTCCTCAAAGGTCTTTTTCAACTATGGCTATTTCTATCAGCGCCCCCGCATCGAGCATTTCTTCCTCCACGAACAGTCATTAACCGATAAAATGCGAACTATGGGTAACCCGGAGCTGGACTATCGAAAGGTCATCTCCTACGAGGTGGGGGTGGAGCAGAGTGTGGCGGGCATGCTGTCATTTACCTTGACCGGGTACTACAAGGATCTCTCGAATGAAACTGGTACCGTGAGGTATATAGGTTCAAATAATGAATACGAACGCAAGGAAAACAACCGGTACTCGGACATCAGGGGTTTTGAACTTGAGACGAGGTTCCATAAAAGCGTTTTCCGGGCGATGGTCAGCTACGATTATCGCATCGAAAGCGGCGGCCAATATGGCTGGAACGTGATTTACCAGGATCCTTTTTTTGACAATAAACTGAAATCAGCCAGACAGGGCCTTTCCAAAGCCCGGCCCGAAGTAAGTGCTTATGCCGGTATCATAACTCCTGAAGCACAAAGTCGATCTCTGAGAGACGTTTTATTCTCCGGCCTCTCCATGACCTTCTACTTCCGGTGGAGGGCTGGCCAGTGGATGACGTATCATAGCGATTATTATCCCGGAGATGAGGTGAATAATATTCAATGGAAGCCGAGCCATAATGTAGATCTTCGGGTAGAAAAGGAGATCACCGCCGGAAGGTTCGGAGTCGCGGCCTATGCCGAGGTTCGCAATCTTCTGAATAGCAAATTTCTGACCTCCAATCCAGTCTTTTTCTTCGATAAGAATTCGAGATACCAGAATGCCTATCTAGACTTGATCGGAGAGCTGGGACTTGAACCGGGGGACTACGATCATCCGGAAATGGAGAAATTGCTCATGTCGCTGGGCTACTACACGCTCTACGGCTTCCCACGTGATATATGGATCGGTCTCAAGTTTAGGTTTTGAAAGTAGTCAAAACTCCCTCTTGTTGTATAAGATAGTAAGAGGCAATCTGAAGGAACTATCGAATATGGTAAAGACTGGACGAATCCTGGCAATCTGTTTTTGTTTTTTGTTCCAGAGCTTATTTGCCCAATCAACCTCAAAGGTTCTTGATTGCGGACGATTACTGTATACCGTCGATGGGGACGATAACACTCCTAATGACGGATACGACGATAGCAATCAGGACGAATTGGTCTGGCCGGCTGACTTTGAAAACAGAAAGAGCCTGTTGAGGCCAAGATTCTATTTTGCTGCCGAGAATTGGACCGACATCGATTCAAACGTACATGGCATTTACATTGACAGAAAGCTCGGTGATATATCCTATAAACGTACCATGCGCTACCCCTATCCGGGAATGATCCTTGATGGCGTGGATGTCACTGCGCCCGGGGGATCGGCCGATTTCCTTGATCCAACTCTGGAAGTAGATCAAATAGTCGAGGTAGTAAGAAATTCCTCCATCGGTGTCACTATCACAGATAAGGTGCATGCCTTCAGTCATCCCAAGTATCAGGATTTCGTGATCGCTCAATATCAACTGGTGAATACCGGCAAAGTGGATGAGTTTGATGACGTCTTACTTCCAGGCCAAACATTGACCAATTTCTATTTCGTTGACGCTCGCGGGTATAATCCCGGCAATGAACTGCCCCAGGACTACTGCGCCGGCAGTTATGGCTATTGGGGCGATTATTACGGCGATGAACCAGGCGAAGACTTGCGGCTCTTCTACGGTTGGGATGGGAACGATCCGAAGAACGAGGCGCAATGTGGTGATGATGAGGGGAATCCATCCCCCAGTACGGGCGCTTTTACTACCCCCCAATACTCTGGTCATGGACTGATCCACGCCGATACCGGTCCCCATGACCGGCGCCACGATACCAGCCAACCGGTGTCGCTAAACAGGATCAACGCCAGGACACTGGATCAGCTAGCCGAGAGTGACGTGTTCGATCGCATCTCCGACAGTAACAGTGTAATTATCGCTGTCGATCCGACCGGGGATCCTTCCCTGGTGCAATCGCCGATCCTGTTGATGGGTTATGGTCCCTACACGTTGGAATTTGGCGACACCTTGAATTTCGTATTTTTCAGGGGAGCCGCTGGGCTTTCCACTGAATTGTGTGATAGCCTAGGACAAGCGTGGATAGATGGCGAGATCACCGATACGGAGAAGAATGCGTACCTGCGAACCGGCTTCGACAGCCTGAAAGTTGCCATGCACCGGGCAATTGACGTCTGGGAGAATGGGTTGGAAATACCCGGTGGGAATAATCTGGCCCCCCCGGATTCATTCATCCTCGACAGCGGTCCCGGTATGGTAGATCTCCGATGGAGTCCCGTCATCGGAGCTCAGGGGTATAACCTGTATCGCGCACTCGGTGATCCGGATTCAGTCTATTTTTCGGTGATTGCCACCGGCCTCGATTCCACCGGTTACATAGATATGGATGTAAATAAGGGCTATGACTACTATTATTATGTAACGGCTGTTGACGATCATGGTGTCGAGAGTAGCCACTACTGGCTACGCACTAATCGACGCAATCGCTCGGTGGTGCCCACGACGGCCTTAGGTCGAAATACCATGGAAGATGTGCGGGTGGTGCCCAATCCCTTCGTCTGGGATAAGGAAGGGAATTATCCCGGGCGTCCGGATAAAATTCTTTTTGCCGGCCTGCCCGGTCCCTGTGATATCCGCATCTACACCATTTCAGGGGACCTGGTCCAGCACGTCGAACACACGGAACTCACCGGGATTCATGAGTGGAATCAAATAACCAGATATAACCAGTATATCGTTAGCGGTATCTATGTCTACCACGTGCGTGACCGAGACAATGGACACGAAAAATTCGGCAAGTTCGTCATCATTCGCTAGTAGCGAGCACATCATAAAGTAGGACAATCCAACTTGGAGTAATTTATGCGAAGTGGTCATCTAATTATCAGCATAGTCGCGAGTCTTATCCTATCAAAGCCGCTTCTTCTCCATTGCCAGGAATCGGAAGATCCGGGATTCCTCTCCGTCGGAGGATTTGAGAAGGTGGCCCAGACCGGCTATCAGTTCCTGAAAATCGGGATTGGCACGCGAGCACCCGGTATGGGGGAAGCCGCCACCACGATGCAGGGTGGGGCTGATAACACTTTCTGGAACCCGGCCGGCATTGCGCATATCGACAAGCGAGCCATTCATCTGGGATATATCATCTGGTTCGCTGACATCAGCCACTTGTCCTTCGCGGCAGCCTGGAACCTGGGGAAGTACGGCTCTGTCGGCCTGAGTCTGCTGAGCATGGACTATGGAACGATTGAGGGTACCGCGATAAACGGCCTAAACAACATTGGTTATGATGATACCGGCAATCTCGATCCGCAGGAATATGCCATCGGGATTACCTATGCCCGCAGGTTCACCGACCGGTTTTCCATGGGGGGCACCGCCAAGCTATGCTCTCAGGACCTGGTCGCGAAGAGCTCCCAGGCCTTGGCCCTCGATTTCGGGACACTGTATAACATCGGCTGGAATGATTTTACCCTGGGGATGACCATCCAACATTTCTCCCGTGAGATCCGCTATATCGAGGAATACTTCGAGCTGCCGTTGATTTTCCGCATCGGCTTCTCGGTTGACTTTATAAGCCTGTTTGGAATGGAGAGCAGCACACATCAGGCGACATTCGCTTTCGAAGGAGCGAATCCACGGGATTACAGCGAGCGAATCCACGCCGGCGTCGAATACTGGTATCAGGATCTGATCGCTCTTCGGGCCGGCTACAAGTTCAACTACGACAACGAGGATCTATCGTACGGTGCCGCTATTAAGCTGGCAGGGATTAGCCTTGGATATGCGCACTCCGCCTTTGGATCAATCCTGGGAGTAGTCGATCGATTTTCAATCCACTATGAGTTTTAACTGAAACTGGAAATGTGAGGGATCATGGGTAAGAAGACAGATGTTCTGTCACAGGTCTTATCCAACCTGCGCATATTAAACCAAAAGGAGAAAACAACCATGCATAATGATAATCGTATCGGCTGGAAACTCATGGCCGGTGTCCTGATACTATCACTCTCAGGATTAATTGCCGAGGAATTCCCAGTTGTGGCCGACACATACATCTACAAAAACTCAGCATTTGAAAACTTCGGCGGCACAGAGTACCTATATATCAGGCAGGTGAGTGCCCCCACCATTGATGAAACAGGTGGTGAAGAGAAATACAACCGTCACGGGTATCTGAAATTCGATATATCGTCATATACCGGAAGTATCGATACTGCTCGCCTGTACCTCAGTATAAGACGTGCGACAAGTACGGAAAATATAAATCCGGTCACAGCAGATTTCTGGCTGCTTGACGATGGCGATGATGGTTGGGAAGAATCGGCTATGAATTGGCTAAATGCACCAGCGAATTGGGATAGCACCAGTTGGTCACTCGTGTGGGCTAATACTCCCGGAACGTTCGTATTCGATACTGTATTTGATTTCCACGATGATGGATCCGATTCGACCTATGTATTTGATGTCACTGATGCAGTCGCAGCGGATGCCAACGGGATCATATCCTTCTTCATCGCGGATACCAGCCATAATAGCGGCAAGCTCTATATCCATTCCAAGGAAAATATAGCGGGTGCTGCAGCGGCTATGCTGGAGGTAAAGGAGGCAGTAACAACAGCAGTTGATAGTAAGTCAACCACGCCGTCGGCTTTCTCACTGCACCAAAACTACCCCAATCCCTTCAATCCCGAAACCAGCATAGGGTATACGCTGAATCGTGACACCGATGTTACCATCACCGTGTATGACCTGCTTGGAAAAGAGGTTACAACTCTCATTTCGGGCCATGTTGCAGCGGGTGATCACAGCGTTGTCTGGAATGGTACCGATGAGAACAATCAGGCTGTGCCATCCGGCGTGTATTTCTGCAAGATGGCTGGCGATGGACAGGTGAATATGATCAAGATGGTGCTGATGAAGTGAGCCTCCTCGTTCAACACAACGTACCATCATTCTGAGTGAGTGATTCGCTGCCCCTTGGCGCACGATTTGCTAGGGGGCAGCTGCTCACTTCAACTTTTAAGACCCAACAACGAAATACATAAACTATTAACTTGATGTCATATAGCATGTCTGAAGCAGAGAGACCGTCGAGTCAATGATGAACAGATCCACCAGGTACAATATTCAATTCTGCCTGTTGCTGTTGAGTCTAATACTTTCTGCTGTCGCCAGTGATAGGACCACTGAGTTTGATAGAAATGCTCCTGTCGCAATAGTCAATGGTGAACCGATCTTGGCCGAGGAATTTCATATGGTTCTGGATCGCCATCGTACCCGGAGTACCGGGAATGCTCTCGACATTTCCCTGCAAGAGAGCATCAAGATCAAACTCCAACAGTCGCTTGCCGTACAGCTTGGTCTCTTGGACGACAACAGCTATGATGGTTTTCTTGAAGATCTGAAGGAAGAGAACAAGCGGCGTGAGGCACTGAAAGCAGACGGTGGTATAGTATATGGTCCAGTCCGGCTAACTGAGCGGATGTATTATCAGCATCGAATGAATCAGCTGTTCCTCGCTCTCAAGGATGACTTTGCTCACAGGAGTGCCCGTCCAACTGAAATCGAGCTGCGGAACCTGTATGAGTCCATCAAACATGATCTCTTCAGGAAGCACGATCACCTTCTTCTCAAGAGCTATACTCTGGTTGCCCGTGCTGCAGCCAATTATGTGCGCATATTCGAGGCTATTCAAAATGGGATTCCGGTTGAACACATATTGAGGGATTTTGGTGACGATGTCCGGTCAGACGACATCGAGCTACATCATGGAAATGCTGCCTCCTATGAGAAACATGATGAAGACTTCTACTACCAGGTAGCAGATATGCAAAGCGGACAGTACCTTACGATCCCGGACGCAGCTGATCCAATCATTGTGTACTGCACAGAAAGAATTCCCCAGGGTTACCAGCTGTTTCATGAAGTCCGGGACATCGTCTACTCCCGGTGGGTGGAGCGGGAATACGAGGCTATGATCGAAGGACTCACTGGCACTGCTCAGGTCATCGTAAACGAAGAAGCACTTTCTCAAGCGCTGACATGGGTGGATTAGACCTGTCATCTTTATAAGGAAGCATTATGTTCGTGACGAAGCTCAATGAGAAGAGAATATTGACTGCCACACTGGTGTATGCGCTATTTGTATGCAGCACGGTCTTCCAATCCTGCTCAAAAAATGGCCCCCAGGATTTTGTGAGTGCTGGGGACTCGAATTATTACGTGGATGCCCTGCAAGGCAATGATTCTTCGATTGGAACCTCTCCTGACTCTGCATGGCAAACCCTGGCTCGTGTGAATGAGACTTTGTTCGCACCCGGCGATTCTATCCTTTTCAAAGGTGGGGGTACCTGGATTGGGCATCTCTATCCGAAGGGCTCAGGGAAAAAGGAGAATCCCATCGTCATCAACAAATACGGTCAAGGCGACCTGCCACGACTTAGCGGAGGGGGTCGGGTAGAGAATACGATCTATTTATTTAATCAGGAATACTGGGAGATCAACAACCTGGATATCTCCAATTTCGGGGAGGGAGACCCCTCCATAAGAAGGGGGATATACGTCCAGGCGGAAGACTATGGTGCCGTTCATCACATTTATATGACCAACCTGGTAATTCACGATGTGAACGGGGATATGAAAACCAGGAAGACCGGGGGCATCTTCATGGAAATTTCCGGTATCGAAAAGCCCACCTGGTTCGAGGACATTCTCGTTGAGGGGTGTGAATTCTACGATGTGGACCGGATCGGGTGGAACAATATGTCGACCTGGATGCACCGTACTCCCACCGAGAACATCAATTGGTATCCGGGCAAAAATCTTTGGCTCAAAAACAACTACTTTGAGCGGACCGGTGGTAACGCCGTGGTCGTACGAGTAACGGATGGTCCGGTTATCGAGCACAATATCTTCTATAACTGCGGCGTGAAAGGGACCGGAAATACTAACTATCCCTTCAACACTGACAATGCTCTCATCCAGTATAATGAGGCTTATGGCACCCAGTATACCGAAGGTACGCCGGATGGGGGCGGTTTCAACAGCGACTGGCAGTGCAAGAATACGATCATTCAGTATAACTACAGTCATGACAATGCCTACGGCGGACAGCTCATTTGCAGGGATGGGGGCGTGGAGAACTCCTTTAACGACGGAACGATCATTCGATATAATGTCTACGCGGACAATGGGCATCATGTGTTCCGTGTTTCCGGGCCGGCAACGAATTCCCTGGTCTATAACAATATATTTTACCTCGGACCTGACCAATCCGGCATCAAGATCATATGGCATAAGTATTGGGACGGTTTTCCGGAAGGCGTCGAATACTATAACAATATCATTTACAACCTCGGTACGGATAATTACTACGACTTCGAACAAAGTACCAATTACGTGTTTGACTACAATGTCTTCGCCGGTAATTCTGCGGCCAACGAACCGGATGATGAACACAAGCTGACAGCTGATCCGGAGTTCGTTGCTGCCGGTAGTGTTCAGGATGGCTGGAAAAATGCCGGTGGATTCCAATTGATATCCACCTCGCCAGCTATTGACTCGGGAATTCTGCTACCTGGCCATGCCACCGAGGATTATTTCGGCAATCCAGTACCGCATAACGATACCGTTGACAGAGGCGCTTTTGAATGGCAGGGCACAGGTCAATAAATGAAAGAACTGAAGTTCATCTTTCACAGCAGCGGGATGCATTGTCCCATGATGCAAATTGGGCTGAACTGAAATCATTATCGATATAAAGAGGGAATATGTTTATGATAAAATTCTTTGAGAAGAGCATGCCAACCACCATGTTGATCTGTTCAGTATTATTCAGTGGTCTGTTCTTCCTGAGTTGCTCAAAGAATGGTCACCAATATTTTAAGAGTGAGGGTGACACGAGCTACTATGTGGATTCCGACCTGGGAAACGACAGCTATCCCGGTACTTCGCCCGATTCGGCCTGGCAAACACTGTCTCGAGTGAATGACACATTATTTGCTCCCGGTGATTATATCCTGTTCAAGTGCGGAGGAGCCTGGACGGGGCAGCTGTATCCCAAGGGATCGGGGGAGGACGGGAATCCCATCGTCATCGACAAATACGGTCAAGGAGATCTACCGCGAATCAGTGGTGCTGGCCAGGTGGAGAACGCTGTCTATCTGTTCAACCAGGAATACTGGGAGATCAATAATCTGGACATCTCCAATTACAATGAGAGTGGTCCTGCACTGCGAAAGGGCATGTACATACAAGCGGAAGACTTCGGAGCCGTCCGCCACATCCACATGAAAAACCTGGTGGTTCACGATGTGAACGGCAGCATGGAGACCAGGAAGAATGGCGGTGTATTCGTGGAGGTTACCGGTATTGAGGAACCCACCTGGTTTGAGGATATTCTGGTTGAGGGGTGTGAATTTTATGATGTGGATCGAATCGGCTGGAACAACATGTCAACCTGGATGCACCGGACACTGACGACCAACGATAATTGGCACCCCAGCAAGGATATCATCATCAGGAATAACTATTTCGAGCGTACCGGTGGCAATGCCTTGATCGTGCGTGTAACTGATGGACCGGTTTTCGAGCACAATATCTTCTATAACTGCGGCGTCAAAGGGACCGGGAACACCAATTATACCTTTAACTGTGACAATGCCCTCATCCAGTATAATGAAGCCTATGGCACCCACTATACACCAGGCACACCGGATGGGGGTGGCTTAAATAGTGATTGGCGGTGTAAGAATACGATCATCCAGTATAACTATAGCCACGATAATGAACATGGAGGTCAACTTATATGCAATGATGGTGGTGTGTCGACCTCCTTTAATGATGGATCCATTATTCGATATAATGTCTATGTGAATAATGGCCATCATGTGTTCCGCGTTTCAGGAACGCCTACGAACTCCCTGGTTTACAACAATACGATTTACCTCGGACCTAAGCAGTCAGGCATAAAAATTATCTGGCATAAGAGCTGGGGTGGCTATCCAGATGGTGTTGAATACTTTAACAATATCATCTATAACCTTGGTACTGGCAACTACTACGACTTCGGTGAAAGCACCAATAACGTTTTTGACTACAATATCTTCGCAGGAAACTCTGCCGCCAATGAGCCGGATGATCCACACAAAATAACAGCCGATCCGGAGTTCGTCGACGTCGGCAGTGGCCAGAATGGCTGGGAGATCGCCGGTGGATATCAATTGAAATCCACCTCGCCGGCAATTGACTCGGGAATTTTATTGCCGAGCCATGCCACAAAGGATTATTTCGGTCATCCTGTTCCATATAATGATGTTGTTGATCGGGGCGCTTTTGAATATCAAGGCAACACTCAATGATAGCAAAAACTTGAATAGGGAATCGGGAAAGTCATGAGCATGAAAAAGGCAATTCTTCTAGTACCGTTCGTTTCCGTAGTGGGTTTCCTTCTTTTCAACAGCTGTGGGAAATCGAAATCTGATGCCGTCATCAAAGCAGTTGAAAAGCAGCTGCTGGCAAAGGATGATATCTTTCAGCGGATCGGAAAATTTCCCCAATTCACCGTTAATGGCAGATGGACCTTTCTCGAGGAAGGAAGGGGCAACTGGTTTGCCGGTTTTACTGCTGGTGAGCTCTGGTTGATGTATGAGATAACCGCCAACGATGAACTGGAGCGCAGGGCTCTCGCGCATGCTGATCATCTGCTGTCCTATACTGATTTGGATAACACGCATGACATGGGTTTCATTTTCATGCCCTCATGCGTGGAAGCGTATGAAAAGACCGGAAAAAACAAGTATCGAACCGCGGGCATCGAAGCATCCCAGATGCTGGCAAGACGGTATAATCACAAAGGCAAGTTTATCCGCGCCTGGGGCAAATTGGGCACGGACCGGCGCGAGGGTTGGATGATCATTGATACTATGATGAACCTGGAACTCCTTTTCTGGGCCTACCAGGAAACCGGTGCCGATTCACTGTATCAGATCGCATTGGCCCATGCCGAGACCGCGCGCAGGGAGATTGTCAGGGATAATTACTCGTCCTATCATGTGATCGAGTGGGATCCCACGACCGGTGAGCTGATAGAAAAACGAACCCGGCAAGGCTTTGCAAATGAATCAACCTGGGCGCGTGGGCAGGCCTGGGGGATCTATGGCTTCGCCAATACCTATCGACGGACCGGGAAGAAGGAGTTCCTGCAGACTTCCATCGGTATGGCAGACTATTTCATTCGGTACCTGCCCGAGGATCAGATTCCCTACTGGGACCTGGATCTTTCCGGTGACGACGTATACCGGGATGCCTCTGCAGGTGCAATCGCAGCATCCGGCATGTACCTGTTGGCTGAGCTTGTTGATGACGATGAGTTGAGAGTGAAGTACTCCAGTCAGGCCGATGCAATGGCAACTTCACTTATCGACAACTACCTGTACACCCGCAGCAGCAGGGAACACGAAGAGGGCATCCTGATCCATACGGTCTACCATTATAATGGTGGCTGGGGAATTGATGAATCCTACCCCTGTGGGGATTACTACTTCATTGAAGCATTGAGGAAGTGGTGGGATCGGAGGGAAAATGATATCAAGTAACTCAATAGAAAGGCTGAACATGAGAAGTCGAATGGTTTCATGGGGGAAAGCCGGAATTTTTCTATTATGGGCAGGATCCCTGCTGCTACTTTTCTCATGTACGAACAAAGGTCCGGACCTGATAATATCAGCGCAGAACACTCTTGACCTGACCCGTCAGAATGAGACGATAGAGCTGCAGTGGCCCCAGGTAGATTCTTTCTTCGGAGGGATACGGCCAACCAGGCTTGGGATTGTTGATGAGCAGACGGGAATTCAGGTTGTGCACCAGGCAATAGATGAAGACCAGGACGGGAACTACGATTTGCTCATATTTCAAACAACATTCGAGCCTCTGGCAACCAAGTCCTTCAAAATCAGCCGACAAGCTCGAGCATCCGGTGAAGATGTGGAGCCACTGGTCTACGGGCGGTTTGTACCGGAGCGGGAGGATGATTTCGCTTGGGAGAACGACCAGATTGCATATAGGATGTACGGCCCCGCTTTGGGTGAAACCGGCACAGTAAGCAGCGGTATTGATGTGTGGACAAAAAGCGTGAAGTATCTGATTATAGACAAGTGGTATGCGAACGGTGAGGATTCCTACCATGAGGATCACGGTGAAGGACTGGATTTCTATAAAGTTGGTAACTCCCGAGGATGTGGTGGATTGGGTATATGGCAAGATGGTAGAATGTATACTTCACATACCTTCGACTCATGGAAGATTATCGCGGAAGGACCAATCCGTTTCATCTGTGAACTGTCGTATGCTACCTGGTCTTTAGGGAGCAATGAGATTTCGGAGGTAAAACGGATCAGTTTGGATGCGGGTCAGAACCTGAACCGCATGGAGAGTATCTTTAGATATAAACGGGTTGTTGAAAAGCTACGCTTCGCCGCAGGATTGGCCATTCACGAAGAACAGGGAATCGGAGAATTAGTGGCGGACCAGGAAGCCGGCTGCATCAGTTTTTGGGAGCCGGGAACCGAAGGCAACGGTCATCTGGGTACCGGAATCATTATGGATCCGAAGAAGATCGTTGATGTCACCACTGATGCCGGTCATCACCTCGTGGTCTCAAAGACGACGGATTTAATGATGAAAGCCGTCTACTATGCCGGCGCCGGTTGGGACAAAAGTGGTGATTTTCCCGACGCAAAAACATGGCATACATATGTAGCTGAGTTTGCTCTGAGATTGGCCAATCCCATCGAAGTTGCTATCAAAACCATCCCTGCGGGCAATGAACTGCAATGATCATTACTGTTTCGTAGATTGTGTGTATTATAATCACAGAATTATTGGAGATATAAATGGAGTCATTTAGGTCTGCCGATGAGGTTCGTTATCAACGTATGACAACCGAAGAACTGAAATCTGCTTTCCTCATTGAACAGCTATTCGAGACAGATATAATCCGACTTGTCTACTCGGATATCGATCGGGCAATTACGGGCTCGGCTGCACCGGTAATGAAAAAGTTGGAGTTGAGCGTTGCCGCGGAATTGGCCTCAGATTTTTTCACTCAAAGACGAGAGCTAGGTGTAATCAATATTGGACAGGCGGGGAGTGTTATTGTTGAT
This sequence comes from Fidelibacterota bacterium, assembly GCA_042568495.1. Taxonomy (GTDB): domain Bacteria; phylum Fidelibacterota; class Marinisomatia; order SCGC-AAA003-L08; family TS1B11. The sequence goes on along the minus strand of JBHPIW010000036.1, from coordinate 6,206 downwards.
AAGGAGAAATTCGCACTCTCGCATCTGGATGGACTATATATCGGTCGTGGCAGCAAACGGATAGAGTTCAGCAATGATGATGCTAAATCCCCGGCATTGTTCTATCTTCTCAGTTATCCTGCCCACAAGGATTATCCTACCACGCATATAAAGTTAGCTGAGGCCGAACCCGTCCATCTTGGATCCATGGAAGAGTCCAATGAACGGACCATCTACAAATATATCCATCCTGATGGTGTAAAAAGTTGTCAACTGGTCATGGGTTTGACGAAACTGAAACCCGGCAGCGTCTGGAATACAATGCCGGCTCATACACATCCCAGGCGAATGGAAGTCTATTTCTATTTTGACCTCCCTGAAGATGCTGTCGTATTTCATCTTATGGGTCAACCAGAACAGACGCGTCATATCGTCATACGAAACCAGGAGGCGGTTGTATCACCCAGCTGGTCCATTCACTCGGGTGTGGGTACGTCAAACTACACTTTTATCTGGGGCATGGGCGGTGAAAATCAGGAATTCGGCGATATGTCCCACGTATCTATGGAGGATCTGGCCTAGCGGTCATAACCGGATTTATCGACTATGGAGAAAAGATGATTCTTGATGATTTCAAACTGGATGGGAAAGTAGCTGTTGTCACTGGAGCTGCCAGAGGATTGGGACAGGGGATAGCACTGGGATTAGCGGAGGCGGGCGCAAATATAGCACTGGTTGATTTGATTCCATCAGATGATACCCGGAGCAGAATTGAAGGATTGGGACGTGAAGCGATCTCAATCTCTGCCGATCTGAGTAATATTGATTGTATCCCTGCCATCGTGAATACAGCCTTGGAGCAGTTCGAGCACATCGACATTTTGGTTAACAATGCAGGCATTATCCGCCGTGCCCCCCTGCCGGAATTCTCGGAGAAAGATTGGGATGATGTCATCAATATCAACCAGAAATCCCTCTTCTTCTTGTCGCAGGCAGTCGCAAAGGAGATGATAAAGCGGAAACAGGGTGGCAAGATCATCAATATTGCGTCGCTCCTCTCCTTCCAGGGTGGGATCCTGGTGCCTTCCTATACCGCTTCCAAGAGTGCGGTCATGGGACTCACACGGCTAATGGCGAACGAGTTGGCTCCACACGGCATAAACGTCAACGCGATAGCCCCGGGATATATGGCAACTGAGAACACTGCCCCACTGCGAGCCGATAAAGAGCGCAATAAGGCCATTCTCGACAGGATTCCCGCCGGTAGATGGGGTGAACCAGAAGACTTGAAAGGGGTAGCCGTTTTTCTGGCTTCCAAAGCTTCCTCTTACCTGAATGGCTACACGATTGCTGTAGATGGTGGCTGGCTCGCGCGATAATCTGCAGGCAGCTACCACTTTTGAAACAACCAAATCAATATCAGGCCGGAGAATCAATGTCTTATCTGAATCCTGATCGAATCTTCGATCCTGAACCACCGGCACGCAAGATTGCGTGGGAGCTGTATAAAAGCGTGCGGGAGCTTCCGAAGCTTTAATGATAAGAACGGATATGCGTAGTCATATGCCCTATCTGAGACTGATTCGTATTGCAACAATACTGGTTCTCGTTTGTTTATCGGCTTGTGTGAGCGAGCGATCCGTGAAGGTGCTCAAACTCGCCCATGTCCTGGATACCACCCATCCGGTCCACAAGGGAATGGTGTTCATGGCGGAGCAGGTGGCTGAGAAATCCGGTGGCCGCATGCGTGTGGATATCTATCCTGGCGGTCAGCTGGGGGCAGAACGTGACCTGATCGAGCTGCTGCAAATCGGCAGCCTGGCGATGACCAAGGTATCGACCGCTCCCCTGGAAGCCTTCGTTCCGGAGATGAAGGTTTTTGGCGTACCCTATGTCTTCCGGGATGACAATCACCGCTGGAAAGCACTGAGCGGTGAGATCGGCCGGCGTCTCCTGCTGGCAGGGGAGCAGTACTTCCTGCGAGGGATGTGCTATTATGATGCCGGAACGCGCAGTTTTTACACCAAGGACCGACCTATACAGGCCCCGGTAGATCTAGAAGGCCTGAAAATCCGGGTCATGAAGAGTATTACCGCGGTGAAAATGGTACAGGCGTTGGGAGGTTCGGCAACCCCGATCCCTTGGGGGGAATTATATACTTCGCTCCAACAGGGGGTCGTTGATGGCGCTGAAAACAATCCCCCCAGCTTCTACCTTTCACGTCATTATGAGGTCTGTAAGTACTACAGCCTTGACGAGCATACCGCCGTACCGGACATCCTTCTCATGAGCACGGTGGTCTGGAACGATCTTTCTTCTCAGGAGCAGACGTGGCTGCAGGAAGCCGTGGATGAATCAGTTGAGTACCAAAAGCGGATCTGGCAGGAAGCCAGCAATGAAGCGCTCCGCGAGGTACAGGAGGGAGGAGTTGAAATTCTCTATCCTGATAAGGCTCCCTTCCGTGAAGCGGTGCGCGAAATGCACGCGTCGTACAAGGGAACTCCCATCTACGATCTGATCCAGGAAATTGAGCGGATTGAATGACAAAGGATATTCCAAGTTGATGGAAAAATTTACTGCTTTCATCACCAAGGTGCTTGCGTGGATTCTCGTGGCCCTGATGTCGGCCATTGTGCTGGATGTGATCTGGCAGGTTTTCACCCGGTTTATTATACGGGATCCCAGTTCGATCACAGAGGAATTGGCAGGCTTCTTGTTGATATGGATCGGTCTTCTAGGTGCCAGCTATGCCTTGTATACCCGTGCGCACCTGGGAATCGATGTCCTGACAGCCAAGTTGGAAGGCATACAAAGGTACCTGGTGGGATTGCTGGTCAATGGCGTGGTTCTACTGTTCGCTCTGTTCGTCCTGGTGATCGGTGGCTCGCGCCTGGTCAATCTGACCTTTACCCTACACCAGATCTCGCCTGCCATGGGCATTCCCATGGGCTATGTGTACCTGGTCCTTCCTATCACGGGTACCCTGATGATGTTCTTCTCATTCCGGTCCATTATTATAATTATTCGCCACGAACGAGCTGATGCCGACGACCACGAAGTCAGCATGATCGACTAGTGTAAGGATTTGATGATGGATTTATCAATTGTAGTCCTGATCGTCAGCTTTGTCTTCCTGCTCCTAAGCAATGTACCCATCGCCATCAGCATTGGTGTGGCCACGCTGCTCACCATGCTCTTCACTATCGCACCCGGACCTGCCATCACCACGGTGGCCCAGCAGATGGCGACCGGTATCAACAGCTTTGCCCTGCTGGCGATTCCATTCTTTATCCTGTCTGGTCTGCTTATGGGACGTGGTGGAATCGCCCGGCGCCTCATCGATTTCGCCAAGGTTCTCGTTGGTATGCTTCCGGGTGGTCTGGCCTATGTGAATATTCTGGCCTGCATGTTCTTCGGCGCGATCTCCGGCTCGGCTGTTGCTGCTACTTCCGCCATTGGTGGCTTCATGATTCCCATCATGAACAAGGAAGGTTACGACAAGAATTTTAATACTGCCGTAACAGTAACCGCCGCCACCACCGGACTCCTGATTCCCCCCAGCAATGTGCTGATCGTCTATTCCCTTGCCAGTGGCGGAGTATCCATTGCAGCCTTGTTCATTGCCGGCTATCTGCCGGGAATTCTCGTTGGACTGGGCCTCATTACTGTCGCGGGGATTATTTCGCTGCAACGGGGTTACCCCCGCGGCGAATGGACCCCCCTCATCACTGCCGCCAGGAAATTTGCAGATGCCATCCCCAGCCTGCTGCTGATCGTGATCGTCATTGGTGGTATCATCGCCGGCATTTTCACTGCTACTGAAGCCAGCGCTGTAGCCGTACTTTATTCTTTGATCCTGTCGGTCGCGGTGTATCGGGAGGTAAAGGTCGCCGAATTGCCCGCCATCCTGCTCAAAGCCGTGGAAACCACTGCCATCGTCATGCTGCTTATTGGCACTTCCCGGGGTATGTCCTGGATACTCTCCTACGAGAATATCCCCCAGAACATCAGCGCCTCCCTCATTGCATTGACGGACAGCAAGGTAGTCATCCTGCTCATTATCAACCTGATCCTGCTGATCGTAGGCACTTTTATGGACATGACGCCCGCTATTCTGATCTTCACGCCTATCTTTCTGCCCGTGGTGATGCAGCTGGGGGTAACACCGCTGCACTTTGGAATCATGATGGTGCTGAATCTCTGCATAGGCCTCTGCACCCCACCGGTTGGGAGTGTACTTTTTGTGGGCTGTAGTATCGGCAAGACTTCCATCGCAGGGATGTTCAAGCCGCTCCTGCCACTTTACGTGGCCATGATCCTGGCTTTACTGCTCGTGACCTATATACCAGACCTTAGCCTTATGCTGCCCAGGCTGTTGGGGTATTAAGGAAAGTCTAAAATTGGAGAAATCCTATGAAAACCTTTTTGAAATCCGAGTCAAATCCATTAGAAGATCTTGGTCATGGGATTAAACGCCAGCTATTGGGATATGACTCCGATCTCACCCTGGTCCGTGTACATTTTGAAAAGGGTGCTGTAGGCGAGGTTCACACTCACCTTCATCAACAGGCTACATATGTTGAAAAAGGTCAGTTCGAAGTTGAAGTCGAGGGGGTGAAAGAGATCCTGTCTGCCGGTGACAGCTTCTGGGTTTCGGGGGAAATGGAACACGGCGTTGTTGCGTTGGAGGAAGGCATCCTGATTGACGCATTTTCACCTGCCAGGGAAGACATGCGACCTTCTCAGTAATACGAATACCCAAACCGAATTACGAATGAGCTCACTTCAGATGTAGGTATTACCTTGCGCATCACATTCCAGGCAATAATTCTGTTAGCAATAAGTCCTCTCTGGGAGGAAGGCACTGGACATCTCGCTGCTTCTAATGAAGGTGATTGGTATGAGCAGGGTTCGTTCAGACCGGTCGAACGGGTGGAAGTAAGAGTAGCGAACGAATTGGATATGGAAATTGAGAATTGTCCGGTGGTTATCTCTCGGAACGATTTTCCTGTCCAGGATGTGCATGAATTATGGATCACCGTTGTTGATCCAGCATTGCCGCCTGATCAAGAACCCTCTAAAGAGCTGCTTGCCCGGCAGGGTACTCATCAATCCCGAGCGGAGAAAAACGGTCATTACATTTTTCATCAACTCGATGATTTGGATAAGGATGGCATTTGGGATGAACTGTTCTTCATGATGGACCTCAAGGCTCGTGAGACAAAAAGCCTCTTTGTATATCTGGGATATAACAGTAGGGGCTGGAATCCTCATGCTACTCACGCCGGAATTGGCAGCTACATGAGGCATCTGGTCCCATTTTGGGAGTCTGAGCATGTTGGGTGGAAGTTGTGGTATCCAACCGATTGCGATGTCTACGGGAAACGGACGAGTCAACTGATGGCCAAGGAATTGTATACCAGGAACCTTGATGGTTACGGCGTTCCTTTTGACATGGGCTCGGATATCATGGGAGTTAGTGTGTCGTTTGGTGGGGGAGGCATTTGTGTCTTTGAGCATTCTGATTATCCTGATTCAGTTTCTCGACCACGGTTTACGCCCCAGCAGGAAAAAAGTCCTTCACGCGTGTTTAATGCCGGTCAAATCTCTGATACTCGTTATGCATTTGATGTCGTGGTCAACGGTCCGCTCAGGAGTATGGTTAAGGTCAAGACAATGAATTGGCAAACAGGGAGCGGTACGTATGAATTGGAGCAACTATACACTGTCTACGCTCATCACAGCTTTTCAACCTGCAGAGTGAAATACCTTCAGTATAATCCAAGTGATGAATCGACCCGACTTGGTGTAGGGATGAAAAGGAATCCGAATCAGGTGTTATTTTACGAACATGGTGGAGTCGTAATCTCAGCTGGGCCCGAAGAAATTCGCAATCCTGATGATATTGAAGGCCTTCAANGACTTACGGTTGATTACGTAGGAACTGCGCTAGCAGTTAAGCCGAATTATATTCCAGAATACCACTTAATCTCCAGCTGGAGTGGAAATCATGTATATAAAGTGGACTTCTCTGAAGACATGAGCTATGAATATTTGATTGCGGCTGGGTGGAGCGAGGGAACTGTGCTCTCGACGCCCGAGGAATTCAAGGAGTATGTGCTTGCGATAGCAGAGGTCTATTTCAGCCCACCTCATATTACAATAGGTACGGTCGAGAGTAAATAGGCTCGAATAACCGACCGATAATTCGTATTTGCACATTGGAC